>NZJA01000031.1 GCA_002691835.1 Planctomycetota bacterium
ATGGCGGCAGCTTTTCGGGCTTCTTGAATCGTCGACATTCCAACCAGGTCAGCCCCCAGGCTCTGTAACATGCGAATCTCTGCAGGAGTTTCGTAGGTCGGTCCTGGAAGCCCTGCATACACCCCTGCCGGGAGAACTTTCCCGGTCTTCTCCAGGACTCGCTCCTGAATGCGATTTTGCCATTCGCGATCGTAGACACTTCCAGTTCCGCCGGGAGAAATCATCCCCAGCTTTTGAAAATCCAGATGGCCATCAATCATGACCACCTCACCTGGAACCCAACCGGCCCGAATCCCCCCGGCAGCATTCGTCAAAATTACATTTTCACAGCCAACGGCGGAGAGAATTTCCATTCCTGTCGTCACCGATTCAACCGAATGGCCCTCGTATAGATGGACACGCCCACCCAATAAGAGAACTGGCATATCTCCATGGTCAAAACAGATCCATTCACCAGCATGCCCCTCGACTGAAGGCGTTGGCAAATGAGGAATTTCATGACAGGGAACCCTGTCGACCTCACGAAAATCAGAGCCTGAAAGCTGTATTCCAGAACCCAGCACGATCCCGACTGAAGGTCGCCACTGGCCCCATCTTCGAATCAGATAATCCCGAGCTTCTTCGATCACAACAGAACACCCACCACGCAACCGGTCATGAGTGCAGCAAGAGTTCCACCGACCAATGCCCGAATCCCCATTTTTGCCAATCGTGGTCTCAATTCAGGCTCAAGGCTCGAAATCCCCCCGATTTGTATCGCCACGCTGGCAAAGTTGGCGAATCCGCAAAGAGCATAAGTGGTCAAGATCTTAGAACGCTCCGTCAATCCCGCACCCTTCTCCCCCGAAAGATCCATAAAGGCGACAAACTCATTGAGGACCGTTTTGGTTCCGATCAAAGAAGCCACTGTAAAGACATCTTGCTGATCCACTCCAAGTAACCAGGCAAAGGGATAAAACAGGTACGAAAAGAGAATCGTCAGGTTGAATTGATCATTAAAGATCCAATTTAGAGTTCCGTTGACCAGCGCGACCATGGCTACAAATGCAATCAGCATTGCGATGACATTGAGGGCCAACATCAAACCTTCACTGGTTCCGCGACATGCGGCATCGAGAACATTGGAATCGGTTCGGTTGATCTCAAACTTTGCCGTCGAAGTTTCGACCTGACTCGGTTTTTCCGGGATCAAGACTTTCGCAATCACCAGTGCGGCGGGAGCAGACATAAAGCTGGCAGCGAGCAGGTGGCCGGCATCGATTCCCATCCCCACATAAGCTGCAAAAACACTCCCCGCAACCGTGGCCATTCCACCGGTCATCAATGCCATCACTTCAGAATTCGTCATCGTCTTAAGGTAGGGTCGGATCACTAATGGTGCCTCAGTTTGACCAGCAAAAATATTGGCAGCTGCAGCAAGGGATTCAGGACCACTCGTGCCCATGGTTTTCTGCATGACCCGGGCGATACACCAGACGACAAATTGAAGAATCCCGATGTGATAAAGAACGGCCATGACGGCAGAAACGAAAATAATCGTTCCAAGAAGAACAATCCACAGCTGGAACCCGGCGCCATCTACTGCCGACAGTTGTCCAAACACCATCGATGTTCCTACTTCAGAATACTCAAGGATCCCCTGAAACACCTCTTTGGCACCGGTGGTAAATTTTGCACCCCAACTTGTTTTCAGTATCAATAAACCGAGGAGGAATTGCAGAGCTAATCCCCAGCCCACAGTCCTCCAGTTCACGTCTTTACGGGATACGGAAAGGAGCAGGCAAAGTCCTAAAAATGCAAAGAGCCCCAGAATGCTGCGAAATCTTCCCATTAGCGACTCGGAGACGGCATCGTCGCCCTCACTCGCTTCACTCTGAGAAGCAACAGAAGTATCGACAACTGCCCCCCCTGCTTCATCGATAGACATCGCTGAAACCGGAGATCCGAAACTGAAAGCCAGCAAGCAGGCTGCCGGCAATAGCCATTTACACGCGCCACGAATGCTGAACATGCAGCACCTCCCCCATCGAAAACAATCTTTGCCGAAGGATAACTCTCAAGGTCCTTGCATGACAGAGAGGAGATCCATCTCTTCTGACTTCAAAAGACTGGTGTCGTATCCTAATGAAATGGTCATCTTCCTTTTTTGAGATATGATTGGCCAATATCAGGAGGCAAAATGAACGAAAACAGTCCACTTCCACAGGGGATCTTCAGAACTTATGACATTCGCGGAATCGTCGACGAAGATCTCACCCCTGACAGGATCCGCCAAATTGGACTGGGTCTCGGCCAACATCTTGCCGAAGACTCTGCCAAAAGCATCGTTGTCGGCCATGACGTTCGCGAATCCAGTCCGGAGTTCGCAGCCGCTCTGACAGAGGGCATCTGCTCTGCCGGGCTCGACGTCATCGAAATCCATGAAGTCCCAACACCCGTACTTTATTGGGCCGTGAAGCACCTCAACTGCGACGGTGGCGTGATGATTACCGGTAGCCACAATCCCATTAACTACAACGGATTGAAAATCACTCGGGGTCTTTACCCTATCTGGGGAGACGAGCTCCAGGTCCTTTACGGCAAGTGCCAATTAGCCACTCCCAGTTCGACGATTGGAACCCGCAGCAGCAAAGACATCATGTCTGAATATCTCGATTCACGGGTCGAACGCTTTTCTTTCCCGGCGGGACTAAAAGTCGCCATCGACTGTGGAAACGGCACTGCTGGCCCAGTCATCCTTCCGCTTTTCGAAAGATTGGGAATCGAAGTCGATGCTCTCTACGCTGAGCCCGATGGCAGCTTCCCAAATCACCTGCCTGATCCTGAAGTTCCCAAGTACATGAAAGCGCTGTGTGAAAAAGTCGCCTCGGGAGACTATGCCTGTGGATTCGGTTTCGATGGCGATTCAGACAGAGTGGGGCTGATCGATGAAAATGGTCAGAAGATCTCTGCAGACCTGCTTCTGTTGGCGTTTGCCAGACATCTTCTTGAAGAGGTTCCAGGTGGGAAAATCATCTTCGACGTCAAATGCTCGGATGACATCGAACCTGCAATCCTTGCCGCAGGCGGTGAACCGATTCTCAGCAAAACCGGCCACTCGATTATTAAAGAAAAAATGCGCGAAACCGGTGCGATCCTGGCTGGAGAACTTTCGGGTCATATCTGCGTAAATCACAAAGGAGATGGTTTCGACGACGCCTTCTTCGCAGCTCTTCTGACACTCGAAATCATGTCGCAAAAGAACTGTCGGTGCTCAGACTTGTTTGCGGATATCCCTGAAAAGGTATCGACCCCGGAAGTCAAAATCCCGGTGGCTGAAAAGGACAAGTTTGGAGTCGTTGACCATCTCGTCGCCACATTCCGATCAGATCCTAAAGGTGGAAAACTCATTGACCTGGATGGAGTTCGCCTCTCCTTCGCTGATGGCTGGATGCTTATTCGCGCTTCCAATACGACAGCAAACCTGACAGCCAGAATTGAAGGGCAAGATAATGAGGCCCTCAAAAGGATCGGCAAGATTGTTGAGGACTCACTCAAGGATCAACCCGTTGACCTGGGCGCATTGCACGAATCTCTCGAGCGCTGACTTCAATCGACTCTTCAGCCTCAGCGCTGCCGGGTCTTTCTCTGCTTTTTCCACTCTGAGAAGCATTCTCTGGAGTCAAAGAATATCCAGCGCCCCTCCCTGTCCCGGGCCCTCGCTGCAGAGCTTTCACGCTCTACTTCAGATCCACAAATTGGACAATTCAAAAAGGAACGTTGCTCTTCTTTTTGACAATTTTCAGGCAGTTCAAAGTAGTTGACCGACACACTCGACTTCTCGATGTTCTCAATCACAAATTCAAGGGGGTGCGTCAAAGTTGCGGTGACGACATAGATGGTCCCAGACACGGGAAAACCTTTCAGGTCGCGAATCACCTCAAAGACCTCTGAACTAAAGGCACCGGTAGCTTCATGAAGAGGAGCCAATGAAAATGGAATTTGCAGATCAGCCAGCCACAGATCTGCGACCAAACGATCGTTCTCAAAAACCTGAACACGTCTCTTTGAAGATTCTTTTTCTGATTCAGCGGCTTCCATCTCCACGACCCGAACGACACGAATCGATTGCCCCTCATCATTTAGCCAAATGTGAGCCCCCTTGAGCAGCTGCTCACGCTCCGATGCAGGTAATCCATCTAACCGCTGAATGAACTGCTTCTCTTGAACCCAGCGATCTTTTTGAATTTGCGACAGATCCGTTAACTCACGATAACGACCAAGATCCGCAGAAACCTCCCAGAGCACCGGAGGAGTCAGATCCCCTCTCAAAATTTGAATCAACCGACGTTGCTCGTCTAAAAGCCATACACGATCAGACGCCAGAATGACTCGCTGAATCTGAGTTTCAGAATCAGGACTGCCAGGCCTGCCCGTGACTTTTTGAACAAACTTTACAACCGGAACAGAGACGTCAGGCTGAGCTGAGGCACCCTCATCGGGTCCGCTGGATTCCTGAAATGGAAGCCCCAGCAGAAATACCATTAAGATCGGAAACAAGCTCAATGTCTCTCTCCTTGCCATACAGAAGTCCATTTTGGACTTCCAAAACCAATGAAGTCGTCATCGACCGAGATTCCCAAACCGGGCCCCTCATTAATCTTTACGACACCCCGATCAAATTCGATCCCACCACAGAAGGGATGCTCAGCCATAAAAAGGGGTGTGTCCAGATCGACCCAGTCGAAATTGCCCAAAGCTATGACCATATGTGCAGAGAGAGTCATCGACAGAGGTGACTCAACCATACCACCAATCATCAGGCGACACCCCCGTTCGAGCCCCATCCGGTGCATCCGAATCGCTTCGAAGACACCGCTTTTCTGGGTTTTGAGGTTCACTCCTGCAAACCCACCCTCGTCGAGGCATCGTGAAAACGTTTCGGTAGAAATACAGGACTCATCAGCCAACAAGGGAAAAGAACAGTTCTGTGCCAATTGCAGATGCTCAGAGATCGCCTGAGCTGCAAGAGGCTGCTCCAGAAATGTAATCGAGATCTGCCTCGACTCTAAAGCAGCCACAAACATTCGAGCTTCAGCCAAGCTGAAGGCTCCATTGGCATCCAAAAGTATTCGACTCTGAGAATCGATCTGAGTGATCGCTTCGATTCTTTCGATATCCAGATCGACTTCACCACTGAGCTTGATCTTTAGATCTCGGAAGCCCATGTCCCGATATTTTGTTGCCGATTCCCGGGCATGATCGACATCTCCCACGACTACCGTAATCCCAGAGATGGGCTGCTGACCTTCTGATCCAAGAAGTTGGTGGACGGGAATCCTCAACTGACGGCAACGGAGGTCTAGCCAGGCCATTTCCAAGGCCGCAGTGAGAGGGCCCGGCAAATCTGGCAAACCCAGATCAACAAAGTGCTCAGAGGGCTCGACGATCGAACTGTCGATGTTTCCCCAATTGCTCAATGTTGAATAATCTGTGACCTCGAGGGATTGCAAAATGAGATCTCGAGTCACTCCGTCATAAGCAGGAAAAGGGGCGGCTTCTCCCAAGCCGAAATTACCGTCCGAGTCACGGACTCGAACGAGAACCAGCTCAGCTTGATGCGCCACTCCTCCAGAGATGGCGAAGCTTTCACTCAATGACACATCAAGGGAACGATATTCGAGCTGAACAACTTCCGGAAATCGAGTGGAGTTCATTCTCCCAGAACCCAAGCACCCTGCCGAATGATTTCATGCTCTGATCCATCAGCGGATCGACCGATGACTTGCACTGATTCGTCACTGATCATCATATCGGTGTGAGCAGATGAAGAATTGCAGCCGATCTCTTCCAATTTCTCTGGAGAGAGACTTTCGCCATCTAGCAGGCAACTTTTGTAAGCATTTCCTACCGCGATATGACAAGCGGCATTCTCATCGAGAAGAATCTCCTTGAAGACACGACCATTTTGAAAAATTGGCGAATCTGTTCCAACCAGAGCAACCTCACCCAATCTCCTTGCCCCAGGGTCACTGTCCACGTATGCCGTCAGTGCGTCTGCCCCTTCAGAAGCATCAAAATCCACGAGCTCTCCGGAAGAGAAGGTCATGACCAAATCCTTTACCAACTCCCCATTGACGACAAAGGGGCGAGTCACACGAACCACTCCTTCTGTCAGTCGCCAATCAGGAGTCGTAAAGACCTCTTCAGTTGGAAGATTTGGAATGAATTCAACTTCCCGTTGGCTCTGAGCCCCTCCCCCTGCAAATCGAGCGAGCGGCGACAGACCTACGGTCAAATCGGTTCCTGGCCCCGCGAAATGAATCGTTGAAAGATTTAAATCATTGAGCCTTCGAGATCGTTCTTTCAGGTGGGCCACATGGTCCGTCCAGCGCTCAAAGACATCTTCCTTGTCAGCACGAACAATTTGCAGGAGCTCGTTCCAAAGACACTGCCGGGCTTTTTCACCCTGAACATCGTCCATGATGGATTCAGCCCAGCCAATGGTCGCAGCTGCGGCAACGCACCATTGAACGGCCGACAAACCGATGCCCTCGCTATAAAATCTTTTGGCAGCCTGATGTCCTGCCAAGCGGACTCGATTGGTTTTATCAGCAGGCATTCCGGAAAGCACGTTGGGGTCTTTGGGACCAATCAATCGAACCACAGCCCCACGGCTCTCGATCATCTCATCGAATCGCACAGGGATATGAGACGGGACGTGATCCAGAAATTCTTCCTTCACCGATCTGAGGATACGGGCTCTCTGAATGCGGTCGTCTGACAGATCGACATTGACAAAAGCAGCCCCAGCCTGATAGGCAGCCTCTGCGACCAACACCGCAAAGTCAGTGCTCTCTGCATCTGCGCCAATCTGAAAAAATTGACCTGGCTGAACATTACAGCCACGAGTAACAATTAATTGTGCGTAGCGCTCTAACGAAACGCGATCTACACCAGAGAGGGTATCCACTTTGATTTCCTTTACACCGAAGAGCTAAATTCATCCGTAACAAACCAACACCATCACAGAGCCCCAGTCACCGAAAATGATCCACGAGTTCACGAATCACACACCACAGTCTTGATTCACCCAAGCAAATTGGCACTGGGCTCAATGCTCCCTGAGGGCTCCTATTGTGGATCGAAAATCCCACAAGGTTATGAAGATAACATCCAGCCTTCACCCCTGAGACTTTCAATACAAAAAATGGCCGCGTTGCTGAGCAACGCGGCCTCAATTCTTAAAAATGGTCGGGGTGAGAGGATTTGAACCTCCGGCCTCCACGTTCCGAACGTGGCGCTCTACCAAACTGAGCCACACCCCGATATTGTTGACCTCAATCGGTGATTCTGAATCCAGCATCACCCTTCAAGGACGAAGAAGCATACCGAACGGAGCTGATTCGGTCAATCAGACCCCTCATGCTTGTTGAATTCAGGGGTTACAGCCAAATCCTCCCGAAGGATCATCATCCAAGCCCGCCGCAGGGAATGGAGCCGCAGGGTTCGGCCCATTTCGAAACAGGTAAGCCACGACGTAGATGGAGTCGGCGATATCGATGACCCCATCTCCATTAGCTTCAGCAGCCTCGAGACATTCAGGCTCTCCTCCACCATTGAAAAGATACATGGCGATATACATCGCATCGCCGATATCCAGAATCACGTCCCCATTCACAACTCCACGAATGAAGCCGTAGGTAAAACCCTGGTCGAGTGAAGCATTACCCAAAGAATTCACGACGTCGACATTGACTGCACCAATCCCTGCATTAGAAGCCGGAATAGTACCAGTCACAGTGTTGTCATCGACGATGACCTGATTTCCGAGAGGAATACCATTGATGGAGACCACCGTATCTGGAGCAGCCAGAAATCCGCTACCGTTGAGCGTGATCGTGTCTCCACCGAGGTAATGATCCGTCGTTGGAGAGATGCCTTGTGCAGTCACCGGAATGATGGCTGTACTGCAAGAGTTGGTAACGACTGTAGGCTCTGGCTCAGGGCCTGCAAAAACAACCCCTACGAAAGCGTAAACGTAAGCTCCTGGATCAAGTCCCTCGTCCACGTACTCCAAAGCCCCTGAATCAACCATGGCAATCAACTCGCCATCCCTGTGAATCAGGACATAGTCAAAAGGCGTGCATTCGGTCCAAGTTAAAATGGAATCGGAGACCCCACCTGTGCAAACTGGATCCAGGCAGAAATCCGGGGGAGGAAGAATCTGAATATTGGCATTGTTTTGATCCGGCACGAGGCTCGATCCACCGGAGACCACAACATTGTCAACTGGTGGAGAACCGAGAACGGAGCAAAACTCCAGAGCCGCATCGATCGGCGTGACTCCAGGAACTCCGATCAGTTCATACTCAAGATTCAACAATCCATAGCCGGTCCCGGGATCTAGCGAACTACTCCCGACGAAACTGATGACGACCCCCACCGTTACTCCGCCAGTGACAATGTTGACTTCATTGAAATCAGGAGGAGAGCCGCCATTTACGACCAGAGTCGTTTCACCGTCACTGACTGAAAGCAAATTCAAATCAGCTTCAGGATGACAGACTCCCAGCGACCAACCCTGCACAACGACACTCGTGTCGAGAGTAACAGAGCTGCCAATCACGTCACCTGTGGCACCGGATCCACCGGTCAAGGTCACGGAGGCATCTTGAGCTTCAGAAATCGCTGGGATCAAAAGGGTACCCAACAGCCCTATCAGGCAGAAAAACCTCACCATTGTTCACTCCCTTGCATAAATAGAGCGCGTTTCCGGGCGAAAACGCACACAAACCCTCACCTCATAACTCTACCGGGAGGGTGCTTGGGGTCAATGGTCGAGGTCCAACACGGCAATCAATGGAGATGCTCAGGCATTCCAGTCATGAAATCCCTGACCACTTTTTTTACCTAAATGCCCTTTAGCGACCATATCTCGCAAGAGTTGGGGAGGGCTAAACTGCTCTCCAATCTGCTCGTGGAGAACTTCTGCGATGGCCAACCGAACATCCAGTCCGACAAGATCGGTCAACTTCAAAGGGCCCATCGGATGTCGATATCCCAATTCCATCGCCTTATCGATCTCTTCAGCACTCGCAACACCATCTTCCAGCATACGAATGGCCTCGAGGCCAATCACCAATCCCAGACGACTGGTGGCGAATCCTGGAGAATCTTTCACAACGATGGGTTCCTTGGAAAGATCTTTGGCTAACTGCACGGTACGGTCGATGGCGCTGTCGGTGGTTTTTCCCCCGCGAATCACCTCAATCAGTGCCATCACAGGAACCGGATTAAAGAAATGCATCCCCACAAACCGATCAGGATGATCGAGACCATCTGCGAGTTCACCGATGGGGATGGACGAGGTATTGGAAGCTAACAGTGCATCCTTTGCGACGAGAGGCTCGACCTGCTTGAAAATCGATTGCTTCAAATTGAGGTCTTCCGGAACCGCTTCGATCACGACATTTGCACCCGTGCAGGCTTTCTCAAGCTGGGATTCCATGATTAACCCGGAACTGATTCTCTCACGTGCCGTTTCCGGGGTTTTTCCCCGGGCGATCCCTTTTTCGACACTGGCTTCAATGCCGGCACGGGCTGCTGAAAGCTGACTCTCAGAGACGTCGCAAAGCGTCGTCTGGTATCCATGAATTGCCGCCACCTGGGCAATACCGGCCCCCATCGTTCCTGCACCAATCACGGTAATATTCATCGACATGTGGTTCCTCTCCAAGTGGGTGATCGCTTCCACGACCTGACTCCATGCTACCCGCCCATTTTGTGGAACAAATGGAATCCCGCAGGCAAACCGTTCAGCAGGAGGACCTTGCGATTCAGCACTGCGGGTGCGAATCTCTCAGGGGTCCGGTCTCCCCAGGCCACCTGAACCCGCTTTGAGACCTGTAGTAGGAGCAACTATGAGCAATGAATCAGATTCTGGCCCAGAAATCACACCGCAAATTCATGTCGAATCAGACGGTCCGATCCGAATTCTCACCATCGATGCTCCCCCAGCCAATTGCTACTCTTACCTTCTGATGAAGCAACTCGATGAAGCGATTCTTGAAGCTCGTTTCGACCCGGAAACGCATGTCATCATTCTCAGAAGTGAAGGAAGCAAGTTCTTTTGTGCGGGAGCAGATATTGGCATGCTTCAGTCAGTCACTCCTGAATGGAAGTACTCTTTCTGTCTCCATGCCAACGAAACATTAAGCCGATTGGAACAGACTCCCAAACTGGTCATCGCTGAAATACAAGGTCATTGTGTCGGCGGAGGATTGGAAATGGCGTTGGCTTGCGATATCCGAATCGCTTGCTCAGGAAACTCGAGAATTGGAGTTCCAGAGGTTCAACTGGGCGTACTTCCGGGAACTGGCGGAACCCAACGATTGGCCCGCCTGCTTGGCAAAGCTTCCGCTCTCGAATGGTGCATTGAAGGAAAAATGATTTCCATGAAGGAAGCCATGCACGAGGGGCTCGTCCAAAAAGTCTTCCCGGAAGAGGGATTCAGTCAGGCTGTCCGCGAATATGCCCAATCATTGGCTCCGCCCCAAGGAGCAGGTTTGGCAGTGGGACTGATCAAACGCAGTATCCAGGGTGGAGCAGATCTCGGTCTTCAAGACGGACTCTCACTCGAGCGAGAACTTCAGCAAAGACTCTTTCAGAGCGAGGATGCCCAAGAAGGAATGGCCGCAAATCGGGAGCGAAGAACTCCTGAATTTGAAGGTCGTTGAAAGGTAGATAATGCCCATTCATGTCCGAAATGAAAGCGTCGAAGAAACTGCGGTTGCCCGCATCATCCTCGACTCCGCTCCACTCAATATTCTCGACCTCGATCAGTGCGAGGAACTTCTGGAAGCGATTTTCAGTATTCGAGATGACGATGTCGCCAGAATCGTCGTCATTCAGGGTGAAGGTCAGGAATTTTGCAGTGGAACAGACATCGCTGAACACACCCCTGAAAAGATGCCAAAATTGCTGCCACGTTTTCATGCCTGCCTCGACGCCTTGCTCTCTCTCGATGCCATCACGGTAGCAGCTGTCACTGGTCATTGCCTCGGTGGAGGACTGGAACTGGCTCTGGCATGTGACAGAATTCTGATGGAGGAAAATGCAAAAATAGGACTCCCCGAAATCAAACTCGGCTGTTTCCCACCCGCAGGCTGGATCCAGATGTTGGCCCGCAGCTCCGTGGGTTCCGCAGTCCGTCTGGTTTGCGCCGGAGAAATCACAGAAGCCAAGAAATTCCCCCATCAGGGAGTCATCGACGTCCTTGTTCCTGAAGGCCAAATTGAACAGGCGATTCAGGCTGAGATTGCTCCGTACCAAAAGATGAGTCCCGCGATCCTGGCTTTCACAGCACGCCAATTTCATCGAAGAGCGCGCGAGCAGTGGGCCCGGTACCTTCCCGAACTGGAAAAGGATTATCTGGATGGAATATTGAGTCATCCCGATTCCAGAGAGGGCGTCGAAGCATTTCTCGAGAAGCGAAATCCACGCTGGGCAGATCGGCAAGGCCTTGTCGGACCGGATGACCTTGCTTTTTAACAGGGATCTTCATGAATAATACCTCACAAATGATGCAGCGAGTGCGGATAGAACACCATGGTGGCCCAGAAGTCCTGATCCAGGATCAGGTGCCTGTCCCTGAACCCGGCGAGGGCGAAGTGGTGATTCGATTAAAGGCCATGGCTCTCAATCACCTCGATTTATGGGTCCGTCGGGGGGTCGAAGGACATCGATTTCCCCTCCCCCTTATTCCCGGTTGCGACGGTTCAGGTATCGTTCACAAAATCGGCAGCGGAGTCGATTCGGACCTGCTCGGTCAGAACATCCTTCTCTCTCCAGGGTTTTCTTGTGGTCACTGTGATCAATGCACAAATGACGAGGACCCCCTGTGCTCTGAATACGGGATTCTCGGAGAAACATGCGATGGAACCTGTGCCGAATTCGTAACGGTAAGGGCAAAACAATGTCTTCCGAAACCGGAAAACTCGACATGGGAAGAAGCCGCTGCTTTTCCACTATCCACATTGACCAGTGCGTCGATGCTCGAAAAGGCTCGACTCAAGAATCATGAAACCCTATTGGTGATCGCTGGAACCAGCGGCGTCGGATCCATGGCGATTCAGCTGGGAAAGGCTCGCGGATGCCGAGTCATCGCCACGGGAAGCACCAAAGAGAAGCGAAACAAGATTCTTCAATGGGGTGCTGATGAAGCGATCGATCCCCACGAAGGCGATTGGTGGAAAAGGGTGAAAGCCCTCACCGGGGGCCAAGGAGCCGATGTGGTCTTTGAAAATGTTGGTGAAGCCACGTGGTCCCAAAGTCTTCTCGCCCTCGCACGAGGCGGCCGCCTGACCACCTGTGGGGCAACGACGGGATCCCTGGTTCCGATAGAACTGAAACGTCTATTTTTCAAAAATCAGCAGATTATTGGTTCCACGATGGGATCCACCTCACTCCTCCGAGAACTCATCGTTCCCTTCGCCGCCAGAGAACTGGTTCCGGTGATCGACTCCGTCTATCCTTTCAAGGATCTGGCGGCTGCCCACCAACGTATGGAATCTCGGCAGAGCATCGGAAAGATCGTGATCACCTTCTGAAAGGCTGAAATGTCTGAAGATCGAATCTTGTTGGAACCGGACCCCGATCAGCAAAACATCCTCCATTTGATTCTGAATCGGCCTGAAAAGAAAAATGCCCTCGATGGTGAAATGATTCAGGCCTTACACGAGGCGGTCTTCAAGATTGAGGCACAGCAGGATCTTCGCTGCCTCATCATTCGGGGAGCAGGAGACAGTTTTGTCGCAGGTGCGGATGTCGCCGCACTCAAAGCTCGTGGTGCAAAAGAAGCTCTTCAGGGAGTCAACCAGACTATCTTCAGAAGGGTGTCAGAACTTGCTTGCCCGACGATTGCCATGGTCCGTGGCTGGGCTCTGGGTGGCGGAAATGAACTCGCCATGGCCTGCGACCTTCGAATCGCTTCGGAAACTGCACAATTTGGTCAACCAGAGGTTGGGCTGGGCATCATTCCCGCAGCAGGAGGATGTCATCGGTTGGAGCGACTCGTGGGGATCGGTAAAGCCCGCGAGTTGATTTTCACTGGGAAGATCATTTCTGCGGAAGAAGCCGCCTCCATTGGCCTCGTCAATACGGTGGTCGCCGATGCAGATCTGGAAACGACCACCGCTGAATGGGCCCAACAGATCGCCCGAAATGCACCAGGAGCGGTTCAGCTTGCTAAAAAGGTCATGGATGGATCGCCCGAAACAGGGTCACACGGAAGTGATCTGCTGGAATCGATCAGCCAAGCCATATGCTTCGAATCTGAAGAAAAGCACCAACGGATGCAGAAGTTCCTCGACCGTAAGAAAAAGTAACACTTCAACCGCACAGCAATCACTCGGCATCCGCTTCATTCACTGCGAAAGCGGTCAGCGCTCATTCTTTAATTATTCGCCACTGCTCTGGGACCTGCAGCTGGAAAGACTCGATCAAGGAATCGGTTCGCAATTCCAGAAGACATACGGCAATCCTGGACTTACCCAGTCAAATAGGCATAAAAAAACAGGCTGAAGTCGTCAGAGACAACTTCAGCCTGAGAAAATCAAAAACCGGGCAACGACCTACTCTCGCAGGATTAACCACTACCATCGGCGTGGAGGACTTAACTTCCGTGTTCGGAAAGGGAACGGGTGTGGCCCCTCCACTATGATCACCCGGAAACTCTGGCAACGTGAAATCTGGACAAAGTCACAGAAACACGCAGCAGTATTTCAAAAGTGGTAGTTGGTCTATGTCACAAAGCCAGGATTTACCTGTGAATGATCAATCTCGACTCTGCATTTTTGTCATTTCGGAGCACATGCTTACCCCGGACAACCTGATTGCTCAGATCGTGCAAATGAGAAATAGCGGTCAAGCCGATCGACGTATTAGTACCGGTCAGCTGAACACATTGCTGTGCTTACACACCCGGCCTATCAACCTGGTGGTCTTCCAGGAGTCTCATGCGAGATCTAGTTTTGAAGGGGGCTTCGCGCTTATATGCCTTCAGCGCTTATCCTTCCCGGACGTAGCTACCCTGCGATGCCGTTGACACGACAACAGGAACACCAGAGGTCCGTACTCCCCAATCCTCTCGTACTAGGGGAATATCTCCTCAAATCTCGTACACCCACGACAGATAGGGACCGACCTGTCTCACGACGGTCTAAACCCAGCTCGCGTACCGCTTTAATTGGCGAACAGCCAAACCCTTGGGACCTTCTCCAGCCCCAGGATGCGATGAGCCGACATCGAGGTGCCAAACCTCCCCGTCGATACGAACTCTTGGGGGAGATCAGCCTGTTATCCCCGGAGTACCTTTTATCCGTTGAGCGACGGCCCTTCCACACGGGACCGCCGGATCACTAAGCCCTGCTTTCACACCTGTTCGACTTGTAAGTCTCACAGTCAAGCATCCTTATACCTTTACACTCTACGTGCGATTACCGACCGCACTGAGGATGCCTTTGGACTCCTCCGTTACCTTTTAGGAGGAGACCGCCCCAGTCAAACTACCCACCTAGCACTGTCCCTCACCCGGTTTCACGGGCCAAGGTTAGAATTCCAGAACAACAAGGGTGGTATTTCAAGGATGACTCCACAACGACTAGCGTCGCTGCATCAACGTCTCCCACCTATCCTACACATGCTGAACCGAAAGCCAATACTAGGCTGTAGTAAAGGTTCACGGGGTCTTTCCGTCTAGTCGCGGGTAAGTGGCATCTTCACCACTGCTGCAATTTCGCCGAGTCCCTCGTTGAGACAGCGCGGAAGTCGTTACGCGATTCGTGCGGGTCGGAACTTACCCGACAAGGAACTTCGCTACCTTAGGACCCTCATAGTTAGGGCCGCCGTTTACCGGGGCTTCAGTTCTGAGCTTCTGCCGAAGCATAACCCGTCCCTTTAACCTTCCGGCACCGAGCACGCGTCAGTCTCTATACGTCGACTTAACCGTCTTAGCAGAGACCTGTGTTTTTAGTAAACAGTCGCTACCGCCTTGTCACTGCGACCCCCTCAAGCATAACCCGAGGGGGCACTCCTTCTCCCGAAGTTACGGAGTCATTTTGCCGAGTTCCTTAACGAGGGTTCTCTCGAGCGCCTTAGGATTCTCACCTTACCTACCTGTGTCAGTTTTAGTACGGTCACTCACGCTTCAACCGAACCGAGGATTTTCTTGGAAGTCCTTCCGATGAGTTCGTTCAAAAAGAACTCCATCCGGGACCTTGACGTTGATGTCGCGGATTTACCTACGACTTGTCTCGGACCAGAAACGCCCACTTTCACCCGGGCGATCACCATCCGGCCTCCGTCCCCCCTGTCCGTCCACGTGACTGGGGCAGGAATATTAACCTGCTGTCCATCGACTACGCCTTTCGGCCTCGCCTTAGGAGCCGCCTAACCCTGGGCGGATTTGCCTTGCCCAGGAAACCTTAGGTTTTCGGCGAATGAGATTCTCACTCATTTTATCGCTACTCATGCCGGCATTCTCACTTCCATACTGTCCAGGACTCCTCACGGTATCCCTTCATCCTGTATGGAACGCTCTCCTACTGATGTTTTCACATCCCGCAGCTTCGGTTACAGACTTAGCCCCAAAAATTTTCGGCGCGAAAGTGCTCGACCAGTAAGCTATTACGCACTTTTTAAATGATGGCTGCTTCTAAGCCAACATCCTGGCTGTCTTAGCACTAACACTTCCTTCATCACTGAGTCTGTATTTGGGACCTTAGCTGGCGGTCTGGGTTGTTTCCCTCTCGACCATGGAGCTTATCCCCCAAGGTCTGACTCCCGGGATACGACCGTTGGTATTCGGAGTTTGGCTAGGGCGGGTAGGCGGGAAGCCCCCACGACCCCGGTCAGTGTCTCTACCCCCAACGGCTATCACCCGAGGCTAGCCCTAAAGCTATTTCGGAGAGAACCAGATATCTGTGAGTTTGATTAGCCTTTTACTCCTATCCACAGCTCATCCCCTCGTTTTTCAACACAAGTGGGTTCGGTCCTCCACGAATTTTTACATCCGCTTCAACCTGGCCATGGATAGATCACTCACTTTCGGGTCTACAGCCTGATACTGAACGCCCTGTTCAGACTCGCTTTCGCTTCGGATACGTCCCTGAGAGACTTAACCTCGCATCAAACTGTAACTCGCCGGCCCATTATGCAAAAGGTACGCGGTCGCCCGTGTCCGAAGACATAGGGCTTCCACAGCTTGTAAATGTATGGTTTCAGGTACTATTTCACTCCCCTAGCAGGGGTACTTTTCACTATTCACTCACGCTACTATTCGCTACCGGATGCCAAGGAATACTTAGCCTTGGGGGGTGGTCCCCCCAGATTCACGCCAGGTTCCACGGGACTGGCGCTACTCGGGAAATATCTGAAGGAACTTGTGCTTTCGTCTACTGGACTATCACCATCTTAGGTGGGACTTCCCAGACCCTTCGACTAACACAAGTTTTTGTAACCTTCTGCTCGGACTGCAGTCCGAACTAGACACTCCCACAACACCCAAATGACAACGCCTGCAGGCTTGACATCACTCAGGTTTGGGCTGTTTCCGTTTCGCTCGCCGCTACTCAGGAAGTCGAGGTTTCTTTCTTTTCCTGAGGGTACTTAGATGTTTCAGTTCCCCTCGTTCGCTTCCAGCTCCTATGTATTCAGAACTGGATTTCCCGTCTCCAACGGGAAGGGTTTCCCCATTCGGAAATCCCCGGGTCAAAGCCTACTGGGCGGCTCACCGAGGCATATCGCAGCCTTGCCACGTCCTTCATCGCTTCTTGGCACCAGAGCATCCACCATACACTCTTCTTAGCTTGACCACTATTTCTCGCATGCACGCCGCAAATCACAGTCATCTCACCCTGGTAAACCAGAGATCAAGGCCCGTGACTATTGGAGAACAAGCAAAGCAGTCGTCTAGAGTTTCATGCGCTCTCGAAAATGACTAAAATTGCAGAGCAATTGAAATTGCTCACCTTTACTTTGTTAACATTATGACCAACTACCGAATTTTCAAAGAACGAGAAATGGAGATGAGGGGGCTCGAACCCCTGACCCCCTGCTTGCAAAGCAGGCGCTCTCCCAGCTGAGCTACATCCCCGCAAAACAGGTAACGAGTCAGTCCTGGAAGACAATGAAGTCTCCCACGCACGGGTCTTTATTTAAGGAAAAAGAGCGAATGGGCTTAGGTGGACTCGAACCACCGACCTCATCCTTATCAGGGATGCGCTCTAACCAGCTGAGCTATAAGCCCCTGGAATCCAAAAAAAAGACTCCGGGCAAACCGAATGGTCACCGGATCTCAAAAAAGGGCCCGCAACGTATAAGAAAGTCCCCAAGAAGTTCCGCAGGATGGTCACCCATCACAACGGTCCAAGTTATCCCTTAGAAAGGAGGTGATCCAGCCGCAGGTTCCCCTACGGCTACCTTGTTACGACTTAGTCCCCCTCACAAACCTCACCTTCGGCACCCCCCTCCTTACGGTTAGGGTAGCGACTTCGGGTGCGGTCCATTTGGGTGGCTTGACGGGCGGTGTGTACAAGGCTCAGGAACACATTCACCGCAGTATGGCTGACCTGCGATTACTAGCGATTCCGACTTCATGAAGGCGAATTGCAGCCTTCAATCCGAACTGGGGCCGGCTTTTTGAGATTTGCTCCACCTCACGGCTTTGCTGCTCATTGTACCGACCATTGTAGCACGTTTGTAGCCCTGGGCGTAAGGACCATGATGACTTGACGTCGTCCCCGCCTTCCTCCGGTTTGACACCGGCAGTCTCCCTAGAGTCCCCACCATTATGTGCTGGCAACTAAGGATAAGGGTTGCGCTCGTTACGGGACTTAACCCAACATCTCACGACACGAGCTGACGACAGCCATGCAATACCTGTTTATGCTCCGCCAAAAGACGGTCCCGCCCCTTTCGGTTTGGTACCACATAAATGTCAAGCCCAGGTAAGGTTCTTCGCGTTGCATCGAATTAAACAACATGCTCCACCGCTTGTGTGAGCCCCCGTCAATTACTTTGAGTTTTAGCCTTGCGACCATACTCCCCAGGCGGGGTACTTAACACATTAGCTCCGGCAGGGAGACCTTGGGAGTCCCCCCACTTAGTACCCATCGTTTACGGCTAGGACTACCAGGGTATCTAATCCTGTTCGCTCCCCTAGCTTTCGCACCTCAGCGTCAGTAACGGTCCAGAGAGCCGCTTTCGCCACCGGCGTTCCTCCTGATCTCTATGCATATCACCGCTCCACCAGGAATTCCGCTCTCCCCTCCCGTACTCAAGCCAATCAGTATCAGCTGCAGTTCCTCGGTTAAGCCGAGGGATTTCACAGCTGACTTAAATGGCCGCCTACGTGCTCTTTATGCCCAGTGATTCCGAACTACGCTTGCAGCATTCGTATTACCGCGGCTGCTGGCACGAATTTAGCCGCTGCTTCCTCCGAAGGGAGTTCAACCTGGAGTGGTATTAACACCCAGGGATTACGCCCTTCCAACAGTAGTTTACAACCCTAAGGCCTTCATCCTACACACGGAATTGCTCCATCACGCTTTCGCGCATTAGTGGAAGATTCTCGACTGCAGCCTCCCGTAGGAGTCTGGGCAGTGTCTCAGTCCCAGTGTGGCCGGACACCCTCTCAGGCCGGCTAGCCATCATAGCCTTGGTAGGCCATTACCCCACCAACAAGCTAATAGCACGTGAACCCCTCCTGCAGCGCCAGCAGAGCCAGCTTTCCTCCCGAAGGAGCGTATGGGGTATTAGCCATCCTTTCGAATGGTTGTCCCCCTCAACAGGGTAGGTGATTCACGCCTTACTCACCCGTTCGCCACTCTATTGCTCCGAAGAGCTCAAGCGTTCGACTTGCATGCCTAATCCATTCCGTCAGCGTACGTTCTGAGCCAGTATCAAACCCTTCAGTTTAATTTTGGCAATTTTTCCTGACAACACCACCAGGCGACCCATCGCACAAGGCGACGAGAAGCAACCGGCGTGATGCCAGAATCGCAATCTAGTCAAATTTTGAAATTCACCGAACTTACAAAGTTCAGGTCATTGTCGTTACCCCGGGGAGGGTAACGTAGACCTTCTTTGCGTCACGGGCCCAAATTTTCAAAGAACAGTCTCGCGTTTCGAGTGGTGCCGACAGTGCCCAGGGTTGCTTCGTTTCACCGAAGCAACTCGGCAGGCAATCATGCCGGGGGAAACCACAAGTGTTGAACCACGAGCAGATCGAGAATCGTACAGACTCATTCCGATCCGTCAACACCGATTTACGATTTTTCAAGAAATATAAACCCAATGCAATTGGTGATTTGGGAAATCATTCGTTTTCTGGCGCTGTCAGCGGATCTGCGGATCGCCTGGGAGCCCCTACCCAAAGCCAGATCGCGACTGCGGCAGCCACCAGAGACGCCTTCTGGGACACGGTCAAATTACCCGCTAAAACCTCATGATCGGCACGTATTGACTCAATTACGGATCGGCCAATGGAATACAATCCGAGGAATAGTGCGAAGGTTCGACCGGGACGATCGGCCCAGCGACCGGCCGCGACCCACAGCAGGCCACAAAGGATGACTCCCTGAACGGTGGAATAAATTTGTGTCGGATGGAGGGGAGGACTCGCTCCCAGACCATCTCCAAATGCCAAAGCGGGCGGACTGCTTGCAGGAAAAATGACCGCCAGTGGGAATTCTGGGTCACAAACACCGCCCCAACAGCACCCATTCAAGAAGCAACCGAGGCGACCAAAGGCGATTCCTATCGCAAGCGCAGGCGCGATGACGTCAAGAAGGTCACGTGTGTCACCAAAAGACTGGCGTCGTTGCATCCAAACAAACCCCAGCAATCCCCCCGCAATTGCGCCATAAAGTACGAGCCCGCCCTCCCACAATCGAAAGACGGCCGTCCAGTCGCCATTCGCAAAAACTTCATCGCGGAACTGAATGCAATACCATGCGCGTCCTCCCAGAAGGCCAAACAGCACTAATGAAATCGGGAGGTCAGCAACACGTTCTTCGTTGAGTCCTCTTCGACGTGCACCGCGTTTGAGAAGAAAGGTCCCGATGAGCACGCCCAACAGGACCATGGCTCCATAACCAAAAACCGGAAAGTCGCCGAAGGGTGTAGGGATTCTGAAGAGTTCCCGAAGCACGAGACCCGCTTTCATTTGGTCACTGCGAAGAAATCAGTTCCTCACATCGGTACCCGACTCTCGCTTCAGCATCAAGAACGGGATCGTGGCCCGAGATCGACAATCGAGCCTGCAAATCAAGTCGTCCTCGGTTACTCTGTATCACGAATGAAATGAGAGCACTCGATGACGAACCAGGAAACTCCGACACGCTTGGCCATCCTTGGCAGTACCGGTTCCATCGGTACCCAAGCGTTAAAAGTCATTGAAGAGTCTCCACGTCAGTTTGACATTCGAATTCTTGCTGCCGGAAGCAATCGCGATGTGCTTGAAGCTCAACAGCAGCAACACTCACCTCCCCATGCCATCCTCGTCAATCACGACGAAAGCCTTCCGCTTGCCAATGGAATGACCGCTGGAAAAGAAGCTCTTCACAATGCATTAGAAGATGAAGCCATCGATCTTGTGCTGAATGGCATCACCGGTTTCGCAGGGTTGGAGTACAGCCTGAAGGCCCTTCAATGCGGAGCAGATCTCGCCTTGGCGAACAAAGAATCTCTGGTGACAGCAGGCTCATTACTGAAAAAAGTGGCACAAAAAAATCACTGCCAAATCATCCCGGTCGACTCCGAACACAATGCCATTCTTCAATGTATTCATGATCACCCCAAAGATTCCGTCGAGCGGATTCTGCTCACGGCATCCGGTGGGCCGTTTCGAGGCTGGGACAGATCGCGTCTGCAAGAAGTGACTCCTGCTCAGGCATTAAATCACCCCACATGGAAAATGGGGCCACGCATCAGCGTTGACAGTGCTTCACTTTTCAACAAGGCATTTGAACTGATCGAAGCTGTTGAATTGTTTGGAACACCGAGTGGCGGCATCGACGTCCTCGTGCACCCTCAATCGGTGATGCACGCGATTGTCGAATTCCGTGATGGAAGCAGTCTTGCCCATTTGAGTGAACCCGACATGCGGGTACCGATCCGCCACGCCATCAATCGTTCCGCAAGAGCCCAAGGGAACTTCTCACCTCTGGATCTCGTCTCCAGAGGAGAACTGACATTTGAAGCCCTC
>NZJA01000032.1 GCA_002691835.1 Planctomycetota bacterium
CACTGGGCCTCAGATCCACTGGGCCTCAGATGATCAAAAATCAAATAGGCCAGTGCTGCCGGGAAGGTTCTTTACGGCGGATTTCGGTATCCTGTCTTGGCCCCGCAATGATCAGGATGACAGATAGGTAGAGATAGAAAAGTATCATGCCACCTACGACCGCCATCCCGGGAATCGGGCCTTGCCCGAAAACACGGATATTCATTCCGGAAACAGGATCCGCCCGATTGAAACCCAGAAGTAACCAGGTGCCGAGCACGATCAGGAAAAGCCAAATATAAGTTCGCTGAAGTCGACGCCCCAGCGCTTCAATCCGACTCATTTTATAGTTGGGTGCGAGCAGGTCATTACAAAGCGTCTCGCGCCAGTTGCCCTCTGCCAGATCTTGACCTTGGAGCAGTGCCGGAACCATGAGATGAACTTCCAGCATCCGCACACGCATGCGCCAGACATCAAAGTAACGATATCGACGTGCCTCGATATGCAGGAGAAGATAGAGAAGAACGCAGCAAAACGGTAAAAGCAGGACCGATGCCTCCTGATTGGAGTATGCGAGAGAAATAATCGCCATCGTCGACACGACTGCCCAGTGAGTGGTTGCATCCATACGCTGTCGCCAGACGTTGGCACGTGCCAGCTCTCCCCGATAGAAGTGTGCCAATACCTGAAGATTGGTCGCCGGGAAACGTTGGACGAGGGTGCTTTCCACCTTTAGCTCTTCTGCAGAGTCTGCTTCATCCGGGCTTGACTGGTTCATGTTGATCTCTCCGCTCTTCCTAGAGCGTGCCCATTCTTGACAAGAAGATCAAGAGCAGGCTTGCCCCCCCCTCTTGATCGGGACAGACTGAACCCAGGCCAACCGAGGGGAGAACTCACACCGTGATACCCAACCAACTGATACCCAATCAACTGATGTCCAACCAACATCGAAGACCCACTGGGCGAAGACCCGTTTGCCATCTGAAGACCTTTGTCGTCGTCTTCTGCATTTTATTCGCCAATCTCTCCCTGAATCTTCTCGAAGCAGAAACGGTCACCAGACCTCAATTTGAGAAATCCGGAGATCTTGATTCAGTTCCGGGTGCAGAGTCGATTCTGTGGCCTCTCTATCCACAGATCTCTCCGGACGGAAATTCCGTCGCTTTTACCTGGGAGGGTTTTCTATGGATCGCACCCACCGAAGGCGGGAAAGCCCGCAGACTGACCGATCATCCGTCATGGGAATCGAATATCCGCTGGAATAGAGCTGGAACCCAATTGCTCTTCTCCTCTCGCAGAGAAGGAAGTGAAGATGTCTGGTCGATTCCCTTTTCGGGTGGACAACCCCAACGACAGACTTGGTGGAGCGGTCCTGATCGCCCTTGTGACTGGTATCCCGACGGCCAATCCATCTTGATCTCCAGTGATCGAGTCGATACCTGGAAACGAGGAGGAACTCGCCTGAACCGCCTGTCTTTGACAAAGGTCGGTGAATCAACTCAAGAGCCGCAAAGGTTGACCCTTGCTGCTGCAGCGAATGCCAGACTCTCTCCATCCGGAAAGAAAATCCTCGCGACCCGCTGGGGTAATGGCATCACCCGACAAGGATATGAAGGATCTCTGGCGAGTCAAATCTGGCTTTTTGTTCCTGAAACAGATGAGTGGAATCAGCTAACTCCAACCAATGTCGATCATCGCTCACCTGTTTGGATCAGTGAAGATTCATTTCTGATGATCAAAACCATTGCTGGCAGAGGGCAACTCGTAGAGAGAGATCTCACAGGTCAGCGCGAAAAAATTTGGACCGATTTCAAAAATGATTCAGTCCGCTCCCCCAGTATCTCCAGCGATGGACAGCACGTGTTTTTTGAGACCGAAATGAAAGCATGGCACCTCAATCGAAGTAATGGGGAACTGAAATCAGTTCAGTGGCATGCCCAGGAAGATCTTCCGGTTCTCGGTCTCGAGGAACTCTCTTACAGCCGAGCCAACAGTGGATCCGTATCTGCAGATGGCAAAATGCTGGCGGTGGATAGTGAAGGCGACATCCTTGTTCGTCGTGTCAAGGCAGGCCTTTCGGTGAACCGAGCCACCACACATCCCGCCAAAGACACCCATCCCGTCTGGCTCCCCCTCGAAAAGGATCAGGATTCTCAAAACCTGCTGATTGTCAGTCGCAGAGGTGGAACCGAGAACTTGTACCTGTTGAAGAGCACAGAAGAGAATGAACCGCGCCTTGATCGCTGTCGCTCAACCTCGATCACCCCTTTCCCGGGACCCGGTGATCGACGTCGATTCCCTCAAATTTCTCCAGATGGTAAAAAGTTGGCTTTCGTCCTCGGCGATGGAGATCTCGCCATTCAAAATCTGGACGGCAGCGACTCACGGGTCTTGCACACCGGCTGGTCACCTCCGAGTTTTGAATGGTCCCCCGACAGTCGCTGGATCGCCTTCTCAACACAGGACAACAACTTCAATCGTGACATATGGCTTGTCCCCATAGACGGGACCCGGGCACCTTTCAATTTGACGGCCAACCCCCGTCCCGATCGTAGTCCCAGGTGGAGCCCAGACGGAAAGAAGCTCGCCTTCATTTCGCAAAGGGATGAATCGGGAGGTGATCTCTGGTGGCTGTGGCTCACCGAGAAGGATCACCAACCCGTGGCGGAGGATCGAGAACTTGCCAGTGACCCCTTGCCCAAAGAAACAAAATCTGAAGAGAGTGAAGAGAAGAAAAAAGACGAAAACCAAGATAAAAAGCCTGCCGCAAAAACACCTCCGAAAGTCCGCGTCGATCTTCAGGGGATTCGTGACCGTTTCACCCGTGCTTTCAGTTCTGATTCCGGAGTGCGCGGACCCGTCTGGGATTCGAAATCAAAACGGATCTTTTTTGTCTCCAGCCATGAATCCTCCTCAGCGGTCTACAGCATCAACACCTCCGAAAGATCATCTGCTAAAAAAGTGACCAGCGGGCGCGATCCCCTGGGCACCTGGGTTCCCAAGGCGAAAAAGTTTCTCCGACTCGCCTCAGGAGTCCCGAATCTCGTCACCGAAAGTGGGTCCAGTACCAATCTCTCGATTTCCAGCCGTTTCACCGTCGACCAAATGGAGCGTCAGGGAGCGGTCTTCGACGAGGCCTGGGCAACGATGCGTGACCGATTCTACGACATTCAACTGAAGGGCCTCGATTGGGACGCCATCGGATCAAGGTATCGCCCTTATGCCACGCAGAGACGACATCGCACCGAGTTTGAGTGGATCATCAATCGCATGATCGGAGAACTGAACTCTTCCCATCAGCGTTTTTCCGCTTCTGGAGAATGGTCGAAGACGATTCGTGCCACCGGTGTTCCCGGTTGGCGCTGGGAGATCGATCCCAAAACGGGACGCTATCAGGTTGGTGCCATCATCCCGGGAACCCCTGCTGCCGACGAATCGGTCGATGTCCAAAGTGGCGACTTGATTGTGGCAATCGACGGAATGCCGCTTGCCGCAGGAAGCAACACCTCGATCCCCCTCAATGGCAAAGTGGGCAAAAGGGTCGCCGTAAAGCTGGAACGGGCTGGGGAAGCCCTTGAAGTGATCCTTCGTCCCATCTCCAACAATGTTCTGCGCAGAAAGATCTATGACCATTGGCTCGAAGAGTGTCGCCAGCAGGTTCATCGCGAATCTGCTGGACGATTGGGATATCTGCATATTCGCAGCATGGACCAGACCAGTCTCGATCGCTTTGCGGTGCAGCTCTACGAAGCGGGACACGATCGCGAAGGGCTGATCATCGATGTGCGTGAAAATGGTGGCGGCTGGACCACTGATCGACTGCTCGTGTCACTCACCCGGCAACCCCACGCATTGACCCAGCCACGTGCGGGCGGGCTTGGGTATCCCAACGATCGCCTGGCCGCTCCAGCCTGGACGAAGCCCATCGCCGTCCTCTGCAATGAAAACTCTTACAGTAATGCCGAGATCTTCTCTCACGCCATCAAGAACCTCAAACGGGGTCCTCTGATCGGAATGCCCACCTCTGGCAGTGTCATCAGCACCGGAAGCTCAACCCTGATCGACGGCAGCAGCATTCGCGTGCCTTTCCGTGGCTGGTACACCATCCCGGGGGGACTCGACATGGATCTCAATGGGGCCATCCCGGACTTGCTCGTTCCATCCACTCCTGAAGCGGAAGAAAATGATTGGGATTTTCAGCTCGATCTGGCGATTGAGCGCCTTCTGGAGGACCTCCCTCCCGCCCCGAGAGCCACTTTTTGATCAGATGTGAAAAAACACCCGACTTCCTGCATACGGTTCAGTTGACCCAGCGGGGAGTTCTGAGGTAAATTGAACTTATGTCCAATAGAAACAACCGACGGGTCAAGAAGGCCAACCACGGCAAGCGTCCGGCGAATCACAACCGCCGCCAGAAGCGCTCTGCCAAGTTTAAGAACTAGTTTCCTTCCGGAACCAGTTCCCCCCCTTCTCCGCTGACGATTTCCGATTTCTCATTCGTCCACTCTGGTGGCACGACCTTAGCCCATGCTGTAAAACGATGCTTCGTCCAGCATGCGGGCAGGCTCAGCCTTGGAACCGTCTCAGGAGCAGCAATCAGTGATGCCCTGAAAACTGTCCCCAAGCGGTCCTCATTGAAACCCTCATGAACAATGTTTTTGTTGAACTCCGAGCAGGCGATTCTGTCAGCTTCCATGAGTTCAAATTTGATTCCGGAGGTCATTCATGGATACGAATCTTCTCAAAGAAACCGCACAAAAGATGGTCGCACACGGCAAGGGCATCCTCGCTGCCGATGAAAGCCACCCGACTTGTGGTAAACGCTTCGAAGCTCTCGGAATCGAAAACACTCCTGAGAATCGCCGAATCTACCGGCAAATGTTTTTCAACAGCCCGGATGTCGAAAAGTACATCTCCGGGGTCATCCTCTTTGACGAAACCCTGAAGCAACTCGACGACTCAGGAAATCCTTTCCCCAAGAATCTCACTGACAAAGGAATGGTTCCTGGAATCAAAGTCGATACCGGCGCCAAGGAGCTCGCAGGATTCCCAGGAGAGAAAGTCACCGAAGGACTCGATGGGTTACGCGACCGCCTTGCAGAATATTTTGAAAGAGGTGCCCGTTTTGCGAAATGGCGCGCTGTGATTACGATTGGCGACAACATGCCTTCAGAGGCTTGTTACATGGCGAATGCTCATGCCCTCGCTCGATATGCCCGACTCTGTCAAGAAGCATCGATCGTGCCGATCGTCGAACCAGAAGTCTTGATGGATGGCAATCACGACCTCGAACTCTGTGATCGGGTGACGACCAACGCACTGCATCTGACTTTCCGCCAGTTGGAAGAGCAGAATGTCATGCTCGAAGGCATCGTCCTCAAACCTTCAATGATCATCCCTGGAAAAGGTTCTGAGGCCGTCGATCGACAGATCGTTGCCAGCAGGACTGTCGATTGTCTGAACAGAACAGTACCCGACGCAGTTCCTGGGATCGCATTCCTGTCCGGTGGACAGAGTGACGAAGATGCCACCGGGCATCTCGATGCGATGAATAAGCTCGGAAACCATCCTTGGAGCCTGACTTTCTCATACGGTCGAGCCCTTCAAGCCACAGCCATGAAGACATGGAGTGGTAAAGCGGAAAATCTTTCCGCGGCCTCTGCCGCATTCATGAAGCGCGCACAAAACAATTCTGCCGCTTCTATCGGAGAGTGGAGTTCTTCTTTGGAGCAATCAGCTTCCTGAAGCTCTGGCTGACAGGATTGAGTGCAACCTGTGAATGTTTGCGGTGTTATCCTGTTGAACAGGTCGACTTCACACTTGTTCTGTTGGGTATCCAGCGGTTTTTTGGGATACCACTGTTTTTAATCTTGGGAGAGAGCCGATGAACTGTATTCCCAGTATCCTGCTCATGGTCAGCCTCTTCGTTCCAGCCTACATTCCTGCAGAACAATCGGCAGATGACGTCTCAAAGGAGAATCCTGAAAAAAATGTAGAGAAAGTGATGGGGATTTCTAACGCCCGCCACCTCCTCGACCGAACTTGCTTCGGAGCTTCTCCACAAGAAATCATTGAGTACGCTTTCTTGACCAAAACCGAAGCGATTCAAAAGCTCCTTCAATCATTGCAAAACCAGCCTTCCACGGATCTCCCCGATTGGACTCGAATGAGTTTCAGTGAGATTCGGGCTTTGCGCAAACAAGACACTCGGGCCTTCACGAAGATTCAAAGAGGCTGGCAACAGGAAGCGCGAATCTGGTGGACAAATGAAATGCTCAACAGTCCTTCTCCGCTGACAGAACGACTGGTACTCATGTGGCATGGTCACTTCACTTCAGAGATGCGAACCGTTAAATCTCCCCATGCCATGCTCCGCCAGAATCAGCTCTTTCGCGAAAAAGGTGCCGGGAATTTTGAAGAGTTGCTGAAAGGCATAGCGACAGACAGTGCCATGGCTCTCTATCTCGATACTCAGAAAAGTAAAAAGGGAAAACCAAACGAAAACTTCGCTCGCGAACTTTTCGAACTTTTCAGTCTTGGTGAGGGAAACTACGACGAGAAAGATATCAAAGAAGCAGCAAAAGCGTTTACGGGATACCGTATCCGGAGCACTGACGGCACTGTTCGAAAGATCCCTCGCCTTCATGACAGAACACCAAAAACGGTTCTCGGACGAAGTGGTCGCCTCGATGGAATGGACGTCATCGATACCATCCTGGACAAATCCGCCTGCGGTGAATGGATCGCTCGCAGATATTGGCTGGAGTTCATCTCACCGAGTCCCGATCCTGCTGTGATTCAAAGATGGGGTCGAGATCTGAAAAAATCGAATTGGGACCTGAAAAAGTTTCTTTCCCAACTTCTCAATTCAGAACAATTCTGGGCAGAAGAATACCGAGGATCGCTCATCAAAAGTCCCGTCGACTTGGTCGTGGGATCTCTTCGGCGAATGGAAATTCGCGAGATTCCTGGAGCCCTGCTTCAAAGAACTCTCATGAGTATGGGACAAATCCTCTTCGATCCGCCGAATGTCGCCGGCTGGCCCGGCGGAACCGCCTGGATTGACTCCACGACTCTTCTGGAGAGAAGAACCTTTCTCGAATCCGGTTTGTCGAATGCTATGGTCCTGTCGATTTACCAGAATGAAACTCAGTCTCAGCCTGATCAGAAGGATCCGGAGATGAGTCCGGAGATGGATCCGGAGATGGATCCGGAGATGAGTCCGGAGATGAGTCCGGGTCAGTCGCGGTCTCCGCTTCGACTAAACCGAAAAGCGATGCGTCGCTATCGACCCTTGGCGGCACAATCGTTAGAAAAGACCTATCAGCGTTTCATTGCAGGGAACTCTGAAAATGAGCTGGCTTGGACACTCTCATGGTTGCCTTTCCAGCCGGTCACCGCTGCCGACCAGAACCGAACAGGGTTCGGTCGTCTGCAGGAAATCATTCTCGACCCCACCTACCAATTGAAGTGAGGAATCATGGTTTTGGATCGCCGAACCTTTCTGCACCTGAGTGGTGGAGTATGTCTTCCATGGCTGGTCCCTGGCATTGAAGCCTGGGCCTGGGATGGTCCCGAAAAAAAATCAGCCAATCTTGCGGCAGGCCTGCGAGACAGAACGTTGATTCTTGTCGAGTTACAGGGCGGTAATGATGGGTTGAACACCATCGTCCCTTTGAAAGATGAACGCTATCGAGAGTTAAGACCGCGTATTGCCCTCAAAAACGACCAGATCATCGAGTTGGATTCACGACTCGGAACTCATGCCGCCCTGAAACCCCTCATGCAGGCATGGGAAGAAGAAGAAGCGAATTGGATCCTCGGGCTTGGATATCCCGACCCAAATCGATCTCACTTTCGATCGATTGAAATCTGGGAAACTGGCTCAGACAGCGATGAAGATTTAAGGGAAGGCTGGCTGACAAGATTGCTGAAAGGCCGACCTGATCCTGAACGTGCAGCGGAAGGGATCGTGATCGGTGGCGGAGATTCTGGTCCTCTTTATGGAACGGGCTTGAGAGTCCTCAATATGAATGACCCGGAGAAATTTTCGAAACAGGCCCGTTCTGTTCCTGAAGTTGCTCAAGGAAGAGATGCCCGAAAAGCACTCGAACATCTGCTGGAGGTTCAGGACGATATCAAGAAAGCCGCTGGAATCATCGAAGAGAAGATTCAGGGCTCTCCCGACTTGGGAATCAGGTTCCCAAGTACACGCTTTGGACAACGCTGTAAAATAGCGGCAGAAATGGTGGCTTCCGGAGTCCCCTGTCCAGTGATCAAGCTTTCCATCGGCGGCTTTGACACCCACACCAATCAAGTCAATCGTCACTCGCGATTGCTGGCAGAATTAGCAGACGGCTTAGCCTCTCTTCGAAAGGCCCTGATCGCCTCCGAAAAGTGGGATCGAACCCTGATTAGTACCTATTCAGAATTCGGACGCAGAGCCCAAGAAAACGGGAGCGAGGGGACAGATCACGGCACCGCTGCTCCGCATTTGTTACTCGGTGGAAAAGTGCAGGGCGGCTTTGCAGGAAAGCAGCCCAACCTCGGCAAGCTTCAGAAAAATGATCTCATTCACACCACCGATTACCGGCGATTATATGCAACAATTGAGCAGAGTTGGTTTGGCTTAGATCCCAGGTCAGAGGTTTCTCGTGGGGCCAAACCCCTCGATGTGATCCACAAGAGCTAGGTAATCCTCAAAAAATTGGTTCAGCGAAGTTCTCTTTCCAGAACAACTCCTTGGAGTATTCTGTTGTAAGAAAGGCCGAACCTTGGAACTCCAACTACTTCTACTCAGCACCATTGCTTTTATTCTTGGACCCACAACCGCATCCCTGGGACGCAGATTCCCCGTAATGCTGCCGGTTCTGGATGGCTTTGTGCTGATTTCTGTGACAGGTCTGATCCTTTTCGAAGTCATCCCGCATTCGATGGAGGAAGTCGGACTGTGGGCGATTCCCCTCGCCCTCATTGGACTTTTGGTTCCGACACTGATTGAAAAAAATCATCACCGAATGGCCCGCAGAGCTCATGACTGGGCCAGAATCTTCGGAGTCGCCGCAATTCTTTTTCATTCGACCATCGACGGACTTGCGCTCTCACTGGGTACCTTTGATGAAAGCTCTCAAGGAATTGCACTCGCAGTCATTCTCCACCGATTGGTTGAAGGAATGGCCATTTGGTGGATCGTGCGTCCTCACTACGGACGTCGATTAGCCCTGGGCTTGATCTTCGCCGGAGTCATCGTTCATGGGCTCGGCTTTTTTGGCGGCCAAAGCCTTCAGGGAATTCTTCAAAACTACCCTACAGGCGGGCTTCTCGCACTGCTGGGTGGAGCTCTCCTGCACGTGCTGATCCACTCCGCATCGCCGAAAATTGACAACTCCAGCCGAGTCCCTGTACTTTCTGCCATTGGCGCAATCTTTGGGATTATTTTCCTGATCACCAATGTGACCGAAAGTGTTCACGTCGGCACGGAACATACCCATGCTCATGATGGAGTATCTCAACTCTTCGCGAGCTTTATGGCCTTGGCACGGGAGAGTGCTCCCGCCCTTCTGCTGGCATACACCGTCGCTGGCCTGGTCCACGCCCTCTTGCCCAAAACCACCATTGACTGGATGAGCAAAGGATCAAATCTGCAGCAATCTCTTCGCGGAATGCTGTTTGCCCTCCCACTGCCCATCTGCTCATGCGGAGTTCTTCCCCTCTACCGCAGTCTCGTGGATCGGGGAGTTCCCACAGCCGCTGCCATCACCCTGCTGATCGCGACTCCTGAATTAGGGATCGATGCGGTGTTTCTATCGGTCACTCTGATCGACGGACCTTTCGCACTCGCGAGAGTTCTCGCGGCGGCGGCCCTGGCTGTTTTCGGCGGGCTGTTAGCAGTCCACTACATTCCCAAGTTAAAAAAGAACACCGATCAAGAAGCGGCCCCTGAGCAGACCGATCCTCTTGGAAAGAGAATTATCGGAGGACTCAAGGTCGGTCTCGGAGATCTCGTGGATGGAACGGCTCCGTGGATCATCCTCGGCCTCTTTCTTGCAGCTGCCCTCGCACCTCTCGTTGCCGACGGAACCTTTCTTGCGGGAATCCCTGATCTTCTGAAAGTCCCCGCCTTTGCCCTGCTGGGACTACCGGTATACGTCTGCGCCAGTGGCGCAACCCCCCTCGCTGCAGTACTCATTGCCGGAGGCGCATCTCCTGGAGCAGCACTGGCATTTCTTCTGACTGGCCCAGCGACCAATGCGACCACTTTTGGAGTCTTGGCGGACCTTCACGGAAAAAAGGCCGCATTCCTTTTCGCTATTAGTGTTGGTTTGGGAGCGATCGCCTGCGGATACGCTGTCGACGCAGCACTCCCCGAGGTCACCGTCGGCAATGCAGTGGAGCACCTGGGTCACGACCACCATCATGAACATGGTTCCGAAGGACTCCACCTGACAGACATCGCCCTTTACGGATTGGGACTTCTCTTCCTTCTCAGCCTTTTCCGCAAAGGCCCAAGACCATTCATGACTCAAGTCTTCGGAGTTCCGACCACCGATCTTGGAGGAGCGGAAGAAGCTGATTCCTGCTGTTCTACTGCAATTCTCGACCCGGATTCCGCCACTTCGACCCCCACTGAGCCGGATCCCCCGACCCCTCCCTCAGGGGGGTCATGATGCTCCGGATCCTGAGACCCGGTCGGGTCTGGTTGTTCTCAGCCCAGTCATTGGCTAGCATCCCTTGAGAGCCCTTGAGGGTTCGCCAAACTTTTTGAGGAAGGAAGGCCAATGCCTTACCCCGAAGAACTTGTCGCGCCCATGCGCAAAGAACTCACCGATCAAGGGATTACCGAGCTCAAATCTGCCACGGAAGTGGAAGACTTTCTGGGATCTGAGGAAACTTCTCTTGTGATCATTAACAGTGTCTGCGGTTGTGCTGCTGGCGGCGCACGTCCTGGTGCAACGTTGTCGATTCAGGCCGAAACCCGTCCGGACCGTCTTGGAACCGTCTTCGCTGGCCAAGATGTCGAAGCGACCCAAAAAGTCCGTGAACTGTGCTCACAGGTCCCACCCAGTAGCCCTTCAATGGCCCTGTTCAAAGGCAAAGAACTGGTCTGGTTCCTCCCTCGCCACATGATTGAGGGTCGTGATCCACAAAGTATTGCGTTTGATCTCGTCCAGGCATACGAAGAGCACTGCTCCAGCAAGGCGAACTGAGCCTTGGGTACTTTTCATGATCACATGGGTGAACTGCACGGGATTACCGTCGTAGTCCGCCAAAAAGACGGCAATACCTGGATCGGGCGCTGCCATAGCGAAGACGCTATTGAAGTGATTCTTCATGATGCCGACCAACATGTGGTGAGCGAGAGCGATGAATCGCCGATGGATTGGCTCTCAAGAGCGCGTCAAATGGGTCATTGGCCAAGGGTGTCGACCATCCGATTACCCCGTGAAACGGTCAGCTCCCTCGTTCGACTCGCTGATATCAATCGAAAAGGAGAGCTGCCGGAATCCTGATTCCGGCAGCTCTCCTTTTATTCTTTTGACCCTTCAAATCCTCAGGACGCGAAGCTTAATCACCCTTCAAGACTGGTGGAGGTGTCGCCTCACCCACCAGAAGACGAGTCATCCGTCCCATATCCAGAAGCATGGGAACAGAAGGATCATCACTATTCAGAATCACTTCAGGAATCTCCAGATTCTTGACAGCTTCCAAAGCCAACAAGATTCGACCCCCAGCAGTATCCAAGGCCTGATTTCTGAGCTCATCCCGCAAGGCATTCGCTTTTTCAATCGCGAGTTCCCCATTCGCGATCAAGATATCCCGTTCAGCATCCCCCCTGGAACGGGTTTGTTGATCGTAAAGTTGAGCTTCTGATGAAATCGTTGCGATCTCGACTTCAAATTCAGATCGTTTTTCCTGAATCTGCTTTTCCCATTCACGCTCCTTCGCAAGTACAGCTGCTGTAATCTGGCGTTTTTGGGTTTGGACTTTCTGATCTTCCTCAGCCTGCTTGGTTAAGGCTTCTTCCAGCTTCGACTGCTGACGCAACAACTGCTTATTCTGAAGCTTGCTTTCGTAATCGGGCAAAAAGCTCACCGCACGAATTAGCAGATCCTCAGGTTCAACGAAAAAGTTAGCCAACTCTGTTTTCAGAACTTTCAGGGTTTCCAGTGACCGTTCTGCTCGCTTGTCAGTCAGCTGAAGATCTTCGGATGTCAACTTTGCCAACTCCGTACGAAGAACATCGAGAACCTGTGACCGAACTCTTTCCACATAAGAAAGACGCAAGCCTTCCTTCACAAGGCGATAACCGGCGCCTTCAACAATTCGATAGGTCATCGACACATCGATCGTCACGTTGTTATTGTCTTTGGTTCGAAGCTCGAGAGGCGATTGCCAATCCTCGATCCCACGCGACAGATTCCATTTGTCGGCCAGTTTCTTATCCGTGACAAAATGCAGAAAGTGCGTCTGTCGTGGAAGGAGATGCCAACGATGGTAACTGGGTAACGAGAGAACCAATCCGGTCCTGAAGTCTTCTTCGACAACTCCCTTATTGGGACCAAAGACCACCTGTTTTACCCCAATAGATGCCGGCGGGATCTTCTGAGTCACGACAGCAAGAAGAAGCAAACTCAAAAGAAAGACTGACAGCAGAATCGAGAAAATCTTCAATTCTGACCCCCCCTCAACTCAGGAATCGTCGAACTTCCCCCACTTCCCGCTGCTGGCGGAAGGAGATGCTCAACTCGGACAGGTGAAGAATCTCTTCGGTAAGGAACGACACTAAATCGAACTCGTTGAAACAATTTGGAGAGCTCTTCACGAACCAGAACCTCGCCCTGTTTTTCCAATGCCGAAACTCGGGCCAAAAGTCCCTCAGCCTGCTTTCGGGCACTATTTTCAAGAGCACGTGCCTCCTGGACTTTTCGAGCCTCCTGCGCCTTCCCTGAGTTGACTTGCGTGATCATGTAAGCATCTGCGGACTTCTCAACTTTTACCCGATCTTTTTCAGCATTGATTTTATCCGCTCCCAGTGTTCCGAGTGCCTGCTCATACTCGGAGGCCTTGGTTCTCTCTGTCTCTGCCAATTTCCGCTCAAGCTCGTTGATCAACTTCGACTGCTCAATTCGCAAACGTTCCACTTCCTGGTTTGCATTTTTTCGATCTTCGATGGCCGTTTCGACTTTGGCATCAAAACTGGGCTTGGGAGTGATGATCTGAAGAATTTCAATCCCATGAACTTCGAGGAACTTATTGAGGCGTTCTTTGGAGTTAGTCGTCGCAGTCGTGTAGTTACTGGGGTCAGCAATGTCTTCGGAAGAATATCGACCAAACTCGTCTCTTAGGACTGAACGAGCAAATGCCCGAACCCAGTTTCTTTTGAATGCCTCGCCGGGCCCACTGTCTTGGAGAACTTCAGCAGCCTTCGAAGGAATCAATTGGTACTGAAGTGAAATCACGTCGAACTTAAACGACGAACCATCAGAAGCCCTGACAGACAGCTCCCTGACAAGGTTGTAACTGGAATCGACGTTTCCACGCATCCTGAACTCGTTCGGGGATTTATCCATCACGTAGGCTTCGCTCAACCATGGTACAAAAAATGCCACTCCCGGGACTGTGACAACCTCTTCTTCTCCTGTGAGATAGTTCACGATAACCGCAACTTCAGTATCGGAGATATCGACGACCCCAGCTCGACCAGTCAAGACCAGGAATACAATCCCGCCCAGAATCAGGCCGAGGAGAATGGCCGGGATGGCCATCGGATTCAACTTAAATTCATCTCCTCCTGAGGAGCCAGATCCACGGCCTCTGCCGGAACCTCTTCCGGAACCTCTTCCGGAACCTCTTCCGGAACCTCTTCCGGAACCTCTGCCGGATCGATCCGGTGGAGGCGGAGGCCAACTATCC
>NZJA01000033.1 GCA_002691835.1 Planctomycetota bacterium
ACTCGATGACGAACCTGAACAATCACGCCTTCGCCTGGAGGGTGCGAATATCCTTTCCTATAATCTGTCCGCAGATCTTGCACCTTGCTGGGCCGAGGACGATGAACCCCGGGAAAAACACCATTTCGAAGAGGGACTGCGTTGCGCTACAGACTGTCTTCGTTGGCGCGAAAAACTGGAGAAAGGGGCCGTAGCCATCAGTATGGCCAGTTGGGCTGAGGGTGTGCATTATGCAGGCCTTGGAAACTGGAAACTGGCCTGTAAATCTTTCCAGTCTGCCTTGGACGCCGCGATCGATGATGCCAAAGAACATGGTTCGCCTGAATCAGTGGGTCCCGAATCCAGCTTCTCTATCAACATTGCCTCAGGCTGGCTCGAATTTGCCCGATGGCGAAGCGGAGACAGTTCTTCCTACGATCGTTTCCTTGAAGCGATGGGCGCATTCTCAAAACAGATCGATCGTGACGATGAGAGTCGAGATCAAGCTCTGGTAGGAGTGCAACAACTTCAAATTGCTGCGCAACGACTTCCAGGGCAGGAAACGACAAATTGAAGCCCCGAAAGCTCGCGGAGATTTCGGTTCTCTATTCCGATGAAGATTTTGTAGCCGTCGATAAACCCGCAGGCATCAGCACTGTCAGTGAACGCTGGGAGCCCGAAAAGAAATGCCTCATCGACAGAGTCTGGGATCTCTGGAAAAAGACCGATCCTGAATCGCTTCGTCCCCATGTGGTGCATCGGCTCGATAAGGACACCACAGGAGTTATCCTTTTTGCACGCCACGGAGAAGCCCAATCTGAATTGCGAAAGCAGTTCATGAATAGAACCACCAAGAAGGTATATCACACTCTTGTTGAGGGACTTCCAGAGCCGACACAAGGTGAAATCTCGTTCCATGTTGAAGAGAATCCAGGAAAACCTGGAACGATGAGAATCCGCAGACAGGGAAAAGAATGTCACTCCGCATTTGAACTACTCAAAGCGTATGATCAACATTCCTGGGTCGAAGTCAGGCCAAAAACCGGTCGCACACATCAGGTCCGGTTAACGATGGCCCAACTGGGATCGCCCTGCTGCTGTGACCCGGTCTACGGTTCAGGTGAGCCACTATTGCTCTCCGACTATAAGAGAACTTACAAACCGGGCAGAGGTGACGTTGAGCGTCCATTGCTATCCCGACTGGGGTTGCATGCAGCAAAACTCACCGTCCAACACCCCAGTTCAGGTGAACTTACCGAAGTGGTAGCTCCCCTACCGAAAGATCTCCGTGCAAGCCTCCGCCAATTAGAGCGCTGGTCCCGAAAATAAACTGACCATCATTTGCAAGCCGGCCTTGATAGTACGGAGCAGACTTTTACTCTGTACGGTGTCAGGGGGAGTTTATGGATCAGTCAGCTCAATCAACTGCTGAGAGTCGTATCCCGGAAGTCTCCGATTGCGTCATTCTTGCAGGCGGAGCCGGAAAGCGTATGGGAGGACCGAAGGCAGTCCTCGAATATCAGGGGCAACGACTGATTGAACGGATCCACTCTACTGTCACTCCACTATTTGAGCGGGTTTGCGCTTCCGTCAAATCTCCAGAAATCATAAAGCAGTTCTCAGCTCTCGATTGGCATACCGTTGTCGAGGATCCCCCGGAAGCGAACTCGCTTCATCAGGTTTTAGAAAATGTAATCGATACTGTTCAAGCTCCTGTGTTTGTCGTCGCTGTCGACCTTCCAGAGCTGTCTGCACCTCTGATCCGAAAAATTTGCTCACATTACTCACCAGGGAAATCGGTGATCGCTGTCGAAGATGACAGACCTCAACCACTCGCTGCTATCTGGGACCCCACAGCTCTCGATTTCTCGACCCCTCAGAATGGCGACCTTGCTCTTCTGGCATGGGTGAGAAGAGCTCCCTTTGTTCAACTCAATTGGCCGCAAGACTTCCCCGGGATCGATGCCCAGTCCCCATTCAGAAATCTGAATGAACCGAGAGATCTCTCAAATGAAACGGGTTCCCCTTGAGTAGCCCTCATGAATCAGCAAGAACCCGACTCCTGAGAATCCAGCGAGAGCTGGCAGAGCATGCCAGAGATGAAATCAAATCGAATAGCAAAGATCTAGAACAGATTGAGTCTGTTTACCAACAAAGTACCGCACTCGATTTCCAACCCTGTAAATTTTCCGATCTCGTCCAATCTGCACTGAATTCCAGAATCGTTTTCGTAGGCGATTACCATACGCTCCGTGAGTCACAGAAGACCCCCTTGAGACTTGCAGACCAATTACTTTCCAAAGGTCGCAAAGTTGTATTCTGTACCGAAGCTTTCCATATCGATGACCAACCACACCTTGAAGACTGGCTTTCGAAAAAAATTGACGACAATGCACTTCTGCAAGAAACCGAGTGGAACTCAAAATGGGGATTCCCATGGAGAAACTTCGGAATGCAGATGCACTTCTTCAGGGAGCGCTCACTTCCCGTTATTGCTCTTAACTCACATGAAAAAATCGTTGGTAAGTCTTTCGCGGCAAGAGATCGAATCGCTGCCATGCGAATTGTTGAAGTCCTGAAGGAGTACCCCGATTCAATCCTGTTAATCTCTTTTGGTGATCTTCACATGGCACCTGAGCACCTCCCGGGAGAGGTAGACCTAGTTCTGAAATCTACTGGTCGCCCTCCTGTTGAACGAACAGTTCTTTATCAAAATGTCGATCACGTATATTGGGAGCTCGCGGAAAAAGAACTCGAACAATCGATCTCGACCGTAAAACTCGAGAACGGAAATTTCTGTTTTTTGGGAACCACTCCCCTCGTCAAGTTCCAATCTGCTCTGAACTGGTATTCGAATGAATCAGAGTTAGAGGAATCTTTGGGACTCGACCAACCACCTACTGTTTCCTCTTCAGTAATGACCGATCAGATATGGATGATCATTGAAACCATTTGCGAATTTCTCGAGGTTCCTCCTGAGCAATTTCAAAACTTCAGTGTTTACACCAGTAGAAATCTCGACTTTCTGGACCATCTGAGTGGCGACCGAAAGCTGACTGCTGAAGAGCTACAGATCGTTCAACAACAGTATGAGAGAGAAGAGTCCTGCTATCTCCCGAGGCCCCGCATTATTTTCCTTGGAAACTTATCGATGCGCCATGCGGCTGAAGAAGCGACACATCACATTAATTTTGTCATGTGTGGTGATACTCACGATTTCACAAACCTGTCGGATCACTTCTATGAGATCACAGTCAGGGAATGCCTCGGATTCCTGGGCACCAAGGTTTTGGACCACAACAGGAAGCCACTAGGATCCCGCGAAATCAAAAGAATCCTTGAAGATTTGGATTCAGGATTCCCTCATCCATTCCACGCTGAAACCAGAGAGTCGCTTCTCGCTACCCAAAGATTTCTCGAAGCCATTTCGCAAGGACAGATTGCTCACTTCTCAGATTTGTTCGAAGGAAGCTCGAACTTGGAAGTGATCTCCGGAACCGGTCATCTGATTGGATATCTTCTCGGTGACTGGATCTACGAAGCATTGGTGAATGGAGAAATCTCAAGGGAGCAGATTCGACAACTTTTCTCTGAATCCTTGGCGAAATCGGCCTCTGGCTCAGATCTCTTCGAGAACTGGCTAAAAAAGATCACCGATCAGGACGGGTCAGCTTCTTCCAGCTCCAGTCGTGGATAAATGATTCCCGGCGACACCAGTTCCCCACCAGACTTAAGCACACACTCTTCTCCCAGTCGTGCCAAAGCTTCTCTCGGTTCAGGCGCACATGCAGCGAAAGCTGAGAGCAACTTCATGGTCGTTGCAGGAAGAAATGGATTGAGCAAAACTCCGAGGGCATAGACGATCTCCAGTATTACTGCCAAATCAGATCCACAGCGTTCGAGATCTTCCTTACGACTTTTCCAGGGTTCAGCCTGATCGAAGAGACGATTGCCGTGACGGGCAAGAGTGAGCACTTTATCAAGAGCCTCACGGAATTTCTGTCTGCCAAGGGAACTGTCCCACTGCGACCGCGCTTCATGAATTACCTGCATGACCTCGCTATGAAAGAGAGAGTCGGAAGCATTGAGAGGCACTTTTGAATCGAAGTTCTTGGCGGTAAAAGTCAGCATTCTATGGGCAAAGTTACCGACGACATCTGAGAGCTCATCGTTGTTTCTCTGAATAAAGTCTTCCCATGTAAACGAAGTATCTTTCCCCTCTGGCGCAACCGCTGTCAGGTAATAACGAACCCTGTCGGCATCGTACTGCTCGAGAATCTCTTCTGCTGTGACGCCTACCCCACGAGACTTGGAAAACTTCTCACCTTTGAAGTTGAGATATTCATTCGCAGGAATAGATGCAGGAAGGTGGTATTCGCCTTGGCCCAACAACATTGCCGGCCAAATCACGGCGTGAAAAATAATGTTATCTTTGCCAAGGAAGTGCACCAACTCGACTTCTGGATCACTCCACCACGATTTCCAGGCTTCTGGTTCTCCCAGTTTTTGGAAATACTCACGGGTGAAGGAAATGTATCCGATTGGAGCATCGAACCATACGTAGAGAACCTTGTCTTTAGCCTCAGCAAGAGGAACCGGAACCCCCCATTCAAGATCACGAGTAATCGAACGGGCGGGGAGTCCTTCACGTATAATTCCCCTCGCAAAATTCCGAACATTGTCTCTCCAGCCTTCACACGACTTGAGCCAATCTTCTAATTGCTGTTCATAGCGATCGAGGCGGAAAAACCAGTGGCGGGTAGATACGATTTGAGGGGTTTCCCGACAAACCGCGCACTCTGGATCCTTGAGCTCTTCCTGTTCATATGACTGGCCACAGGCATCACATTGATCACCTCTTGCACCAGCTGCTGTACATTGCGGGCAAGTACCTTCAACGTACCGATCTGGGAGAAATCTTTGACATGGATCACAGAAAAACTGCTGAGTTTCTTTTTCTTCAATGTCACCACGCTCAAGAATCTTTGTAAAAAACTCCTGCGACAATTCGGCGTGACCTTCACAGGTTGAAGTCCCACTGTAATGATCAAAATCGATTCCCAGCGAGCCAAATACCTTTTCCTGAATTGCCCGATATCTAGCGACCACTTCTGCGGGAGAGCAATCCTCTTTTTGTGCAGATATGGTGACCGGAACTCCATGATCGTCACTACCGCATATGAAGACGGTCTCTACACCTTTCAGGCGCAGGTAACGATTATAGGTGTCAGCAGGGAGATAAACTCCTGCGACATGCCCCAAGTGAGGGTGATTATTTGCGTAGGGAAGTGCCGCAGTGATAAGAACACGACGCGATGAGCTCATGGGGATTCCGAATCAAACACTCTCGGAGCCAGGCTCCTGAGCCATCAGATCCTGGGCAGCTTTATTCTGAGCCTCCGAGACCTGCGTGAACGCCACATGAAGATCCCTCAGAAGATCCTTAATCATGCTCTCTTCTTCATCAGATCGATTTCCAACTGTCTTGCTTTCGAGAACTCCGAGTAAATCGATGGTCTCTTTAGCAAGATTCAGATCGAGCATGCGTTCGCCTGTTCGAGGATCAGGAATCTGACCCAATGCCATCAGTGCAGGGTATGCAATCTGCTGAATCAGCGAAGGGAATCGTGGATCACTTTCGATGGTTTTTTTCTCGCCAGGCTCTGTTGATTCCTCAAGAATCCCCCCCATCTGGGTGGCAATCTTTTGCTTCTCTTCTTGAGCCCTGCGCTTCCAATCATCGTCGATCCTTTTATTTTCGTCAGACACCCTTCGATCTCCCCTCGAGAGCAGCTGTCACAAATCCCTTAAAGAGGGGATGAGCATCAAACGGCTTTGACTGGAATTCCGGATGATATTGGCATGCGACAAACCATGGATGATTTTCGACTTCTACAACTTCAACCAGCTCTCCATCTGGACTGGTTCCACTAATCCGTAATCCTGCTTCCTGCAGACGTTCACGGTAGTCATTGTTGAACTCGTAGCGGTGCCGATGTCTTTCTGAGACATCCATAGTCCCATACTCTTTATGACAGGTCGAAGATTCCTGGAAACGGCAAGGCCATCCACCCAGCCTCATCGTCCCACCCTTTTCTGATACATCTTGCTGGTCTTGAAGCAAGGTGATCACCGGGTGAGGAGTATCCTTGTGGATCTCAGTAGAAGAGGCTTCTTGGATTCCAAGAACATTGCGACAATATTCGATCACTGCCGCATGCATTCCATAACAGATCCCCAGGAACGGGATGTTGTTCTCTCTGGCGTAGCGAATCGTATTGACCTTGCCTTCAAGGCCACGCTCGCCAAATCCTCCCGGAACAAGGATTCCGTCGATTCCACCGAGGACCGCCGCTGGGTCACCATTGGCCAAATCTTCCGCCTGGATCCTGCGGAATCGAACTCTTGAATTGTTTGCGATTCCACCATGGGTCAGAGCTTCATAGATCGATTTGTAAGAGTCGGTCAGCTCGATGTATTTACCGACAACTGCGATCTCAACTTCATTTTTTGGATTCTTGAGAGACTCCACCACTTCGATCCAGTTATCCATGTTTCCGGAACCCGGCTCACGCTTGAAGTGGTCAAGGATTCTCTTGTCCATCTGCTGTTGCCGAAGAACCAAAGGCAATTCATAGATGGAGGTCTCGACGTCTTTTTCGATGAAGACTGATTCCACCGGCACATTGCAAAAGAGTGCCAGCTTGTCGCAAACTTCTTTCTCGACATCGATTTCAGTTCGACAGACCAGAATATCAGGAAGGATTCCGATTTCGCGCAGTCGTCCGACTGAATGCTGTGTCGGCTTGGTCTTGATCTCACCACTGGCCTTGATGAAAGGCAAAAGCGTCAGGTGGATGAAAAGGACATTTTCACGCCCATGCTGATGACCAAACTGCCTCAGTGCCTCAAGGAAAGGCAAGCTCTCAATGTCTCCCACGGTTCCACCGATTTCGGTGATCACCACGTCGACATCCGTAGACCCCACCCTGGAAATATTTTCTTTGATCTCATCCGTGATGTGGGGAATCACCTGAACCGTCTTGCCGAGGTAGTCTCCTCTGCGCTCGCGCTGAATCACGGACGAATAAATTTTTCCAGTCGTGTAGTTGGAGTGCTGGCTGATTTCACATGAAGTAAATCGCTCGTAATGCCCAAGGTCCAAATCGGTCTCTGCACCATCGGGAGTCACGTAGACTTCACCATGCTGAAAAGGACTCATCGTCCCGGGATCTACATTGATGTAGGGATCAAACTTTTGCAGAGCGATCTTAAGACCATGGCTCTCAAGAAGAGATCCAATGGCTGCACTCGTCAGCCCCTTGCCCAATCCTGATACCACACCACCAGTAACGAAGATGTACTGCGTCATTTCCTCAGTCCGTTCCCCACGGGTTATTATAACCCTGTCGCCCACACCCAATTTCACCCACCGGACAATCAGGCCTGCTTAAAAGCAGGCCGGACTGATCTTCCGGTTTCCGATTCAACTTCCTGCATCTTCTCGCATCCGGAGCGTCTTCTCCACGAATCGTTGATAATCTTCTTGGGTATCGATTCCGGGAGCCGCTCCAGAAACCTCCCCAACTGCGATTTCATGGCCGAATTCGAGCAATCTGAGCTGTTCCAGACGTTCCTGAGATTCCAGCCCACCGACCGGTAAAGACGTGAAAATTCGCAGAGATGAGGGTCTAAAGCCGTAGATTCCAATGTGCTGGAGCCAACCGGACTCCGGGATCTGACCTTGTTCGCAGAATGGAATCGGCTGACGGCTGAAATATCGAGCCCTGCCCCGCTCATCGAGGATCACTTTGACCCGGTTCGGATCCCGAAAAGCCGCCTCCGTCTCGGAGTCTGTATGCCGGGTCACCAATGTTGCCGCAGCACAATCCGGAGATCCTTCGAGTACTTCAAACAATCGAACGACGTCACCAGGGTCCAGCTCAGGTTCATCTCCCTGGACATTGACGATACTCGTATCCTCAGAAAACTGATCGTCCTCAAGGCCAAGAAGTCGGCAGGCCTCAGCAACTCGATCCGTACCACTCACAAGATCCGGTGAAGTCTCCACCGATTCTCCGCCAAACTCTTTGACGACCTCGGAAATCTCTGGTCCATCGGTCGCAACGACGACTCGAGAAACTCCCGGGACAGATTGTGCCATTGTGTAAACATGTCGAATCAGCGGCCAACCAGTTTGGTCGAGCAGCATCTTCCCCGGCAATCTGCGGGAGGCGATTCGGGCAGGAATGATGATCACGCGTTGCATCATGACAAGTTAAATTGCGATGACGGGCTTGTCCAGCAACCAGACCCCAGAGCCCACATCGGGATCAGGCATTTGTGATAAAACATCAGCGAGTCAATTGCGTGCTGATGTTTTCGTGAAGAGCTTCGAGTTTATCGAGCATTGTGCGCATAGGAAAATGCTCCCTGACGTGCTCGATTCCCTTTTGGGCCTGCTGGAGAGCCTTCTCAGGGTTTGCCAAGAGGTGCTGCCCTGCATTGGCCAGCGCTTCGGGGTCTCCAGGCCTGACAAGCGTACAGACTCCCTCTTCCCCAAGAAGAGACAGGATTTCGCCCCCACCCGTGGCAATCGTCGGAACTCCCCGGGCTAATCCTTCCAAAAGATGCAAACCAGATCCCCCCCAGTCACTGACCAGCATCAGCAGGTCGACTGCCCGGTAAACTGAATCGGGATCAGCGGGCGGAGCAGCAAACGTCAACACGCCGTCCATATCGAGAGACTTGCAGACCCTTCTGAGTCGCGCCTCATCGGGCCCTTCTCCCAAAATCGTGAACATCTTTTGACCACTGGTTTTTCGAAGAAGCGCAGCAGCATCGATAAAGTCGTCGAGTCGTCTTCCCTTTTCCAGACGGCCGACAGTTCCTATCACTGGAATACCTGACAGATTTCGCGGAGCGGGATCCTGCTCTGAGACTTCAATTCCGTACGGAATCACACGGACATTTTCCTTCACGATGCCCAATTCGTTAACCAGATGTTCCCGCAAATCCTGATTGACGACAACCACTGCAGCTGCAGATCGGGTCGATCGTGCAGATCTTTCGGAACTCAACCATGAATGGACGGTGTGAATGAATGGGCGGTCAAGAGCCGTGGAGAGACGATTGCCGATCCGGAGAGATCCGGGGCCACCGGTCGCGTGGATCAACTGGGGATCAAAATCCTGCAAAAATCCGAGCAGCTTGCGCCTTGCCAACCAGGAAGCAGGATTTTCATAGACTTCGATACCCAAGGAACGAAACAGGGGCAGAAAAACGCCTCCCCTGCAAACCATCTGAATTTGGTATCCCCGCTGCTGTAAGCCACGAACCATGCTTAAGGCATAAGTCGTAGGGACAGACCAATCCAGACGACCAGAAACGACGAGTATCCGCATCGATCCCCCTGACTGCGTGTAACTTGTCCCAGCCGGGTCTTGTACCCCGGCAAGTGTCAGGATATACGACAGAAGCCCTTTCGACCAACAGGAGATCCACTCATGAAGAGAGACCCTCAACATTCAGACTGTGATTCAGTCGCTCTTGCCAGTGGTGGACTCGATTCTTCCACGGTTCTCGCCATTGCCGTAGACCAGGGCTACCGCCCTCTTCCCCTCGCATTCCGATATGGCCAAAAGCATGAAATCGAACTGGATTGTCTGAAAAAAGTGGCCGCCTCGCTCAACTTGCCGGCACCTCTCATTCTCGATCTCCCCTACAGCTCTGTCGGCGGCTCAGCCCTGTTAGGCGATGGCGAGATCCCCTCCGAACCCGGTGAAGGGGCGCAGAACCGGGGAGAAATTCCGACCACCTACGTCCCGGCAAGAAACCTGGTCTTTCTTTCACTGGCCACGGCTGTCGCCGAAGCCCGGGGGGTGCAGGATATTTGGATCGGCGTCAATTCCCTCGACTACAGTGGCTACCCTGACTGTCGCCCCGAATTTCTAGAAGCCTTCTTGAGAACGGTGCATCTTGGTACTCGGGACGGATCTTGTGCAGATGATTCAGGGGAACCCTATTGGCGACTGCAAGCCCCCCTTGCGCAGATGAGCAAATCCGAAATTGTTCTCAAGGCGACAGAACTCAGTCTGGACCTTTCGCTGACCCATTCCTGCTACAACCCCAATCCTGAAGGGGCCGCATGTGGTATTTGCGACTCCTGTGGACTCCGTAAAAGAGGATTTGAGGAAGCTGGGGTTGCAGACCCCACCCGATACACCTGAGACTAAAAAATCTCAGGTTGGAGCACAATTTCTCCTGCTTTCCGGAGGGCTGTCACGTTAGCATCCAGAAGACTGCCTGACTGAAAAACATCGATTTCGGGAGTCCTTACCTTTTATTTCGAGAGGATCTGGGAAGTGTCCAGAAGTGTACTTGTCACCGGCGGCGCCGGATTCATCGGTAGCCATGTATGCGAGCGACTTCTTTCTCGAGGAGACGAGGTTCTCTGCCTCGACAATCTCGATGACTACTACGATCCGGATATTAAAAAGGCTCATCTGGATCTTCTCTCTCGCTATCCTGAATTCACTTCTCTCGTCGGAGACATTCGAAACGCAGAATTTCTTGAGATGGTCGCCAACAGATACCGGATCGACGGCATCGTTCATTTAGCAGCAAGAGCTGGAGTAAGACCCTCAATTCAACACCCAGGTCTTTATGTAGATGTGAATCTGAACGGGACCACTCAGTTACTTGAAATGGCCAGAAACCACTCCATCGATCACTTTGTTTTTGCTTCTTCATCTTCGGTTTATGGCGATAGAAATACAGTCCCATTTCATGAAGATGATCCTGTCGATAAACCGGTATCGCCTTACGCGGCAACAAAAAAAGCTGGCGAGGTTTTGTGCCACGCATTCCACCATCTCCACGGAATGAATATCTTCTGTCTTCGATACTTCACTGTTTACGGCCCGCGGCAACGTCCGGAAATGGCAATCCGCCGATTCACATCACTCATTCAAAGTGGTCAGCCCATCCCGATGTTCGGCGATGGATCGATGGAGAGAGATTTCACCTACATCGACGACATTGTTGATGGAACCATTTCTGCACTGGACCGCGTCAACGGTTACGAGATCTTGAATTTGGGGAACCATCGCAGTATCCGGCTCGACTCACTGATTAAACTGATCGGTCAATCATGTGGGAAAGAAGTCGAAATCCAACGTCTGCCAGCTCCTGCGGGTGACGTTTCAAAAACATGCGCCTCTATCGAAAAGTCTGCTCGAGTTCTCGATTATTCGCCTTCGACCTCCATCGAAGAAGGCATCGATCAATTTGTCTCTTGGTTTAATACCGAGAACCAACAACACCTCTGTTAGAAAAGGTATCTTCATGAGCGATCAATCGAAGATCCACATGGTAGCGGTAGGCCCGGATGATGATCAGGAAAAACGCGCCTGGCTCAAAGCCCTTGAACAGGTCATCGACCAAAACGGATACTGCCTGGGGAAATCTGTTGAAGAATTTGAATCGCGCTGCAAAGAACATTTGGGAGTTCGTCACGCTCTCGGAGTCTCTAACGGAACGGATGGCCTCAAGCTTGCGCTCAAAGCCGTCGGAGTCGACCACGGGGATGAAGTCATCTTGCCCGCCTATAGCTTCTTCTCAACAGCTTCGGTAATTGCCCACCTTGGAGCGATTCCCGTCTTCGTCGACCTTGATCCCGCAACCCTGCTGATGGACCCCGATCGGATTCCGGCAGCGATTTCAGAAAAAACCAAAGCCATCATGCCAGTCCAGCTCTACGGTCAAACCGCAGATATGGATTCCATCATGAAAATCGCTGAGCAATATTCGATACCTGTGGTCGAAGATGCGGCTCAGTCATTTGGAGTGAAATATCGAAACAAACCCGCCGGCGCAATCGGTAGTGCGGGAGCCTTTTCATTTTATCCCACCAAGAATTTGGCTGCTGCAGGAGATGCCGGGATGGTGGTTACACAAGATGAT
>NZJA01000034.1 GCA_002691835.1 Planctomycetota bacterium
GAGCTCTTTGGTAGCGGGCTGTGATGCTCGATTTTTGACCACTGATTCCTATCTGTATCGAGATCGCTTTTTCGAGGTGTTTTTTCGCCAGTTGTAATTGTTCTGTCGGAACGTCACCACGGTCGCTTTCCAGTTCGAGTCCTGCGAGTTGGAACAAACACTCTGCTCTTTCGTTTGTGGCGTCATTTTCGCTGATTTTTTCAGCTTCGTTGAGGGTGTTTTCCGCTTCTTTCCAGTCACCTTGGAAAGAATAGCATTTTGACAGGCCTATCAGCGCGTTCAGGTATTGCTGACCAGATTTAAGTTTCAAATTAAGAATCAGGTCCCGGTATAGTTCTTCAGCCTGGAACCAATCTCCTCGCAGGTTTAACAGTTGAGCCAGCTCCCATTGTACTTCTGTGAAAAGTTCTGGTTTCTGTTGGAGGATTTTCTGGTTCAGAGCCAGTTGGAGAGTCTCTTCTGCAGCGCTCAATTTTCGGATTTGAATCTGCGAGAGTGACAACTGGCGCAGGGTTCTGACGTAGTCTTCTCCAGGCCAATGCGGATGAGACTGGCGAATCTGTTTTTCATTTTCCAGCAGGATCTCGGCACGTTCAGGACTTCCAGTCTTGAGCAGGACGGAGGCCATCGTCGCGAGCAGAGTGACTCGAATTTCAGGTTGCTCGGGTCCGCCATCGACCAATTGGCTCGCTCCGCGGACGAGCAAGTCGTGAGCATCGATTCGGTGCAGGGATGGATTTTCTTCCCCAGGCTGTATGAAGAGATTTGTCAGAAATTGGGTCACTGCACGAGAACGTTTGGCGATCTCTTGAGCTTCGCGGGTCGCACGAGCGTCCCTTGCACGAGTTTTCTGCACCTCTCGAATCAGTTCAGAAACCTTTCCAGCACTGGCGGGTCGTTTCTGCCAGTCCCGGTTCATGGCCAGTCGACAAATTTCTGCCAAGTCATGGGGTGTGTGAGGGGCCAATTCGAGAACATCTGCAGGGGGAGCCTCTTTAAGTTTCTTTAGCACCCGATGAGCAGGCATGGGACCGCTGTTATTTGAGCGATAGGGTGGGTAGCCCGTCAGCATCTCATAGAGAAGAGACCCGAGAGCGTAAACATCTGTCCACGGACCAACATCTCCGATTTCTGGATCGGCCTGTTCAGGTGACATGTAAGAGGGAGTTCCTACGACCGCACCATCTCTGGTCACGATAGTGGATCCTTGTGGACTGGATGGGGTCCGATCCTCAATCTTTCCCTGCATCGGATCTTCACCGATGTCATCAATTTTGCGAGCCAGCCCCCAGTCCATCACATAGGTTTCACCAAATCGACCGACCATGATGTTCGATGGTTTGAGATCGCGATGAATGACTCCGCGATCATGAGCCGATTCCATCGTATCGCAAACTTTTAGAAAAGTTTCGAGGAGACGGTTGAAATCCCAGTTCGGGTCACCGTCACGATGGGCAATCATGACGTCTCGTAACTCTTGGCCTTCGATACGGTCCATAGTGAAATAATATTTGCCGTCGTCAGAGCAACTGAGATCATGGACCGCAACAATGCCAGGGTGAGGAAGTTGTGCTGTGATTCTGGCTTCCCGCAGAAACCTTTGCGTTCTTTGAGAAGGAGCGACTCCATCGCTGTTACCGAGAATCACTTTCATGGCAAGGTTTCGCTCCAAGACCGGGTCGAGTACTTGAAGGATGGCACCCATTCCACCGCGAGCGATTTCTTCCTGAATCAGGTAGCGTTCCTGTTCTGGAATCAGTGGAGTCACAGAATCACCACCATAGGAGGGGGTGATGGAGAGGTGATCACTGTAACGATCAAGAAGTAGCCCGGCGAGACCCTCGGGATCTTGGCCGGCTTCTTTGTGATTCGAACTCTTGCCAAGACGCTTTTTACGACGCTCCATATAACGGGCAAGCTGCTCGAGGAGTTCCTCTTCCAGAGTCGGCTGGGCCTTGCATGCTCGTTCGACAGCCTCGTCAATGGATGTATTTCCAGCGAGAAGCCTCGCGAAGACCAGCTCTGCTTCTGTTAGGTCGTCGTCGTCGTTTTCCTTATTCACACTGCCACTTCCCGATCTGGGGATGTCCCCCGGCCTCTTTTTCGCTATCATGACTCTCAGGAGGCCGCCATGACAGAACCTGATTCCTCGGAAAATCCGGCACAACCTGATGATGAGTCCCCTTCACCGGCGGAATCGGGGAAATCTTCGGGAAATTTCGATCCTGAAAAGAGTGCAGAGGACTGGCTTCCGGAATTTGCTGCCGGAGACGAAGAGGCCTATGGCCGTCTGATCCATCAGGAATTGCCGCGCCTGAGGCGTCCTGTGGAAGATCGTCTCGGTCCTGACCTTCGCAGAAGAATCGATCCGAGCGATGTCCTTCAGCAGGCCGCAATTGACGTCTACAAACTTCGAGACAAATTTGAGGATCGTGGTCTTCCCGCTTTCCGGGCCTGGCTCAAGCAGGTCACTATGAATAATCTCAATCGCCTCATTGAAAAAGAGCTCGCTCAAAAGCGGGATCCTCGCAAGGAGAAGCGGCGGGCTCATGAATCGGGTAGAAGTCGATCGCTGGACCCATTGGGTCATCTTGCCGCATCGATTTCTTCTCCCTCTGCGGGAGTTCAACGTGAAGAGGCCCTCGACCTGCTCGACAGGTGCCTCGATATGCTGGGAGATGATGACCGGGAGCTTCTTGCTTGGATCGACCAAGAAGGTCTTTCTTATGAAGAGGCCGCTCGCAGGCTTTCGATCAATATCGAAGCGACTCGAAGAAGGCACAGCAGGGCGATCTCCCGATTGCGGAAATTTGCCGAGACCATCCGTTCCTCAGAAGCGGGAGAATAGCTTCGGGAGAGCCTAAGGGGCGGAATATGTCTAATTTTCTGAGATATCTCCCCGGTTCTTCTCCGGTCTTCTTGACGCTGTAAACCAGAGTCCTAGCATCTTGTCATGAGCCTGCGATTCAGGCTCACAGCCGGGGTACATGTGGAGTTTACCCTCTTCCTCTGTTTGGGAGGTCACGTGGATCGTTTTGGATCGAACTCGGGATACGTGGATGCACTTTACGAGCAGTTCAGGCGTGATCCTGCCAGTGTCAGTGCCGCCTGGAGAGAATTCTTCGATGGTTATGAAGTTTCCAGTTCACCGACTGGGAAAACTCCGAGCACTCCAGCCGTAGAAGTGGTCCCGGATCCGGTACAAATGATCCACCCTGCTGGAGATGGGGGATCGACGGTTACCCGTGAATCCACCCCTCCAAAAACAGAGAGTTCTGCGGACTCCGCGACGAAGTCCAGCGATCCAGTTCTGGAGCAGCTCAAGGGAGTGGCCGGAAAGATTGCTGAGAATATGCAGCAGAGTACGGAAGTCCCGACTGCCACGACGGTCCGTAGTATTCCGGTGAGGCTTCTCGAAGAAAACCGGAAGATCATCAATGAGCACCAATTGGCTTGGGCGAGGCCGAAGGTTTCGTTCACACACATCATTGCATTTGCTTTGGTCAGGGGGCTGGCACAGCATTCGCAGATGAATCACGGTTTTAAGTACATCGATGGTGTGCCTCACCGAATCGCTCGTGAAAATACCAATATTGGGATTGCTGTGGACGTCGAAAGGAGAGGCCAGCGCTCTCTGGTCGTTCCAAATATCAAGGCTGCAGAGACTCTTGGATTCCGTGAATTTCTTGCTGCGTACAATGATCTGGTTTCGCGATCACGTCGAGGGAAGCTCACACTCGACGATTTCGCCGGAACTTCGGTATCGATCACCAATCCCGGAATGCTGGGAACTTCAATGTCCGTTCCGAGGTTGATGGCGGAGCAGGGAGCGATCTTTGGGATCGGTTCCATCGAATATCCACCTTCCTGCGCAGGAATGTCTGCTCAACAGGTGGGTGCATTAGGACTCTCCAAGGTCATGACGCTGACGAGTACCTACGACCATCGGGTGATTCAGGGTGCGGCTTCCGGAGCTTTCCTGGGTACGGTTGAAAAGTACTTGTTGGGTGGCGATCGTTTTTACGAACAGATTTTCGAAGAGTTAGACGTCCCTCATGAGCCCTACCAGTGGTCTCAGGAGGAAGTCTCTTCCGGTGGAGCTGAAGACACCAACTCTCTGGCATATCGTCAGGCAAAAGTTCTTCAACTGGTCGAGGCTTATCGAGCAAGGGGCCATCGGATGGCTCACCTTGATCCTCTGGGCGGGAGTCCTGCGCCAGATCCGGATCTGGAGCTTTCCAGTTACGGTCTGAGCATTTGGGATCTGGATCGTTCATTCCTCTGTGGAGGAGTTGCGGGACAGGAACGGCCACGCCAGCTTCGTGAAATCCTCGATATTCTCCGAAGAACCTACACTGGTTACGTCGGTGTGGAGTTCGCTCATATCTCTGATTCTGAAGAACGGATCTGGTTGCAGAATCGGATGGAGCAGACTGAGAACCATGAAGAGCTCTCGATCGAAGAAAAGTTGCACATTCTTAAGAAGTTGAATGAGGCAGAGGCTTTCGAAAAATTTCTTCATTCGAGCTATGTCGGAGCAAAACGCTTCAGTCTTGAAGGTACTGAAGCATTGATCCCTGCTCTCGACGCGATTCTCTCCTGCTGTTCTTCAATGGGAGTTCAGGATGTGTTTTTGGGGATGGCTCACAGGGGCCGGTTAAATGTCCTCGTCAATATCCTTGGGAAATCCCTGCATCAGGTGTTCGAGGAGTTTGAAGATTTTGACTCCGATACTCCAGAGGGGTCAGGAGATGTGAAATATCATCTCGGATCTGTCGGTCGTTTCGCTGGTAATGGAGGGGATCCTGTTGAGGTCACCTTAGCCAGTAATCCAAGCCATTTGGAGTCGGTGTGCCCAGTCGTCACAGGAATGGCGAGAGCCTTGCAGGATCGCAAGGATGACCAGCGCAGCGTATTGCCATTATTGATCCATGGGGATGCCGCACTTGCAGGTCAGGGAGTCACCTACGAAACCCTGAATATGTCGCAGTTGGAGGGTTACGCAACCGGAGGATCCGTTCACCTTGTGATCAACAACCAGATCGGCTTCACGACTTCTCCAGGTGAGGGGCGTTCGAGCCGTTACTGCACAGATCTCGCAAAAACCATCGAAGCACCAGTCTTTCACGTCAATGCAGATCATCCACAAATGGTCGTCAGGATGATTCGACTTGCTTTCGAGTACCGACATAAGTTCGGCAAGGACGTCTTCATCGATCTGGTCGGCTATCGTCGGTGGGGTCACAACGAAGGTGACGAGCCGGGGTACACCCAGCCTTTGATGACTGCAAAGATTGAAAATCATCGATCCGTTAGAAAGCTCGCCACCGAAAGATTGTTGGCAAGAGAAGAGATTGATCTCGAAACCGCTGAGCAGATGCTTTCGGATTTCCAGTCGATTCTGAATGACTCATTGAAGTCGGTAAAGGAAACGGTATCCGCAGAGCGGAACGCTTCCCTGAGACCTGACCATGAGGAATCAGAAGGCGTGGCGACCTCTTCAATCTCGACAGCCGTGACGGCTGATGAATTGGACTTGCTACTTGCCGAAGTGACAAGAACTCCCGATCGGTTTCAGCTTCATCCAAAATTGCTCAATCAGTTTCAAAGAAGATTGGAAATGGCTCGCGGAGGAGCGATCGACTGGGGATTGGCAGAGCTTTGTGCGTTCGGCTCCCTGGTCCGTGAAGGCTCACCTGTCAGACTTTCCGGTGAAGATAGTGGTCGCGGAACCTTCAGTCATCGCCACGCAGAATTGACGGATGTGGCGACAGGGATGCGTCATGTTCCCCTGGCTCATATCACGGGTTCAAAAGCGCCATTCCGGGTCTATAACTCGCTGCTTTCAGAATTTGGTGTATTGGGATTCGACTATGGCTACAGCGTTGAAGCCCCAGAAGCCTTGACTCTTTGGGAGGCTCAATTTGGGGATTTCTCGAATGGGGCGCAGGTCATCATCGACCAGTACATCTCCAGCGCTGAAGAAAAGTGGCGTCAGAATTCGAGCCTGACGATGCTCTTGCCGCATGGATATGAAGGGCAAGGCCCTGAGCATTCCAGTGCGAGACTTGAGCGATTCTTGCAATTGTGCGCTGAAGGTAATCTTCGTGTGGTTCAACCCAGCAATGCCGCCCAATATTTCCACACCTTGCGTCGTCAGGTCCATGAATCAGTGAAGAAGCCTTTGGTGGTATTGACACCGAAAGGTTTGCTGAGACTCCCTGCTGCACGCAGTTCCGCGCCAGAGTTCACTGATCGAGGATTCCAAGAGGTGTTGATCGATGGCAATCCTGGACAACATATTCGGAAGGTCTTGATCGCCTCGGGCAGAGTGATTTACGACCTTCTGCAGGAAAGAAAATCCAGAAATGCGGACGACGTTCTGATTGTTCGCCTTGAGCAGTTCTATCCGTTCCCACGAGCGGCCTTACAGTCTGTCATGCAGTTGCTTTCTGAATCGTGCGATGTTCGCTGGGTTCAAGATGAGCCCCGGAACATGGGAGCCTGGTCCTTCCTTAGGGATCGGGATGGAGGATTCCTTGCAGGAGGCCGTCGAGTGAAGTTTGTCGGGCGGGCATGGAGTGCCAGTCCCGCGAGCGGATCCAAAGCGGTTCATGACCAGGAGCAGGCGGATCTGATGCGCAGGGCATTCGAAGATGCCTCAGGAGAGGGTTAGGTTTGACGAATCTCTCTGAGATGTATCTCACGTCCAATGAAGCGTTGATCGACATCATGTCCCGAGCCCGAGATATGGGGCGTTACGGCATCGATCTCGAGTTTATTCGTGAAAAATCCTATTTTCCAAAGTTGGCGCTAGTCCAGATCTCAGTCGGCGAAGAACTGCGGCTGATCGATCCTCTTTCAGACATCTCTCTCGATCCAATTCTGGAGACGGTGTCTGATCCTGACATTGTCAAGATCGTGCACGCCGGTGGCCAGGATATGGAAATTCTTGAATTGGAATCGGGACAGACTCCAGCCAACGTTTTCGATACGCAGATCGCAGCTGCTTTTCTCGGTTTGGGGCTTCAGCCAGCCTATTCTGTGACCTGTGAACGAATCCTCGGAAAGTTTGTTCAAAAAGGGGAGTCGTGGACCAATTGGCTCAAGCGCCCTCTGACAGAGAATCAGGAAACCTATGCTCTCGATGATGTTCGCCACCTGATTCCTTTGCATGACTCTCTCACTGAATCGCTGGGCAAAGAGGGAAGACTTTCTTGGGCTTTGGCAGAAATGGACAAGTACTCTCGCAAGGAGACCTATCATCCTTTGCTGGAAACGAGTCTGAAAAAGGTTAAGAAGTCAGGGAGTCTAGACTCTCGTGGCGTGTTGCAGTTGGGTTACTTGTACGAATGGCGTGAAGCGGAAGCCCGGCGTCAGGATCGCCCCAGAAGAAGAATTTTGCCGGATGAAATTCTGGTCGAATTGGCGCGCCGTGCACCATCGAATTCAGAATCACTGCGATCTCTGCGAGGTTTAGATTCTCGGGATGCTCGTCGTTTTGGCGACGAGATTCTTAAGGCGATTGCTCGAGGGAAGTCTGTCCCTCAACACGAGATTCCGGAGATTCAACGCCGGAGACGTTTGGAACCTGAAGAGGAAGCGGCCCTGGAGTTGGCTACATCGGCTCTTCGGGCACTTTGCCGAGCAGCGCGAATCGCTCCGCCTCTCGTTGGCAATAATGGAGATGTTGAAGATCTGATCCGTGCAAAGGCTGAGAAAGATCCAAACTTAAGCAACCTGAAGCTCGCATCTGGTTGGCGTGGAGAGCTCTTCGGGGACAAGATCATCAGTTTCTTGACGGGACGTTCAGTCCTCCGAATGGATCCTCAAAGTGGTTATCCCTCGCTAGAGGATCTCTAGACTTCCGCCGGAACGTCTATGACATCCATGAAGCTTGATACACTGAAGATCGCCTGACCTGCACCAGGAGGTCCGTATCCCGGTGGTACCGGAAGACCATGCTCCCTGTGCGTATCTCTCCAGGCTACGAGTAGCCTGGCGTGATACTCAAGCGGCGCAGGGGGTTGGGCTTCACCTGCATTTTTTCTTTCGACCACGAGGGGCGAAAGGGGTTCAGGACACCAGACGGTGAATCGGGGGCACACTCCCTGACTCATGAAAAACTGCAAACCTTCACGTGTTGATTCGACAGCTGCTTCGGGGTCCGTATATCCATGAGGGCGGGACATTTCGATTCCTGCAACGAAATTGGGAATCACATTCTCAGCGCCGAAAACATCTGTCGCGGAGATGATTCTTCTATGCCATTCATCGCGACCGACGTATGCCGTTTTTCCGGGGCAAAGGATTGGGAAAAGCTCTTCGTCCCAGATCTCATAATTGGGGTGGTAAATCTTAATTCCTGCGTCCTTCAGGATCTGCTGCTCATCGATTGGCAGTGCCTGGGTTACGGCTTTGGGAATCCAGCGTCCTGGGAACTTCTCTTCGATTGCTCGTGCGTATGTTGCGTAGAACTCAGCTTCGCCCTGACCTTTCAGGGTTCTCGTGACGGAGCCTCCGGTAAGGGTATAGGCCTTTGAGGGAGAGTTTACACGATCGAGAATCGTCAAGGCTTCGAGGACTTCATCCATCGGCTTGACCGTTCGATATGGACGTCCTGCCTTCACCTGTTGCCGATAGTTCTCGTTAATGTCACAGAATCGACACTCTTCTTTGAAGCCAAAGTACTGACACTTGCGATAAACGGTCAGGTAAACGAGGTAGCCCCACTCAATGGTGGGTGCCACTTCATGGACAGGCTGACCATTTTCCAAAGTTTCCTGGTAGTACTCGGGGACAGGTTGAAGATCGATTTCCGAGATGGACTGATCTCCACATTTTAACTGTAAGCGGTCCCCTTCCATGTCTGCTCGCCATGGAGAAAACGGATTGACCCTGACAGAGACCGTCGTTCTTCGGAGGCCCCAGTCTCCACCGATCAGTTGAATCTCTTCGGGAGCACTGAGGTTTTCTTCCTGAGTCATTTCGTCGATGGGGACCATGTCGAAGCTGAAAATGAAGTAGGACTTCCTTTTATAATCAGCACAATATTTGAGAGCAGCAGGGCTAAAGGAAATCCCAAGGCGCAAGAGATCTTCTTTGATCAGGGCTTCCACCGGCAAATCTTGGAACATCTCCCTGAGGCGCGCGACATCGGCAAGACGCTCTTCTGCCAACTGAAGGAAGTGGTCATGACTGACACCAGCAGGGGATTCCGCGGGCATGTGCATCGGTTCTCCTCACCATGGAGGTGATCTGGGTGGAAATGCGCAGTAAGGCCTGTCGGTGACAGAAAGCCTCCAACCGCACTACGACTCTATTGTCTCGCCCGATGGCCCTTCGGCAAGAAGATCTGCCTATCCCTCGCTGAAATCAGAACGATTTCGAATATCCGACTCCCAACAGGAACTCCAGATCATTCTCACGGATTCCTGCGGGAGGGCTACTGTCGTGACGTGCGTTGATCTGGGCATTCAAAGAGAAGCCACCGATCACTCGTGTTCTTAGCCCGAGTCGAGACTGTGCCAGCAAATCGTCAGGTTCATCGAGGGAGACGAAGAGAGTGTGATCATGGAAAATCGTCAGATCCCCATCTCGAAGAATCCACTCGGCGTTTCCGGCAACACGGAGGGTGCTGGCAGAGTCGTCTTCTGCAACTTTGAAATCTTCATTGAGTGCTGAGATTCCAGCTTCTTCTGACCAGGTCAGGTCTTCTCTGTCGAACACCTGGATCCCTGCTCCGATTCCAGCGGTGGTTCTCAGAGCAAGGTCGGCAAAGCCATCGTTTCTGGCTCCGAAGCTCGTGTATAAAAACCAATCATCCTCCGGAAAGAAGTCATATTTCACCTCTGCACCGGTCGTTCTTTTACTCACCACGAGGTTATCCTCAGCATAGGTCCAGTCGATCTTTGAAACGAAGCGATGGGTGAGGTAGCGAAATTTATAGTCCATGTTGAGCACGGCTGAGGTGGTTTCTGTATTTCCCGAAGTTCTGGAGCCATTCAAGGTGATCGTTGCCTTTTGAGAAGAAGTGGGTGGGCTTTCCGGTGTTGGATTGATGGCGATCAGATTTTGCCCGGGTATCCGTGTTTGGAGAAGGTCGTTGGTGACCTGCCATTCACCGGTTTCTTCCAACTTCAAGAGGCCTTCAATCGACATTCCTGAATCGGTCACGAGAGTGGCTTTGTTTCCAAAGTTGATTTCTGTGACTTTGGCAGCCGGAATCGAGACTTCGCCAATCCCATCGATCTCCATTCGGTAAACGCCTTCTTCCAACTGAAGAATGGAACCGATCAAGGTCGACCCGTCGGTCAATTGAAGCTGGTCCTGCACAGAGGCAGGCTCATCTGCTGCCTGAAGGATCAGAATGAGAAATAATGCTGTAATTGGCATCGAAGATTCCTTTCGGGATGGTCTTGGGCAGGTGGGACGGGAGGATACACTCTACCGAGACTCCATGGGAACAGGAAATCCACGGAGGAGGTCGAGAATGTCTGGGGGCGATTTTGACTGATTCCAAATCCTCTGATCGCCGAAAGCACCCCCAGCGCTTCGGGATCTCTGCCTTTATCTCAGCGGTGCTCGCTTTGGTTGTCGTTGCTCCTTTGGCTTTGTTGCCTGCGAGCTGGGCTTGCCGTTTTGCTGGTTTATGGGTCACTCCGGCGTGGTGGCTCGCACGAAGACGACGACAGGTCACTCTGAGTAATCTTCGACATGTCTATGGGAAAGTCTGGAGTGATTCTCGTATTCGAAAAATGGCTCGTGAATCGTGGCGACGGGTTGCTCTCAGTGCCGTGGAAGCTTTGCAGATTCGAAGGTGGCTATCGAATCCCCATTTCCATCAAAACATCGATTGGGTGGGCCCCTGGGATGAACTGGAAAGACGTCATCAGGCCGGGGAGCCGTTCCTCTTGGTGAGCGGTCATTTGGGCCCCTTTGAAGTCGTTCTCCCGATCCTCGTCCACCGCGGTTGGCGAGTTGATTTGCTCTCTCGTCACATAAAAAATGGATATGTGCACCGTGCGATGAATGCTCTCAGATCCGGTACGGTCCCAGGAATCATCGATCCTTCAGGAGCACTACCAGAGATGGGCAAGTCTCTCCGTTCAGGGCGCTGTCTCGCCATGTTGGTGGATCAGAATACCCGTGATGGTCTCCATATCCCGTTTCTGGGGCGAGAAGCTGGAACTGTCCCTGTGGTTGGAGTACTGCAGCGGCGCTATCGGGTGCCCGTCGTCTATCTGTACGCCCGCAGGATTGAGGAAGGCTGCAGATATCGGATGGTCTGTGAAATTGCGGACCTCCCCGAAGGCGACGATCTTCGTCAGCACATCGATGAGGTGACCTGTGCTGTTAGCGCTCGAATTGAGCACTGGATCCGAGAGAATCCCGCTGACTGGCTGTGGATGCACCAGCGTTGGAAACACCGTGCCGACGGAAGCCGTGAAGAGCTCCTGGCTGAAGGTTGATTCCCCAGGAATCCGATTCGACAGGGGTGGCGACCGTCTGTCCGCAAGGTAATCTGTGACTTGAAAGCCAGCGCATTTTCTGCGGGGTTTTGGCTCAGCTTCGACGAACGGAAAGGGACCAGCGTGCATCCAACAGCTATTCGGGAAATTAGCGTTCCCGGACATGAACCGATCCTTCGCGGTAAAGTCCGCGACATCTTTGATCTGGGAGATCACCTCTTGTTGGTGACCAGTGACCGGATCAGTGCCTACGATGTGGTTTTACCTCAGGGGATCCCTGAGAAGGGAGCCATTCTGACGCAGTTGACCCGCTGGTGGCTGGATCGTCTTCCGAAAGAGATTCGTCATCATTTGATTTCAACGAATCCTGCAGACTTCCCCGAACCTTTCCGCAGTGCTGCGGAAGAGTGGGGGCCGCGCGCAATGCTGGTTAAAAAACTGGATATGATCCCGGTTGAATGTGTGGTTCGTGGGTACGTTGTCGGAAGTGGCTGGAAAGATTATCAAGCAACCGGTTCGATCTGTGGAATCCCGTTGCCCGAAGGTCTTCAGCAAGCGGATCGCATCGACGATCCGATCTTTACACCCGCAGCAAAAAACCACGATGGCCACGATGAAAACATTTCGATCGAGAAAGCGGGAGAAATGGTGGGTCATGATCTGATGGCTCATCTCAAAAACCTGTCCGTCGACATCTTTTCGCATGGCCGTGAACACGCTGCGACGCGTGGCCTGATCCTTGCCGATACCAAGTTTGAATTTGGTATGGATTCGGAAGGTCCGGTCCTGGCTGACGAAGTGTTGACGGCCGACTCCTCCCGTTATTGGCCTGCAGATGAGTATCAGGTGGGATCGAGTCCACCATCTTTTGACAAACAATATGTGCGCGACTACCTCGCTTCAGTGGGTTGGACCGGTGATGGAACTCCTCCCGATCTTCCGTCAGAAGTTGTGGAAGGCACCACCGCACGGTATCAGGAACTTTTCGAACGGGTCACGGGAGTGGCCTGGGAGACTTGGAAGGAACAGCTGTCATGAGTCACAAGGTTCTCGTCGTCATGGGAAGTGACAGCGACTGGTCTGTCATGGAGACCTGCGTTGATCAACTCCAGAAATTTGAGATTGAGGCGGAGGTCAGAGTCTGTTCCGCCCACAGAACTCCAGAGGTGGCCCATCATTTGAGTAGCACTGCTGCTGATGAGGGGTACGCCGCTGTCATTGCCGCCGCAGGTCACGCGGCTCATCTGGCAGGTGTGATGGCCGCCAGCACGACCCTTCCGGTCATTGGAGTGCCGATCGATTCCAGCGCTCTTGATGGTCTGGATGCGCTTCTTGCGACGGTACAGATGCCTCCTGGTGTTCCAGTGGCAACGGTTGCGATTGGCAAGCCCGGGGCGACGAATGCGGCCATCTTCGCCGCTCAAATCATCGGAAGCTCTGATGCGGCCATGAGGGCCCGTCTCGACGAGCACAAGTCGACGATGGCCAGCAAGGTTGCAGCCAAGGATGAGGCACTTCGCGGCAAGGTCGCAGGAGCTTAGATTCGCAGGAGCCTAGAGGCTTTTACGGAAAAGTTGCAAGATATCCGGTCCAAAGGGTCGAACCGCCCAGTGTCACTGCGAGTGTCGTGGTGAACTGGGCGGTCAGACCCTTTTTTTCATCGCCGATGCCCAGCCATATCCAATAGTTCTGCATCAAGGCAGAGGTGATCACGACGTATAGCAAACAGACGACAATCAGCGGTACCTGAATCTTGAAAACGAAAGCTGGAATAGCCAGGAGGGTCCCGCTGGCGAGAGCCCCCAGGAAGCAAGTGAAAGTCTGGGTTGCGAACAAATCGATGATTCTTCGATATCCGAGTAGCGTCACCAGAAGAGTATTGAGTATCAGAACTGCTCCGATCAGAAATCCAGGATACTGAAGGAGCTGATCAGCTGGGCTCCATTGATCACTATTACCAATACCCAGTTTCGTTGAGAAGATGGAAATGGTGATGACGGTCCCGAAGAGCAACAGGATCGAAACCGATCCACGAAATGCTCCGACCCAACCCGGCTCAGGAAAGAGAGGATCGGGAGTGACTGGTGGTGGGATCAGAATTCTTCTCCACGAGGCGATCAATCGGTAACCGAGCGTCATGACCCAAAAAATCGGAAGCCAATTCAGAGTCGAAGACAGGAAACCAGGAAAGCGCTGTTGGAGTATCCAGCGAAAGGCTGCTGCCCCAGAGAGGGCAGATTTCCTGTTGTCGAGGAGTAGTACGATTTCGCCAGCCCGTCGGTGCTGGTCAAGGACTTGCCGGTCTTCTCCTTTGACGAGAGTTGCAGCACAGGTTTCCAGATTTCCAAGAATCCCAGTTCTTTCAAGGCCCCGAATGCTGCCAACACAGAGTCTGCAGTCCCCATCAAAGGCGAGAAGTGGAGGCGAAGTTTCTGGATTTTTCGCTGCTGACTCGTTCAACGATGCTCCTTGCAGATTTCGGTGAAAGGCGGCTGAAGGATTCCTGCTTCAGTGATCCAGCCATGGATCAAGTTTGCAGGAGTCACGTCAAAGGCAGGGTTTCCGTATCGGGTATTCCCTGCAGGCCTTTGATCTCCCAAAGGATACCAGATTTCCTTCTCATCCCTCTCCTCGATCGGGATTTCCTGACCACGGCTGACCTGAAAATCGAACGTGCTGGACGGAGCGGCGATGTAGAAGGGCACTTCATGAGCAGCAGCCAGTGTCGCCAATGTATAGGTTCCAATTTTATTTGCAGAGTCTCCATTTGCAGCGATGCGATCTGCTCCGGTGATCACCATATCGACCCGTTGACGCTGAAAGTAACTTCCCGCAGCACCATCGCAGATGACTTCGACGGGGATCCCTTTTTTTTGTAGTTCCCAGGCAGTGATTCTCGATCCCTGAAGGAGAGGTCGGGTTTCATCGGCAAGAACCTGGAATCGGCAACCGGATTCCCAAGCCGCATATAAAACTGAAAGGGCAGTTCCTGAGCCGGCTGTCGCAAGAGCTCCTGCATTGCAGTGGGTCAGAATGGTGGCTCCTTCGGGAATCAGCGAAGAACCGGAGAGTCCAATTCTGTGACAGAAATCCTGATCTTCCTTTTCGATCGCTTGGGCTTCCGCAAAGAGTCGATTTCTCAGTTTGATTCCATTTGGCGATGCGGATGGCTGGTTTTCTGCGATTTCCGATTTCAGCACATCCAGCATGCGATCCACCATGGTGGCCAGATTGATGGCAGTGGGGCGGCACTCTCTTACGAGGGGAGCGAAAGTTTCCAGTGATCGAACGATTTCATCCCAGTCCGAAAGTTTGCGAGTGGCCAAGCACAGGGCGTACGCTCCGGCAACTCCGATCGCCGGTGCACCTCTCACGGAAAGCTGGACGATGGCAGAGATGACTTCCTCAGGCGAGTGCAGTTCGAGGATGGTTTCCACATGGGGAAGCTGTGTTTGATCCAGAAGTTGAAGGCAACCGTCGATGTCTCCCTGCCAACGAAGAGTGAAGAAATCATCGGGACTGTTGAAGTGGGGGGGCGCATCAGATTTCGGATCGGTCAATTCGAGGTCCTCTCACCGGGAAGACCCCATAATGAAGCTTTGAGCAAATGGGGCAAGAACAGCAGGTGTGGACTGATGGGTCCCGAATAGTGACGGGGAGTTCGACCGTGAACGATTTGAACGATTTCAAATTTCCTAAATCAAGAGTAAAAGGGTCTTATCTCCAACAGGAAAGATCAAGAAATGTCAAAAACACTCCTGACTGTGGCCCTTTGCGGATTTTTAGGGCTTTTCGCTCAACCTCGCTCTCATGCTTCCGACACGATCGTCGATTTGGCTGTCGGAGCTGAGAACTTCAAGACCCTGGTCGCTGCGGTTCAGGCTGCCGGTCTCGTGGACGCCCTCGCTGGCGATGGCCCCCTGACCGTCTTCGCACCGACTGACGAAGCTTTTGCAAAGGTCGATGCCGACACCTTGAAGTTTTTGCTGACCGATCGTGGACGCCCTCAGTTGCAACGGATTCTCCTTCACCATGTGGTTGCTGGAAAAGTGACTGCAGACCAGGTAGTCAATGTCGATCAAGTTGAGACCCTTGCAGGAACCACCCTCGACGTCAATGTGGTCCGCGGACGTGTGATCATCGGCGATGCGGCTGTCAATGCTGTCGATCTTTTGGCCAGCAATGGTGTGATCCATGTGATCGACCGTGTTCTGTTGCCCCCCGTTGAGGAAAGTCCACTTGAAAGCTTCCTTTTGGAAGCTATCGGCCGTGGAGTCCCTCTTTTCAATGACGGCTCCCCAGCCGCTTGCTGTGCAGTCTACGCCACTGCGTTGGACGCACTTGTACTGAGTCAGGGCTTCGGTCTTGCCGATGAGGATCGCCAAGTGATTCTCGGTCGCAAAATGGAAGCAGAAAAACAGTCCGACGCTCGGGAGTTGGCTTGGGAATACCGCGGAATTATCGATGCAGTTCTGCGTGGCGACATGAAAATTTCCTCGACTGAAAAAGTCACCCAAAAAGAGTCAGCCTCTTCCAAGAAAATTGAGGAGGGCAACATGATCTTCAGTTTTGACAACAGAGATGATGTTCGTGGTTGGAGAACCGTTCTTGACGGTGTCATGGGCGGGCTCTCGACAGGGAAGATTTCCCATGCCGGCGAGACTCTGGTTTTCACGGGGGAAACTTCCCTTCGTAACAATGGGGGTTTCTCCTCGATGCGCGCCAGCATGCCCCGTGGAGC
>NZJA01000035.1 GCA_002691835.1 Planctomycetota bacterium
AGACCGCTGTAAAGATCGCCACGGCGGGCGGGCAGGCTGTCGGAAAAGGCTTCGCGCTGCGGTAAGGGCTGCACCAGTTTCCATTGCCGCTCTTCGCCCGGTTCAAAGATGCCTTTGCCTGCGGGACCCAGTGAGCGCACCAAATCGATGGCGAAGCCGATGTTGCCGGCGGCGCGATCTTCCAGTTCCTGCGACAGCCACGGCAGGTCGTCGAGCACCGGCGATCCGGGATAGGCGAGGGTCAGCAGCTGTTCGATCTCTGCGGATGCCACCCGGTCGATCTCGATGATCTGTGGCTTGGGATCCCCCGGCCAACCTTCAGGTATAGCTGTCTTCTGATCCTCTTCGCGATCGATGGTGAGGGCATACGACGCCGGAATCTCCTCCTGGCGACAACGTTCCAGCAAACCGCGCAGCAGTTTCTGTGAATCGGGATCCGCCTCTTCGTAATCATCGAGGGTGATCAGCAATGGCAATTCACGGGCCACTGCCGAGACCAACTTGAACCACCAGAAGGAACGCATCTGTTCCGAACTTTTTTCCGGAGATGATTCGCCAGTCAGTTCGTCGAGAAAATATGCAATCGCTGCGGCATCTTCACCGAGCCATTGTTCCAATTGAATCGATGCCGTTTCACGAATTTGTTCGGCCGCGGAAACTCCACTCTGAAGACCAACGAGATCGCGAAGAAGGTCGTTGAACCCCTTGAGAGGCTGACCTGCGGTGCCACGGAAAGTACCTCGCAAATCACGCATCCCCCGCTGTCGACAATGACGTGCGATCTCATCGAGCAGTGCACCTGTCCGTTGGCCTTGGGCTCCGCCGATGAGAGAGCTCGCTCCCGTGGTGGCAGAGTCCGCCAAGTGCTCCACGATTTGATGGACCTGCGACTGTCGCCCCACCAAAGGCAGAGGGTCGCCATCGATGATGCGCACCGGGCCTTCCGATTCAAGAATCTGTGGGCGTGGATCAAAACTCGATGTCACCCGGATCACCGGTGGTGCAATCGTTCCGGCGTGATCAGCGATCGAAGCGACGAACCAGACGCGGGCTTCATTCGGTGCGACTTCCTCGTCATCGACAAAGGTGTCCTCGCACCACTTCCAACCGGAGGAATCTGCCCCTTCGACTCGGAAACGGGCTGGGATCGGCGACTGGTTGTGCAGGAGGACTCGGGTCCACAATCGCTCTTCAGTCGTGACGGAGTAACGCAGGACCTGAGATCTGAGCGTCAGGCGACCGGTGACCACTTCCGCACTGCTGCCCTCGACTCGATCGAGGGACAGGTTCTCTGTAAAACCTGATTCCAGAAGTGCCAATCCATCGCGACGACTGCGTTCTCCCGATGCAAAATCGATGAACTCGGTCCGTCTTTCCCGGGGAGTCCTGTCGAAAAGAAAAACTTCCCCATTCTCTAAATGGGTCAGTTCGCCCATGCTCATCAGCAGATCTCCAGAAGATCGAACGAGATAGCACTCACCCGGCTGGACCTTCTCCGGGATCTCCCCTTCACCAACTTGCGCACTGCCAATGCCCTGTAATGACAGGGATTGATCCGCATCTTCCAAAGATCTGGCCTGCAACGTCTGGTCTGCCTTGGCCATCTCTTCGAGGATCGCTGTCACCACCGCATCAAAGAGAGGGGCCTTCTCTTGATAATGATCATCCGCAAGATAGCCGGCGTGGCCGATGAAATCGTTTCGATAAGGTGGCAGATGCTCGAGAGCGTCGACCCAACGTTGTGGCTTGTTGCCGCCACGGCCGGTGACCGCCTTGACCATCGCTGTGTATTCATCCCGTGGGGTCTCCAAAACCTCTCGGAGGTCTTCGAGAATTCCCAGAGGACCCTTACCCTGTGAGGTTCGCTCGTGATCACGTGCTCCATGACGAAGCAGAACCTCGACCCAGGATCCGAAGGAAGGTCGCTTGAGGAAATTTTGAACCCGCTTTTCTCGATCGACGGGCAAAGACAGTCGTGACCGAGCCGTCAACAAGAGCAGACCCTGCCAACGCACCACCGCCTCAAGGCTGGCGAAAGCAGCAGCATGAAGGGCTCGGGCATCCCCTCGAGCCTGATTCATCACCGGCACGATCCGTGCCAGTGGCTGGGGAAGTGGAAGGTCGGGAAAACTCCCGCCGGATTCCTGCACAACACCTCCGGGGCTAATGAAAACGCGTGACTCCTGCGGACTTCGACTCCCGATTTTCAGGGTCCTGCGCCGAAGATCTTCAGGTGATCCGTATCATATCCTCTTGACGGCTCCGATCGGAGATCCAAACTCAAGAAAGATCATGATTCCGCAGGAGGTCCGTATGTTCGGAGATGGCAGCAAACTGATCGTCGTCGGTGACCGCGTTCTCGTCTCACCCACGCAAGGAGAAGAACGTACTCGGGAAGGATTAATCCTTCCTGCCAGTGCCGTCGAAAAAAATGAAGTGCAGAGCGGAAAGGTCGTTGAGGTCGGTCCCGGAACCCCGATGACCCCTCCAGCAGAAGTGGGTGACGAGCCCTGGAAGGTCACCGAAGCCCCAACGCCGATCTTCATCCCCTTAGAAGCAAGGGTCGGAGATCAAGTGCTATTCCTGCGGAAGGCTGCCATCGAAATTCAGTTCTCCGGTGAGAATTATCTGATCGTTCCCCATGGCGCAATTCTTGTGCTCGCCCGGGATGACGAAGAGACCGCTGCAAATATCGATTTCCGGGAAGAGGATTTCGAACTCTAAATCTGCAAGGTCAAATCGGTCTACTCGACAGGGATTCGCAACACCGGAACCGGCTCGCTGAAACCCTTCATGTCGTAGGATTTAAGAATCGAGTCCGTCGCCTCAAAACCGACCCGCTGGGCAATCTCGGGCAAGGTCACGACCTCACCGATCTCTCCTTTTGACTGCAAGCGCGCGGCAAGATTCGTCGTCTTGCCGATGGCCAACCACTCTTGCTTGAAGCTCGATCCCAACATGCCAAAGACCACCGGTCCCGAGTTGACACCTGCACGAAGATCGAGCCCCCATGACTCTCCCAACTGCCGTCGGACCCTTGAAGCCAGGGAAGTGCGACCCACGAGATCGATGGCGAACTGAAGTCCCCGGGCCTCATGATTCTCACCCTGACAGGTGGCCAGCAGACCATCTCCGAGATGCTGTAATGGCCGCACCTGATGCAAGGCCAGCAAAGGAACCGCCAGTTCAAAGACACTGCGCACCGTTTCCATCACCTCTTCGGCGGAGAGCTCTGTCGAACGCTGGGTAAAGCCTGCGAGATCGGCGAAAATGATCGTCGCTTCCTCAGTGGTCGTCAGAGCCATCTGCTCTGCAGGGCGACCACTGAAACGCTCGATACTTTTTGCGGCCTGACGAGCCGGATCGACACTGCGATAGGCATCATCGACGAGCTCGATCCAGTGTGGCTGATTCGATTCCACCACCCGGGAATAGGCATCATCGAGACGATCGATGGCTTGCCCTCTGTCACCGGATGCGAGATCTGAATCGGCCAGCAAAAGACGGCTGAGGATTTCACCCTCGGTCACTTTATCGACGGCAGAGACCTGCTTATCCAGTTGCTGGAGCTGATCCACAGTGCGCTGGTCTTCCGGCGTCAATGCCACACGCCAGTAGTCGATGAGGATCTGTAATTCCGAATGTCTCAGCAGAGCCGCGGAGCGATCGAGGGCCTTCTTTGCATCTTCATGCTGACCCTTGTATGCCAAAGCACGAGCCTGGGCCATGTAAGCGAAACCTACAGGGGGGACCTTTTCATCTCCACACTCTTCGAGACATTCATCCAATAACGAAAGCTGCTCTTCCAACTGAGATTGATCAGACAGTTCAAGAACTGCTTGAAGGCTGAAGGTATAGAGACGCAATCGAGAAAGTGTTGCCAGATGCTCCCCTCGCCGCTTTAGAGTTTCCGACAAAACGGAAAGAGCCGCTTCAGGTTCTCCCGACTGGATCTCCGCTAATGCCAAAGACCCCGAAGAGATGGCGATGCCGAGGTGATCATCCACTCGATCTTTATCAATGATGGTTCGTCGCAAGGACCTTCGTCCCTCAGTACGAGCACCGAGGTAGAGATATGACTGGCTGATGCCATCCAGAATCCACGGACGACATGCCGCCTCGCCGACATATTCCAAAGCTCTGGTCATCGAAGAAAGAGCGAGACCGGGACGATTGGTCTGAAGGTAGAGGATCCCCAAATAGTGATGCACCCTTGCCAATGTGGGCATCGAAGGGTTTTGTAAAACCAGATCATCGGCTTCCTGCAATAATCTTGATAGAACATCCGCAGCCCCGCGAGCCAGGCGCAAACGAGTCCGCAAATCGATAAGAGTCCGAACATGCGACCATGGCTCTTCTAGCCCGCTTGCCTTTTCCAGCAAATCAGGGATCGAGTCGAGCTCCATGCGAACTTCGCAGACTGCGGCTTGAGCGAGGTCAACCAGCCGAGGATCGAGGCCCTCCGGCAGACCCTGAGGCGAAGATCCTCCACGGATCACCGACTCTTCGATGCTACGCCACCAGCTTTCCAGTTCTTGATTATCAACCATGAGTCAGCCACCCATTTCTGGTTCCAGATCGACGATCCAGATGTTGCGAAACTGCATGAGGTTCCCGTGATCTTGAATTTTGATGGGGCCCTCCTTGGCTCGGAAGCCCTGGTAATCACTCACCCGCAGATGTCGGGTCGGCCCCATGAAGGATTGCTGATTGTGAATCAGCACGCCATTGTGCAACACCGTCACCCTCGCCGGCTCGATCACTGCATCGCCTTTGTATCGGGGTCGGGTGAAAAAGATGTCATAACTTTGCCACTCCCCCGGTCCCCGTGAAGCATTGACCCGCGGCGGGCACTGCCCATACAGGGCCCCACACTGGCCATCTGCATACGACGGGTTCTGGTAACTGTCGAGGATCTGTACTTCGAAGGCTCCCATCAGGAATACCCCTGAGTTGCCGCGACCTTGCGAACTGCTGGCCACCTTTTCCGGAGTGCGAAACTCCAGGTGAAGGTGCATGTCGCCAAACGCCTCCCGACTGAAGATGTCGCCGGTCCCCGGCTGAACCTGCAGGGCTTCGCCGAGCCACTTCCAGCGAATCTCCTTGCCACCCTGTGCCCAGGCTCCGAGTTGCCCATCCTCGCCCAGCAGCACCTTCGCTTCAGCAGGGCGGGCCAGAGGCTCGTGTTTGCCGGGATCCACCACCCTGGGTCGTGGACGATCTGCATCGTGGACGCGCCACTTCTGTCCGGGGATCACCGGGGTATCGCGATAACCGGGAAGATCATCCGCTGGAATTCCCAAAATCGAAAACAGCAAGGTTGCAAGGATCATTCCCATGGCCGTCTCACTCCTCCACACAAATCAGTCTGTCGATGTTGTTCAAGGATACGCTCTGCACGGGATCGAGGATACCGGGACAGGCCATCGGCGATCTTCACCCACACTCCAGAGCATGCCATAATCAGACGGTGATCCACGAAAGGCATCATGAACAGACTTCCCTTCACCCTGCCATCGAATGCCCCCACCCTTCTGAGGCAATTCGCCTCTCCCGGAGGTGCATTTTTGCTGATCCTGTTTGCCGCTCTGTCGCTGGCGACAGGCGGGAAACTTCCTGCCACTGCAGAGGAAACGGGTTCCGACTCCGCCGCTCCCACTTTCAACCGCGACATACGCCCGATCCTGTCGAATCACTGCTACGCCTGCCACGGTCCCGATTCCGCCGCTCGCAAAGCGGGACTGCGACTCGATCACTTCGACCATGCCACTGGTGCAGATTCCGGTTTCGCCGCCATCGTTCCAGGAGACTCCGCGGTGAGTGAGGTCTGGCACCGCATCACCAGCGATGACCCCGACGATCAGATGCCCCCCCCCGAAATCCACAAACCTTTGAGCTCGGAACAGAAGGAAACCCTTCGACGCTGGATCGATGCAGGAGCACAGTACGAGGCACACTGGTCCTTCCAGCCTGCCGCCGAGCATGTCGTGCCTTCGATGGCAAAAACGGATGCTCCATCCGCCATCGATGCCTTCCTGCGAAAGTCGCTCTCCGATCACAACCTGCCCTGGCGACCCGCCGCGGGCAAAGAGGTACTGATCCGCCGTGCGACCCTCGATCTCACCGGCCTGCCGCCGACCATCGACGAGATCGATGCCTTCCTCGCCGATGACCAACCGGGATCGTGGGAGCGGGTCCTCGATCGATTGCTCGCTTCGCGACGCTTCGGAGAACATTGGGGCCGCACCTGGCTCGATGCCGCCCGTTACGCCGATACCCACGGTCTGCACCTCGACAACTACCGCGAGATGTGGCCCTACCGCGATCGTGTCATCGAACTCTTCAACGCCAACACCCCCTATGACGAATTTGTCATCGGCCAGTTGGCAGGTGATCTGCTGCCGGAATCGACGCTGCAGGATCAGGTCTCCAGCGGTTTCGTGCGCGCCCACCCGACCACCAGCGAGGGCGGCGCCATCAATGACGAGTACCGCATGATCTATTCGGTCGATCGCACCAACACCTTCGGCACCGTCTTCCTCGGATTGACCCTCGGCTGTGCCCAGTGCCACGACCACAAGTTTGATCCGGTTTCCCAGGAGGAGTACTTCGGTCTCTACAGCTTCTTCAACAACACTGCTGAAGCCGAGATGGATGGCAATGCCAAGGCCCATCCGCCGGTGGTTTCGGTGCCATCCGAAACGCAGCAAAGTCGACAACAGGAACTGGAAACCGATCTCGCTTCTCTGGAAGAACAGAAATCCCAGCCCAATGCAGAGATGGATCAGGCTCAAGCAGCATACGAAGCTTCATGGCTCTCAGACTCCGATCGCTGGAGCCCGGTCGATCCCCTGATCGCCACCACCACCGGCGGGGCCACCTTTGAGAAACTCGATGACGGATCCCTTCTCGCCGTCGGCAACAATCCCGATCAGGACACCTACACTTTTTCGATGATCGTCGAAGGCGGTCGCTATCGGGCACTGCGTCTTGAAGGTCTCCTCGATGATTCGCTGCCGGGAAGGGGCCCGGGGCGCTCCGGCAACAGCAACATCGTCCTCACCGAAATCGAGGGGGAAGCGGTCGCACTCGATGCGGAGGGGCAAGCGATCGGCGAGCCGGTCAAGATCGTCTGGAAACACGCCCACGCTGATCACCAGCAACCGAACTGGCCGGTGACCGCCGCCATCGATGGCAACATCTCTCTCGACGACGGCTGGGCGGTCGAAGGCTTCAACCGCAAGGAACGACGACTCGCCATCTTTGCCAGCGATGCTCCATGGGGAGCAGAAGGCCCGGTGCAGATCACCATCCAACTGCACTTCGGCAGTCGCTATACCGGCCATGCTATCGGTCGTGTTCGCCTCGCCATCACCGAGGAGTTCATGCCCGCATCCGAAGATCGGATCTGGGGCGATGACGAAGTCCCCGCTTCCGGGATGGTCGTCAATGACGGTCCCGAAGTGGATTGGAATTGGGTCGAGGGACCGGAACACCGCATCCACTCCGGAAAGCGCAGCCGTCTGCAACAGACCGATCAGGATCGCATCATTCAGCACTACTTCGTTCACGTTCGTGAACCGCGAACGATGCGTCAGGGAGATCAGCTCTACGCATGGGTGCACCTCGACGAAGACACTCCCCCGCAAACGGTGATGCTACAGGTCAATCTCAACGGCTCATGGGAACACCGCGGCTTCTGGGGAGAGGATCGGATCACGTATGGGGGAACCGGGGTCGACACTCCGGGCCATCGTCCTCTGGGTGAACTGCCTCCTACCGGTGAATGGGTCCGCCTCGTCCTCGATCTGCAAAAGGTCGGCCTCAAGGCGGGGGACAAAATCAACGGGATCGCCTTCACCCAGTTCGGCGGCAAGGTCTATTGGGATGACTTTGGCCTCAGTGGCTTCGGAGACTCCCTCGAATGGGAGTCCCTCCTGACCGGGCCGGTTCCCGCCGATGATGAAAGAAGCCTGGACCTGCGTCGTGATTTCTATCGATCGCGTCACAGTCCGGAATACGGTGAGTTGCTCTCGCAGATCGAGACACAGCAAAAGGAACTCGATCAGCTGAAGGGACAGATTCCGACGACATTGGTCGCTGCCGAACGGATGGAGATGCGCTCGACCCGGCTCCTCACACGGGGCCAGTACGACCAGCCGACCGGGGAATCCATCCCGCCAAAGGTCCCGGCATTTCTGCCGCCATTGCCGGAGGGGGAGCCCGCCAACCGACTGGGCCTCGCCCGCTGGCTCGTCGACCCGAAGCACCCGCTCTTCTCACGGGTAACCGTCAATCGCATCTGGCAACAACTGTTTGGCACCGGACTCGTCGGCACCTCCGAGGACTTTGGATTGCAGGGCGAATGGCCCAGTCATCCGAAACTGCTCGATCACCTCGCCCGCGATTTCATCACCCGCGACTGGAACCTGAAGCAGTTCATTCGCTCGTTGATGCTGACGGATACCTATCGCATGCAGACCCGCGTCGAAGCCGTCGCCAACGAAAAGGATCCCCGTAATCGCCTCCTCGGACGCGGTTCCCGTTTCCGTCTCGATGCAGAAGTGATCCGTGATCAAGCCCTGTTCCTTTCCGGGTTGCTCGTCGAAACGATGGGCGGCCCCGGGGTCAAGCCCTACCAGCCGGAAGGCTTGTGGAAAGCGGTCGGCTACGTCGACAGCAATACCGTCAACTTCGTCCGCGACTCGGGTGACAACCTCTACCGCCGCAGCGTCTACACCTTCTGGAAACGCACCAGCCCACCTCCGTATCTGGCCATCTTTGATGCACCGAACCGGGAAACGTGTGTCGTCAAAAGGGAACGCACCAATACACCGATGCAGGCCCTCGTGCTGATGAACGATGTGCAGTATCTGGAAGCGGCCCGAATCTGGGCACGCAAAATCCTTCTGGATCCCCAGGCTTCCGATGACAACTCACGCATCACCCGCCTGTGGCGAATGGCGACTTCACGCCACCCCTCCGCAGAAGAGCTGCAGGAACTGCAGGGATATCTGGAGACGATGCGCACCACCTGGAAAAGCGATCCACAACAGGCGGAGGAACTACTCTCTTTCGGTGAGATGGAGCGAGATATGGAACTTGATCCACAGGAACATGCCACCTGGATGATGCTGTGCCATCTGATTCTCAACCTTGACGAAGTCGTGATGAAAGGCTGATCGATGGACCCTGAACTGGAAGTCAACATTCAGGAAACCCGCCGTCAGTTCTTCGGCCGTTCCCTGTCGACCGTCGGCTCGACACTCGGACTCGCTGCCCTTTCCGGTCTCGAAGGCTCACCGCTACTCGCCGGTGATCCGTCTTCGGCAAACTTGACTTCATTGGGTCGCCCGGGAAGTCTCAGCCAACCCCATCACCGACCCAAGATAAAGCGTGTCATCTCGCTCTTTATGTCGGGAGCTCCTTCACAAATGGATCTCTTTGATCACAAGCCAAAGATGGCAGACCTCTTCGACAAAGATCTGCCCGAATCGATTATCGATGGCCAGCGACTGACGACGATGACCAGTGGTCAGGCCCGTTTTCCGGTCGCTCCAAGTCGCTTCGAGTTTGACCGCTACGGCCCATCCGGGGCAGAAATCAGTGAGCTGCTGCCGCACACCGCCGGCATCGCTGATCGCATCACCATCATCAAATCGATGTTCACCGAAGCGATCAATCACGACCCGGCGATGACCTTCATGCAGACCGGCAGTCAACAGCCGGGCCGACCAAGTCTCGGTTCCTGGCTCAACTACGGCCTCGGTTCGATGAACTCAAGCCTGCCCGCCTTTATGGTGATGCAAGCCACATGGACCGGTCGCCGCTCCGCCCAAGCTCTCTTCGAACGTCTCTGGGGTGCGGGGATGCTGCCTTCCGAATATCAGGGAGTTTCTCTGCGTTCGATCGGGGATCCGGTTCTGTACCTTTCCGATCCTCCCGGTGTTGAACGCACAACTCGCCGACAGATGCTCGATTCCCTCTCGCGTCTGAACCAAAAAATCGTCGACGCCATCGGCGACCCGGAAACTGTCGCCCGAATCGCCCAGTACGAGATGGCCTATCGGATGCAAACATCCGTTCCCGAACTGGTCGACACCCGTGATGAACCAGAGCAAGTCCGACAAATGTACGGACCCGATGTCGACAAGCCAGGCACCTTTGCTTCGTGCTGCCTGCTCGCCAGAAGGATGATCGAGAGAGATGTACGCTTCGTACAGATTTATCATCGTGGCTGGGATCAGCATGAGCTGCTCCCTGAAACGATCCGCCGCCAATGCTCGGATGTCGATCAGCCGAGTGCCGCACTGATCAAAGATCTCGAACAGCGGGGACTCCTCGATGACACCTTGGTGATTTGGGGGGGAGAATTCGGTCGAACCGTTTACTGCCAAGGGCCTCTGACAATGGAGAACTATGGCCGTGATCATCATCCCCGATGTTTCAGCATGTGGCTTGCTGGCGGGGGGATTAAAAAAGGATACGTTCACGGCGAAACCGACGATTTCTCCTACAATATCACCCGTGACCCTGTTCACGTGCACGACCTCAATGCGACCATCCTGCACCTGCTGGGCATCGACCATGAAAGACTGGTCTACCCCTATCAGGGCCGGGATTTCCGCCTCACCGATGTCCACGGCAATCTGGTCAAAGACATCCTTGCCTGATCCGGGTCGAATTCACTCTTTCCCATCTTCGTGGTAAATTCACGGAAAGTGCTTGGGGGTTGCCCCAACTAGCGACCACCCAGCGGAAAGAGATTCGTCACCGATGAGAACGTTAACTCGCAGAGGCCAACATCGCCTCGAACACCGCATTTTTCCCGTCCCTCATTGGCGACTCACACCGGCTTCAGGAGAGATCCATTCGGAGATTCTCGTCGTCCATGGTGTCGGCGAGCATGCGGGTCGCATGTTACCGTTGGCCGCTCAACTCGCAGATCAAGGCTTTGCCTGCCGACTCCCTGACCTCCCAGGTCACGGTGGAGATGGCGGCCCCGCTCATCAGCGCCTCATGCATTGCTATCTCGAAGGGATCGATTCCGCAAAGACCCTCAAGCAGATCAAGAACATGAGCAGCGAAGACCTTCAGCACCTCGAAACCGTGCGCAGTCAACGTCTGCAAGAACTCAACTGCATCTCTTTTGATTCCATCATCGAAGCTGTCGAGAGATGCCTGTTGTGGAGCGCCGGCGATGGCAATGAATCTCGTCGACCCCATTTCATCTGGGCCCACAGCATGGGTGCGCTTGCCACACTCGGAGCCCTTGAAAAGGTCGACCGCGATATCTCCAGTGCGCCGAAAGGAGTCGTACTCTCTGCTCCAGCTCTCGCACCGCCTCCCTTCGCCGACGATCTTCTATCTCGTCTCGCAAGCAACAAGGCCTACTTCATGTCGACCTTTACACCCTTGAAACCGTTCGCGATGCTCCAACGAGGAGCGGCATGGGCCCTCGACCTGCAATCCGATGGACGCTGGTCGTCGGAGCACATCAGTGATCTGGTCGATGAACAAGTCCTGCACCCCGCTGACCCCTTGCAGCAAATGTATCTGCCGATATGTTTCCTCGGACGTCTCCTGCCGGCGATGGGTCGAGCTCAATCAAAGGTCCGTCAACTCCGAACTCCAACCTATGCCATCGCCCCAGGATTCGACCCCATCGTCAACAACAACGGATTGTTACGCTGGGCACCGAAACTGCGGGAATCACTCGATCCAGCACGACCGCATCGTCTGGCGCGATACGAGGATCTGTGCGTACACGATCTCGCGCGCAGTTCAGCTGCAGATGATGTAATTGAATGTGCCCATCAGTGGCTGATCGGCAAGTCGAACGATTAGTCGATGGAATCACGCTGAAGGCGCTGGAAGATCTCCTGCACCCGTTCGGTGTGAACATCCATCTCGACTCGCAGGCGGTCTTCCGGTTCTCCGGCCAGGGTCGCCTCGAATCCGATGCGAATCGCCAGTTCGCGAAGGCTCGCATCTTCTTCCGGTACGGCCTTGATACTGGCTCGGTGCATCATCGACAGACGATTCTCGACCAGTCTCAAAAAGTGGTACGCCGTCCTAAGGGTGAGCGCATCATCGCGATCGATGAGAGATGACTTTGCGAGAACTCGGATCGCTTCGGCGGTGGAAGGCTGACGAATCTCGGGGTGTGCTTTGCGGTGACGAAGAACCAGACTCTGAACCAGGAACTCGATATCGATCAGCCCGCCTGGGCCTGTCCGAAAATCGATGCCATCCCTGCGCCCCGCCTGACGACGACGCTCATGCATCTCCCCCAATTCGAGAGCAATCTGCTGAGGTTCCACATGCCGCCCCAAATGCTCATCGATCCACTGCATCACCGCCGCTGCCAAAGCGGCATCACCACACGCCGCACTGCTGCGGACGAGGGCTTGATGTTCCCAAAGCTGGGACCGTTCGCCGAGAAAATAATCCTGAAACTCATCAAAGCGAGTCACCAGAGCACCACCAGCCCCATCGGGCCTCAATCGCAGATCGACCTCATACAGAGGTCCTCCAGTCCCTGGCTTGCCAATCATTTCAGTGATGTTCTTTAGATGCTGAGTCCAGAAGACTCTCTCCGGTTGCCCATCCGCCGTCGTCCCAAAACCATCATGAACAAGGATCAGATCGAGGTCGCTGGCATAACCCATCTCATCTCCACCGAGACGGCCAAGTGCCAGGATGGCATGCCGCGGGGGATTTTTCGGATCCGCTTTGAGCTCGCCCAAGAGTTGCTTTGTTTGCTCCAGGGAACGCTCATCGATCACCATCAGAATGGCTCGGGCGACCAGAGAAAGCGACGACAACACCCTGTCCAGGGGTAATCGCCCACTCAAGTCGAGGATGCCGATGTGAATGAAATGAAGCGCACGGAACTCTTGAATGCGACGAGATGCCTCCGCCTCTTCGGCGACCCCCTCCAGTGTCGAACGGAGCTCTTCGAGCAGACTATCCAGTGTCTCACGACGTACAGTTCGAACACGATCCACTACCTCATCGAGAACCCCCGGATGATTCAGCAACAGCTCCGAGAGGTAACGACTTCTTCCAAACAGATCGACAAAGATCCGACACGTCTCCGGCCGCTCGGTGAGCTGCTGATAAAAGACCGCCGGTGCTCCCAGAGTTTCGACACACTGGACAAACATCAATGCAGCCTGATCCGGATCGGGAGTCGAACGGATGGCATCGAGCAAGACCGGAAACAAGGCCGCCAAATAATGACGTGCCCGGGGTGACCGCAATCCGGTCTGTCTGGGAAAAGCCAATCTTCTCAACAACTGGTAGGCCTTGCGGGGATCGCGGAAGGCGTAGCGACCGAAGACTCGATCGATGACTTCCGGCTCCGGCTCAAAGGCCAAAACGATATGAACTTCCCCAGAGCTCTCATCGCCGTAACCGCGGAATAGCGTATGAAAGAGAGATTCCAAAATGCTACGAATCCGATCGCGACGCAAATCGAGGGCCCCATATAGCGTTTCTGTCGAATCATATCCCAGAGATCGAGACAGGGCTTTCTGGAGAGCAGGGTCATCGGGTAACTGAAAAGACTGCCGTCGATGCTGAAGCATGCAGTGGTGTTCGACTCGGCGCAGAAACTGGTAGCCATCGAGAACACGGGCAGACTCTGCCGGAGTCAGCGCTCCAATCGCACCCAGCCGACGAATCGAGTGGTAGATATTGCCGCCTCGAATCGATCGATGAACCTGACCATGAAGCAACTGCAGAAACTGCACCAGGTATTCAACGTCGCGAATCCCACCCCAACCGACTTTCAGTTCTGATTCATTCTTGCCGGCGGGACTGCTCTCCAGAACCTCTTTCCAACCTTGGAGTTTCTGGATCTCTTCCAGATCAAAAGGTCTCTGGAAAACGAAGTGCGCCACTTCGTTGAGAAGTCGTTCCATTCCTTGGGTACCGTCGTGCACCGGACGACTGCGGATGTGGACGATTCTTTCCCAGGTTCCCGCCACTGCTCGAAACTCTGATCGTGCCTGACTGACTGTCGGTACCAGTGGGCCTGTCACCCCGCCGGGACGGAGTCGAAGATCTGTGCGGTAGATGGGAAAAGATCCGCCATGACCTGAAAGGACTCGAAGAATTCCCCGAGCCGCTAATTCGCAAGGCCCCGGATCCGAATCGTCATCGCGCAGGAAGTAAAGATCGATATCACTGGAGAAGTTGAGTTCACGTCCTCCCCATTTTCCGAGGGCGACCACTCCCATCGGCAGCTCCTCGGCTCCGACCACCTGAAAGGCGGCCCGCACGGTCTGATCTGCCAGCTCACTCAGGGCTTCACCGGTCTGCTCGACATCGATGCCGCCATCCAATTCACAGCAAACAATGCGTAACAGTTCTCGACGGTGCCAGCGGGAAAGAGATCGCAAACGGGCGGTTTCATCGGCCCCCCCAATTCGAGGTGGCTCGACCATTGGATCACGGGGACCGGAAAACCCCGGAGAAGTCATCTCGACGAGATGACCCTCCGCCAAGTCGGCCATCGGCTCACCTGCCCCAAAAATAAAGGTCAGTCGCTCCAGACGGCCTTCCTCAAGCAACTCCTGGGGGAATCCATAGTGACCGGTGAGAGTCCGCTCAAGGCAGCCAAGGGCCGCATCGGGATCCGCGGCTTGCCTCAGGGCAAGTAGCAGTCTGTCAACCTGATCCTCCCCGATCGCCTTCAGAATACTGCGAAGATTCCAGAGAGCTCGATCCAGAGAGGCTACCGCCAATTCGGCCAGAC
>NZJA01000036.1 GCA_002691835.1 Planctomycetota bacterium
CGCCCCGACCGCGCACACAGGCTCCAAGCCCCCCAAGTTCTTCGGCAACTTCCCGTACCCGTACATGAACGGCATGCTCCACCTCGGCCACGCCTTCTCCCTCTCCAAGCTCGAGTTCGCCTCAGCCTACCACCGCCTCAAGGGCGACGAGGTCCTCTTCCCCTTCGCCTTTCACTGCACCGGCATGCCCATCAAGGCGTCCGCCGATAAGATCAAGAACGAGATGGCCAAATTCGGCAACCCGCCCGTGTTCCCCGTCGTCGACGAGGCTGCCGAGGCTGCCGCCGCCGCCGCCAAGGCTGCCGAGGCTGCCGAGACGGCCAAGAACGCCGATCCCACCAAATTCGCGGCTAAAAAGTCCAAGGCCGTCGCCAAAGCGGGCACCGCCGCCTACCAGTGGCAAATCATGAAGTCGTCCGGGGTCCCGGAGGGCGACATTCCCCCGTTCGCGGACCCGTACCACTGGCTCGACTACTTCCCCCCACTCGCCAAGCGCGACGTCACCGCCATGGGATGCCAAGTAGACTGGCGGCGGTCGTTCATCACCACCGACCACAACCCATTCTATGACGCGTTCGTCCGGTGGCAGTTCAACACCCTCAAGAGCATCGGTAAGATCATCAAGGCTAAGCGCATGGCGGTGTACTCCCCGCTGGACGGGCAGCCGTGCGCGGACCACGACCGCGCGACGGGCGAGGGTGTCGGGCCGCAGGAGTACGTCCTCGTCAAGATGCGAGTCTACGACGAATGGTGAGTTTTTTTTGAATTTGTTTCTTCTTTTTTCCATCCCGGTACGGGTGATTATACTGTACTGAACACACGTGTTTTGTCGACAGCCTCGCGGGCGAACTGGCGTCGCTGGCGGGTAAAAACGTCTTCCTCGCCGCGGCGACGCTGAGGCCGGAGACCATGTACGGGCAGACCAACTGCTGGGCGCTTCCCGACGGCGACTACGGCGCGTTTGAGATGGCCGACGGCGACGTCATGGTGATGTGCGATCGCGCGGCTCGCAACCTGGCGTTCCAGGAGCAAACGAAGACGCCCGGGGTGGTGAACAAGCTGTTGGGTTTCAAGGGCACCGCGCTCATCGGCTGCGCGGTCAAGTCCCCGCTCGCGGTGCTCGAGAAGATTTACTGTCTCCCCATGATGACCATCCTGATGAACAAGGGCACCGGGGTGGTGACGTCCGTCCCGTCGGACTCGCCCATGGACTTCATGGCGCTCGGCGACCTCAAGGCTAAGCCCGCGCTTCGCGAGAAGTTTGGCGTGAAGGACGAGTGGGTGATGCCGTTCGAGGTTGTCCCTTGCGTGCACATCCCGGAGTTTGGCGACGCGTGCGCGCCCATCGTCTGCGAGCAGCTCAAGATTAAGAGCCAGAACGAGAAGGTCAAGCTGGAGGAGGCCAAGGGTAAGACCTACCTCAAGGGCTTCACCGACGGGATCATGCTCCTCGGTGTCCACAAGGGTGAGCCCGTGAAGCTCGTGAAGCAGAAGATCCGCGACATCATGATCGCCGACGGCGGCGCCATCGTATACTCGGAGCCCGAGAAGCAGGTCACGTCCCGCTCCGGCGACGAGTGCGTGGTGGCGCTCACCGACCAGTGGTACCTCGAGTACGGCGAGGACGCCTGGCGCGAGCGCTCCGAGAAGTGCCTCGAGGGCATGGTGACCTACCACGAGGAGGCGCGCAAGGCTTTCCAGCACACCCTCGGTTGGCTCCGCCAGTGGGCGTGCTCCCGCGCCTTTGGCCTCGGCACGCGCATGCCCTGGGATCCCCAGTACCTCATCGAGTCCCTCTCGGATTCCACCATCTACATGGCCTACTACACCGTCGCTCACCTCCTACAGGGCGGGGACATGTACGGCAAGGCCCGCCCCTCCGTGAACCCGGAGGCTATGACGGACGACGTCTGGGACGCCATCTTCCTCGGCACCGAGCCGAGCGCCGGCTCGGCGTTTCCCAAAGACCTACTCGACGAGATGCGAGCAGAGTTCAACTTTTGGTACCCCTTCGACCTGCGCGTCTCTGGCAAGGACCTCATCCAGAACCACCTCACGTTCGCCATCTACAACCACACCGCCATCTGGGACAAGGACGAGGGCAAGTGGCCCAAGGGCTTCCGCACCAACGGGCACCTCTTGCTCAACGGCGAGAAGATGTCCAAGTCCACCGGCAACTTCAAGACGCTCAAGACGGCGATCGAGGAGTACTCCGCGGATGCCATGAGGTTCGCCCTCGCCGACGCGGGCGACGGCATCGAGGACGCCAACTTCGTCCACGACACCGCGAACGCCGCCATTCTCCGGTTCACCAAAGAGCTCGAGTGGATCGAATCCATCCGGAAGGAGTCCGCCGACGGTACGCTCCGGCCCGCGGATTCCCCCGCCACCTTCGCCGATAAGGTGTTCGCGAACGCCATCAACACGGCCATCGCGCAGACCAAGGACCACTACGAGAACATGATGTTCCGAGAGGCGCTCAAGTGCGGGTACTACGACCTGCAATCCGCGCGAGACGCCTATCGCGTCCGGTGCGACGGCGACGCCGGCATGCGCGCCGACCTCGCCGCGAGGTTCATCGAGGTTTCCACGCTGCTCGTCGTCCCGTTCGTGCCCCACACCTGCGAGCACGTCTGGGGGGCCATCCTCGGCAAGGAAGGCAGCGTCACCAAAGCCGGCTTCCCCGTCGGCGACGCACCCGACGCGTCCATCGCCGCCGCGGGCAAGTACCTCGACGATTTGGTCAAAACCGTGCGCGGCGGCGTGGCCAAGGCGACGGCGCCGCCCAAGAAGAAGCCGGCCGTGCCTCCGCCGCCCAAGGTTTGCGAACGCGTGGACTTCTTCGTGGCGGAGAAGTTCGGCGGCTGGCAGGAGGTCTGCCTCGGCATCCTCGCCGATAAGTTTGTCGACGGCGACTTCCCCGCGGTTAACGAGATTCTCGACGCGGTGAAAGCCAGTCCGCTGGCGGAGGATGCGAACTTCAAGAACGTCATGAAGATGGTGATGCCCTTCGTCAAGTTCAAGATGAACGAGGCCAAGGTGGCGGGCGCGGACGCGCTCGGGGTCCGCCTCATCTTCGACGAGGCTGGCGTGTTGAGGGAGAATGCCGATTTCGTGGCGAGGGTGTGCGGGTTGAAATCCATCGGCGTGTTTACGGCTGACGCGAGTTGCGCGGAGAAGGAGGCGGCGGTGAAGGGTGGCGTGAAGGTGGACCAGGCGACGCCGGGGAGCCCGGGCGTGAACTTTGTCGTGACGGAACTCAGCGTGGAGGGCGTCGACATCAACAAGTAATAGGTTGACGTTTGACGGGAGTCTAGCCCCAGTACTGTGCGCATTGAAATATTATCCGACCTGACTCGAGTCTCTTTTTTCGTTAAACGCAGATTCGGCGGCGCGCTTCCTCGGGTGCTCATCGATCGAGAGGCGCGATGGCGGACGCCAAGTACGTGTTCATGAAGATCGTGGCACCGCTGATGGGTTTCCTCATCGCGAACGTCATGTTCTTCAGCGGGGTGCCCGGGTTTTTGGAGCGGAAGAGGCTGGGCGAGCTGGGCGATTTCAATCCCCTCCCGTACCCCGTCATCCTCGCCAACTGCGCCTCGTGGATCGCGTACTCGCTGTACATCGACGACTACTTCCTCTTCTTCGCCAACGCGCCGGGGATGCTCGTCGGCGTCTACTTCACCATGGTTGGCTACGGCCTCTCGCCGTACGGGGGGAAGACCCGGGATGCCATCGAGCGGTGGACGGTGGGTCTGGTCGGCGCGCTGCTCGCGCTGACCCTGTACGTGGGACTGGTGGCGAAGAAGGAGAGCGACGGGCACAAGCAAACGACCATCGGGCTGTTCTGTAACGCGGTGCTGCTCGTGTACTACGCGTCGCCGCTCACGACGATCAAGGAGGTGCTCGAGAAGCGTGACGCGTCATCGCTTTACTGGCCGATATCGTGCGCCAACATCGTCAACGGGATGTCTTGGGCGACGTACGGCTTGGCGCTGAACGATTGGCTGCTCTTCGCGCCCAACGCGGTGGGCGCGGCGCTCGGTGCGTCGCAGATGGCGCTGATCCGCGCGTATCCATCGCGCGGGGACGGTGGTGGAGCTGGCGGCGAGAGGCTCGAAGCCCAGAGACGAACATCGATGCGGCAAACGCCGAGCACCACGGACCTTCTCTCCGACCCGATGGGCCCGGGCGCGGAGACGAACGCGTAGCACTAGCGTTAGCACACTACTAGCTAGCTAGATACGATGCAGTGAACGATGATAGACTGATCAGTGTCATCATCACAAGATTTCGGCTGTAAGTGTAGTGTTTAAACCCCATCCTCTTCTAAAACCCGGACTCACTTTCGCTGCTCTGGCGAGCACACGAGACCGGCGGCGTCCGCGCCAACCTTTCCGAGGTTGCAAACCGGGCACACCGACCCCTCCTGCTCCTTCACGAACCTCGCGCCGCACGTGGGGCATGCGCAGTCCGCGGTGCCCCTGTAGATGGGCACGAACGTCGCGGCGCACACCACGAAGGGGTTGCGGGAGTCGTAGTCGAGCTCAACCTCATCCTTGTTCTCGCGCTCGCAAGCCTGCAGCACCTGCTTCGCCTGCTGCGCAACCTTGACGGGCGGCGACAGCTCCAGCAGCCTCCTCGAAAACTCGGCGGCGGTGTTGAAGTTCTTGAGCTTGAAGAAGATGGACATCGCGGACCGCAAGGACAGCGACAGGTGAATCGGCTGCATCGAGCAGTGCGTAAAGTACGCGGCGAGCTCCGCGGCGCGCTTCGGATCATCCTTGAACTCCTTGCGCTTGATCTCGATGCGAAGCGCGCTGGCGTACTCGCGCGCGATGCCCAACAGCTCCCGAACCTCGTCAACCTCGCGCCTGGACTCCACGAGGAGCACCGCGATGGAGTGGATGATGCCCTGGAACATCTTGAGCGCCTCGCCAAACTTACCCTCCGTCGTGGTCTTGTACGCCGCCTTGAGCCGTTCCTCCAGGAGGGGCAGCGAAGACACGAGCGCGGGAGCGCAGCCCATGCCGGGCGGCAAATCGCTGTTCCAGTTCCTACCGAGCGGGAAGGAAAGGCTCGGGGCGGACGTCACGCCGGACATAGCCGCGTGCGTCGCCAGCGCCGCGTCGATGAAGTGCTGACGCAACGGCGCGAAATTGACCACGCCGAGCTGCCTGTTGAGCAGCTTCATCGCGCTGTCAAAGTCACCAGCCGCCGCGTGCTCGCCGGGGATCGCGCTCTTCTGCGTCCATCGCCTCGCGACCGGGATACCCGCGGTGGGAGCGACGAACACCTCGCCGACGACGTCGCCCCCGTCGGCATCCCCGCCCCCCGCGCCGAGATCCGCGGGGAGCTCCAAATCCTCCATGTCCCATCCAGCGTCGGACCCGTCGTCCTCGCCGTCGCCCTCGCGCTCCTCGTCGTCGCCCAGGCCGAGCCCCGCGAGCGGGTCCTCCTCCTTCTCCTCCTTCTCGCCGCCGAGGTCGAGGTCGAGGTCGTCGCCCCATCCAGCGCCGGCGTCGTCGTCTTCATCCATGACGTAATCGCTCGCCGCGATGTCGCCCGCCAACACACCCTCGAAGAAGCCCTTGGTGACGGTGAGCAAAGGCCAGTTGTCCTCCTGGGTGATGGGCTCGGGCGGGGTCATGAGCACGCCGGTGCCGTCAATCTCCGGGACGACGCACCCGGCTTCGGTCAAGATGGTCTCCAGTCGCGCCGCGTCCTCAGCCATGCCGTGGGTCTTGGCGGTGAGGTACGCGAGGGGGTACTGGCCGGACTCCTCTAGAATGCGGAGCCTCTCCGGAATGTCTCCGAGGTAGAGCGCGTTGTGGAACTGTCCCATGACGTCGCTTCGCATCTCTGCGATTTTGAGCATCTTCTTGAGCTTCTCGGTGTTGCCCGTGATGAGGTACAGGAAGGAGAGGCGCTCAAAGTTCTTGGTCTTCTGGTAGGCAAACTCGACGATCTGGTGGTTACCCTGCCTGAGCGCCTGGACGCCGAGCTCGTGCCAAGTGTCCTTGTCGTCGAGCTCCTGCGCGGCGGCCAGCGCCACCTCGATGTTACCGCACTCGATGGCGAGGTCGAAGCGGGTCCGCTCATCCTTTACGAAATGAAGCGCAACCTCGGGGAAACCCTTGTTCTGGAGGTACGCGATGATGCTCTGGCCGCACAGCGCGCCGGACTTGATCATCGAGAGCACCTGATCGTACTTTTTCTGGATGAGCGCGAGCTTGAACATGTACTCCGAGGTGTCAATCTGAATCTGCCTGTTTTTGCCATCCCTGTCCAGGCAGTACACCACGCCGCCGAAAACCTTGGTGAGATACACCGGCGTGTCCAACGTGCGGATGATGCCAGAGTCTCCGTTGGGAAGGGCGTACTTGATGTGGTTAAGGGTGGTGTAAACGAACACGCCGCAGTCGTCCCACGCGCCGGACTTGACGCGAATGGTCTCGTGCACGGTGCACGCGTGACCGAGCTTGCGGTTAGCGACGACGATGGCGTGCTTGGACAGCATCGCCACCAGGGACATATCCGCGGACCACACCACGTACTTGATCGACGGCGTCGCGAGCTCGGCCATCGTGGACCGCTGCTGGACGTCGTAGAGGATCATCTTGTCGTCGGATCGGCACAGGAGCGTCCCGGTACCGGCGTAGAAGATCCCGTCGCACGCGGCGTCGGGCGGAGAGCAGCGCTTGGTCACCTCGTTCTTGAGGTTCTTAATCTGAATCTCGTGCGCACCCTTGTCCAGGACGGCGAAGCGGTTGCGCGCGACGAACACCGCGGAGGAGCCGGTGCCCCTTCGCGAGTCCACGGCTTCGCCGGTGGGTCCTTTGGGTAGCATGTGGAGCTCGTACCCGCCGCCATCCGCGTCAAAGTTGACGAGCACGGCGTTCTCCGCCGGGTTGTAGCTCATAGACCGGGGCGCGGCGCTGTGTCCACCGCGCGCGCTGCGGACGGAGATGAGCGGGTTATCGCGGTTGGACCCGTAGTCGTAGGCGCGGAGGTAACGGTCCTTCACGTAGTAGAGGGTTCCTTGGTGCTGCGCGTACGCGGGTCGTTCTCGCTCGAGCTTGAAGACGATCATGCCCGAGTCGTGGCCGGCGGCGAGGAGGTTCACCTCGGGGTGCGTGGCGAGGATCCAGAACCTGTCGTGCTCGCGTCGAAAGGTTTGCACGCCGGTTCGCTTGGACATGTCCCAGACGCGGATGCTCTTATCTTCCGAGTTGGACACGATGATATCCTGCCTGGCGTGGAACATGCAGCAGGACACGTTGTTGACGTGCCCGCGGAGGGTATCAACCTCCCAAGCCTTGGTGTCGTTCATGCGCCAGAGCTTCACCTGGCGGTCGTCCGCGCCGGAGACGATGAGCGGGAGCGACGGGTGGAATCCAGCCCAGTTGACGCCCCTGTCGTGGCCCTCCAGCACGTACTTGACCACCGCGTCGCCTGCGAACAAAACGGATCACGTCATTCTAATCGCGCATACGAGAAATAAAGTAGAAACTCACCGCCGCCGAAGAGGTCGTCGCCGCGCATCTCCTTGGGCATGTGTCTGCTGAACGGATCCTCACCGCCGGGGGCGACGCTCTTCTTGCGAAGGCCGCCGATGTCCCAGACGCGAACCGTCTGATCCAGCGACGCGGACACCACCAGGTCCTCCTTGGGGTGGAAGCTCGCGCACATGACGTAGTGGTTGTGGCCCGTCAGCACGCTGATGCAGCTCCTGGACTGCCAGTTCCAGATCCGAATCGTCTGATCGTCGGACGCGGAGACGATCCATGGGTACTCGGGGTGGAACTGAACCGTTCGGATGTAGTCGAGGTGCCCGAGGAGGGTGTACAGGCATCGGCGAAGCTTGTAGTTCCAAACCTTGATCTTGTAGTCGTCGCCTGGCGCGGGCGGGTGCGGGGAGAGGGTGGTGGGTGGGTGGGGATATCGTCAGCGTCGGTCGTGTGTCGATTCGGTTCGGTGATGGCCGTGGATCGAAACGCGTTCCAGGCGGCGGCGGCAAACTCCGAGGGGGGATGATCAGATAAATCTAAATCTGCACCCGACTCGTTGTTTGCTCTCTGCGCGGCCGTAGGGTTTTTTTGGGGGCGGGGTGGACTCCGATCCTCGGGGCGGACCGCGTCGACGCGTCCGGGATCGGGTCGTGACGGGATCGGGTTCGTACCTCCGGACACGAACAGCGGCTGCGATTGGTGGAAGCTGACACCGCGGACGGGACCGTCGTGTTCGTCGAAGCGATCGATCAGGGTACCCATGCGGTAGTCCCACAGCTGGATCACACCGCTGTGCAGGGACGCGAGGATCCATGGGCGCTTCGGGTGGAAGCTCAGGCCCTTGACGCGGTTGCTCTTGGTCTGTGTGAGGTGGATGACGAGTGAGTGAAGGTCAGCGACGCGTTCGAACACGGGTCGATCGGGGGCGACGTCGTCCGTGTGGGCGGTCCAAGAGGGGGGTGGGTGCCCGGGCCAATTTTCAGGTCCGTTCGACGCTTGCGTGCGCGACGAGTGCGGGATGGGAAGGTTGGGCGAACGAACGCGCACCTCGAACTTGGTGAGCATCGCGACCGGGTTTTAAGCCGAGCCGCGCCGGGTTGAATCCCTCCTGGTGTTGTGTCTACGCGACGCGCGAGAACTCTCCTTCGCGCTGGCGCACTCGCGGCCTCTCCCGCGCCTCTCAATGAGATGACTCGATAGGTTCGAAGTCGAAGTCACACCCAGGCGCGCGGCCTCCGATTCGCAAATTTCATCCTGATGACTATTTGCCCATATGTATGCACGTCGAGTACAAATGACTCAGGAATGACGGTTCAACGCGTTCCATACACCAGGAAACAGAGATCGACTTTTGAGATTCCTCCTCCGCGCCTTTTGAGATGGTGGATCAGCCTCTGCCGTCAAAGGACCTCCAGAACGACGCGCTCCGCGGGTCGAGCACCGCGGGCGGCCACCCACGCCGGTCGGGAGCGGGGGAAACCAACGCAGGGAGACGGGAACGATCCCGCGCGGGTGTGAACCGGAGGGGGCGATACGGCGGTAGGGATCGGGGCACAGAGCGGACGCGCCGTCTGGAGAGGGGGGAGAGACGCGGCGAGCCGAATCTGCGAATCTTGCGTCGCATGGCGACCGCGGGCGAGCGAGCGCACGGGGTGGTGGCCCAACCGGCGAATCCAAAGTACCGGCTGGTGCACATAGGCTTCACCTCACCCGGCGGCCCGACGCACAACGTCGATAAGAACGCGTGCGGGTACCGCTACGACTCCATCGGCATATGCAACGGAGTCATCAACGCGGGCGCGTCCTGCGAGCGGCTGCAGTACGACCCGACCGATCCCGCTCGCATGGCTGAAGAACTCGGCAGGTACGACGGGTACATCGTGCGCATCAACCCGGGACAGCTGTCCAGACCCGGGGTGCCCACCGGCGCGCAACAGGTCTTCGATGAACTCATGGACTCGTTCGTGCACGCGGGTAAGCCCGTGTGGTCGTCGCCGCAGGTGCAAAAGAGCATGGGAGCGAAGGACGCG
>NZJA01000037.1 GCA_002691835.1 Planctomycetota bacterium
AAAGTGGACGGGTAGGTTGATTTCGTAGGCCATCGCTTCAAATCCCTTCCGGGGTTTGTTCCTGACACTTTCCGGTGTTGAAACCGGGAGAGAGACCCCATTGGACTTCCGAGATCCCATTCGAGAGCATTGCCGGGCCGCCATCCAGTCGATAAACTTGGGATTCAGCGTAATTTGGAACGACTCGTCCTGGCGAAACCGGCCCTCACCCTCTGTGGGAGGACTCACTTTCCGGTGCCCGCGTCGATCTCGTGACCAGCGTCTTGAGTTTCCAGTGTTTTGAAATGGGGAGCCCGTGGAGCCGATCAGTCAATTGTCCGATCTCATCGGAGCATTCGAAAAAACTGTCGCCGATGCACAAAATGAACGTCGCCGTTTGAATAACCTTGTGGGCATTGTCGAAAATTACTGTGCCGGGGTGACCGACGAATTTCTCGATCAGTTCGAAGGCAGCTCGCAGAAATACACGCGCCATCTCTTGCATGCCGACCCTGAAGACCGCTTCTCTCTGCTCGCTTTGGTATGGCAGCCTGGTCAGGGAACGCCGATCCATGATCATCCGTCTTGGGGTGTGCTTGGTGTTTTACGGGGACGCATGCGCTTCACCAACTACGCTCCGACCACTGCCGAAGGTCTGAATAGCCTGGTTCCTGTTGAGACTTTCATCGGTACAGCGGGCTCGGTGGGGACGGTTTATCCGCCGGCGATGGATCTGCATCGGATGGATAACTGTTCCACTGATCAAATCGCAGTGACCCTTCATGCATATGGTTGCTTGGTGAAGGAGTTTCATATTTACAGCCCTGAGACTGGGGAGCGTCGGGAAGCGACCAGCTCCTTCGATTCCGTTCTCGAAGGCGCCATGCCGTAAGAGCCTGTTTTCTGAACCGGTTTCAAAATTTTCGCTGAAACACGATCTGTACTTGCGTTGACTCCATCTCCAGAGTGTCATCTCTTCAGAGAGACGAGAAGGAGTCCCCTTGAGAATCGGCGTCGTGACCATCAATCCAGAGCTGATTTCCAGTCAGCGAATTCGTGAAGCGGGGCTCTCCCGTGGCCACGAAATGATCCTGCTACCACTTCTCGAATGTTCCGTTTCGACCGGATCCCGGCCTCTGCTTCATTTCGGTGAGCCGATCCCTCCACTGGACACTGCCATCGTCCGGCTGGGTAGCCAGCTTCCAGGATTGGCTGTCGCAATCGGGCGTGCCTTGGAATCTCTGGGAGTTCCACTACTCGATTCCATTTCTGCTCTAGAACTCGCACGTGACAAATTTGAAACTCTTTGTCGACTGAAGTCAGCAGGGTTACCTGTTCCATTGACTGAGCTGGTGCGTGATTTGGATCAACTGGCAGCAGCAGTCAACAGAGTCGGCGGGGCACCGGTCGTTGTGAAACCTCTCTACGGTTCACAGGGTCAGGGAATTGTCCTTGCCGAAAGTTCTGCTGCGGCAGTTTCAATGATGCAGAGCATTCTTTTTCAATCCCGCGAATTTTTAATTCAGCAGTTTATTCCCTGTGAGGGTGAAGATGTTCGATTGATCGTCGTCGATGGCGAAGTCGTGACAGCCATGAAGAGGAAGGCTCCAGCCGGGGACTTCCGTTCGAATCTGGCCAGAGGAGGATCGGCTGTGCCGGTTCAGGTGACCCCAGAACTGAGCGAGTTGGCCCTGGAAGCGACATCTGCCTTGGGACTTCATTGTTCCGGTGTGGATCTGCTGTTGAGTGAAAACGGCCCAGTCATTCTTGAAGTCAATGGTTCGCCTGGACTTGGCGGCATTGAACAAGTGACGGGGGTCGATGTCGCATCCCACTGGATCTCAACTTTGGAAAATCGTATTCAGGCAGTGAACTGATCGAAAGGCTGTGGAATGTCGAACGCAACCGGTCTCAGCAAGGATGAGATTTGTAAAACTCTGAAGGAGTTGGGGCACATTCTTGAGATTGCTGGGTCCAGTCCTTTTAAGGTCAGAGCATTTTCTAATGGCTCGAGAGCTTTGGAAAATTGGCAAGGAGATCTCGTTTCGCTCGTGAAAGACGGGAAGGTGACCTCGATCCAGGGAATCGGAAAAGGGCTTGCCGGAGTGATTGAGGAGTTGATTCTCGAAGGTGAGAGCCACGCTGAAGCGGAAATCCGCAGCCTTATTCCTGATAGCCTTCTCGAACTGCTGCGAATCGCCGGGGTCGGGCCGAAGAAAGTCAGGGTCCTCTACGAGGAGCTGCAGGTGGAATCTGTCGACGCTCTGGAAGAAGCATGCGAGGCGAATCGAGTTCAGGCCCTCGCAGGGTTCGGTAAGACTTCAGAAAACAAGATTCTCAAAGGGATCAGCAATTTACGTCGTTTTGCTGGCCGACATCTCATTTCTCAAGCAAGGGAAGTTGCCGACCGATTCTTGAGTGCCGTTGAAACCGTACCTGGTGTCGAAAGAGCTGAGGTGGCGGGATCTCTTCGTCGCTCTCGAGAAACTATCGGTGATATTGATGTTTTGGTTGCTGCAAAAGATCCGATTTCTGTCCGTGAAGCATTTATGAGTGTCTCTGGAATACGTGAAGTCTTGGCAGAGGGCGATACGAAGTCGAGAATTCTTTCGGAAGAGGGAGTCGGGGTCGACCTTCGAGTTGTTGAGCCGATTTCTTTCGCACCGGCGCTTCATTACTTCACTGGAAGTAAGGAGCATAATACTCGTCTTCGTCAGAGAGCCAGGGAACGGGGCTGGAAACTGAATGAATACGGTCTTTGGGATGAAAACGGTGAAGCGCTGTCGACTCCTGATGAGAAAGACATATTTCACCATTTAGGTTTGGCGTGGATTCCCCCAGAGTTACGTGAAGACCTGGGGGAACTTGAATCCTCCGAAGAGATCCACAGTCGTGGAGAAGAATGGCCAGCATTAGTGACCCCAGAAGATGTCAAAGGTGTCCTTCATTGCCACTCCACATGGTCAGATGGTAAAGCCTCACTGAGGGAGATGATTCAAGCCGCTTCTGACCTTGGTTGGGTTTATTACGGGACTGGTGATCATTCGAGAACCGCTTCTTATGCGGGTGGGTTGAGTATCGAGCAACTGGAAGAGCAGCGTCAGGAGATTGAGGAAATCCGTAAAGATTTCCCTCAGATGAAGATTCTTCAGGGAATTGAAAGCGACATACTCTCAGATGGATCTCTGGATTATCCCGACGAAGTTCTCGAGCAGCTCGATTATGTGGTCATCAGTGTTCATTCTTCATTTAGCCTCTCTCGAAAAGATCAGACAGATCGAATCGAGAGAGCTCTTCGTCATCCTGCGACGACTGTTTGGGGGCATCCAACAGGTCGTCTGTTACTTCAGAGGGATGGCTATGAAATTGATCTCGATCACCTTCTGGGAGTTGCTGCAGAAGAGAAAGTGATCGTTGAGTTGAATGCTCATCCGAGTCGCTTGGATTTGGATTGGCGGTGGGGGAAACGGGTTTCAGAATTGGGAGTCGATATTGGAATCCACCCGGATGCGCACTCCACACGGGGCTTGGAAGATGTCAAACACGGCGTCGCTATCGCTCGAAAAATGGGATTTCCTCCAAACCGGATCACCAATTGTATGAATCCTGAAGAATATCTGCAAAGATTGAACATGTGTCATACACCGTGAACTCCCAAGAGAGGAGCCTGGCTTGAGCCGAGAACAGAAAAGCCCCAGTGATAGTGCCGTGGAAATGCGTGAATTGGTGTTACCGAACGACACTAATAGTCACGGCAATGTACTCGGTGGAAAAGTTCTCCATCTGATGGATCTGGCTTGTGCGATGGTTGCCATGCGTCATTGCCGAAGACCTGTTGTGACGGCTGCGATGGACAATGTCGAGTTTTTGGCGCCCATTCCAGGTGGGCATTTCATGATCCTCAAGGCGATGGTGAATCACACGGGTAAAAGCTCGATGGAGGTAGGTGTTCGTGTGGAGGGTGAAGATCCCCGAACAGGGGACATCACTCATACTTCTAGTGCATACTTAACTTTTGTTGCGCTTGACGATCTGAAGAATCCAGTCGTGGTTCCAGAGTTGATCCCGACGAACATTGAGGAAGAGCGAAGGTTCAAGGAAGCTTCTGATCGGGTAGAGGCCCGAAGGAAACATCGACAAAAAGGGAACTGATAGGTGTTATTGATCGATCGTGCGAATTCTCGTTCGCAAGACACTTACACCCTGGTGTTCGGGATCCACTTTGGTGGCTCGTTCAAGACACTGCTTCGCTAGTTTGGGATCCCCGACAGATACGGCCAGCAATCCTCTCTGAATATTTCCAATGAGATTTTCGGGATCGACTTTCAAAACAGAGTCGAGAGCGAATTTTGCAGTCTCCCTGTCATTCAGTTGGGTGGAGACCTCAAAAAGTTTGAAGGACAGCGGGATGTGTTCATCATTGAGTTCTATCGCTGTTCGAAGACTTCCTCTCGCACTTGCATTGTCTCCGAGAAGAGCGTGGCATTTTCCAAGGACGAAATGTGATTTCCAGTCAGCGGAGGAGTTTTCGACAACTTCTTTGGCATTGATCATCGCTTTGCGAATCTTCCGGGTAGCAGAAGAATTTGCTCCCTGAGCCTGAAGGTCTTCCGCTTCACGGACAAGAATGTCGACCCATAGAAGCTTGGTGTTATCGTTCATAAATTCGCTTGGAGTGTCTTCAAGGATTTTCTGAGCTTCAACGGATCGGCCACTGGAGTGATAGCATTGAGCAGTGAGAGCACGAACACTTGGATCTTGGGGGAAAGCACTGAGCAGTGAGGTGGCGATCTTTTCAGCAGCAGGGAAATTTCGACCACGAATATTGTTTCCGATTATTCGAATTTGATAGTCTCTGCCAGTCTTCTGTTGGAGGAATTCTTTTTCCTTGGGGTCTAGAACGATGGTGCGTTCACTCGGACTCGCATTCTTCAGAATATTCTCAACCTGTTCCGGGACTGCATTCCCTTCGAGAAGGTAAACCTCACCAAGTAATCGATAGGGATATGGAGTCTTCTTGTCGATATTGGTGATGGTTTTCAGAATTTCCAGAGCTTCCCGATGAAGTCCAGAATCCAAAAGAATTTCTGCTTTGCTGGTTTGTAGAGGAAATGACGAGGGGGTTTGGGCAAGGCAGTTGAGAATCAACTGCCATGCTTTGTCGGATTCTCCATGATCGTGATAGGCCGTCGCCAGGTAATGTCGAGCAGGAAGGTAAGCCGGGAACTCCGCTACGATGCTTTCGAGATCAGGGATTCCATTTTTAGTATCACCAGCTTCAATGATGGAACGAGCGTGTCGGTATGCCCAAAGGGGGGTTCTCGGGTCGAGTAATTTCGCGGCGGAGAACTCTTGGGCTGCAGCAGTATGGGCGCCATGAACAGAGAGAGCATAGGCGTATTTCCCCCTATGTTCGGCGATATTTGGATTCCTCAGTGCATGACTTCTTGCCAGATTAACAGCAGCCTTTTGGAGAGTGTCTAAAGAAGTTGTGTTTGGGAATGGCGTGACCGCAGCAGGTTCGGGTCCTTTACAACCAGATGTGCACAGAAAAAGAATGAAGAGGCTCAAAGGAAGGTGGCGGTAAACGATCAATTGCCCTCCTTGACCGACTTCTTTGCGCTTCGTTTTCTCAAGGACTCAATTTGAGATTTCAAAGTGAGGCCATTGGGCTGCACCGGATTTAAAGACAGTAGTTTGTTGAGATCATTTTCCGCTTCCGCCAGTCTTCCCATTCCGAAGAAGAGAGAAGCACGTTGATAGAGAGTGGATGAATCTGTGGGGTCTAATTGAAGAGCTCGATGATAGGCTTTAAATGCTTGTTCATTCTGGCCCAGCTTTGCGCAGTTACTTCCATATCGCCGAAATAGATTTGTTGAATCGGGAGAACCATCGATGGCGAGCTCGAGGTAGACGTTCGCGCTGGCGTATTGCCCCTTGGATTCAAGTTCCAAGGCGGCCGTAGAGCAAAAGGCAGGGGTTTTATCGAGCTGGTTCAAACGTTGCATCAGTGGGTCTGCTAAGTTGACCGGGGTTGACACCAGCTCTGAATTACGAAGTTTTTTGAGAGTCTCTTGAAGTGGAATTGTCTTTTCTTTTTGTCCAGAACGTAGAAAGGCTTGCGAGAGTGCGGTCAGCGATCCCCGATCACGAGGGAATCGATCCAAAGTCGATTCTAGATATTGGATGGCCTCAGCTGGCTTGTTGAGAGTGATCAGGTTTTGACCAATCCTGCGTTTTCCGGCAGGGCAATCTGGCACGCCTTCGAGGTATCGGAGCAGGTATTCGTTAGAAGATTCGATATCGCCATTGCGATTAAGAAGTTCACCAATTCGGTAAAGAGTCACGCTTTGTTGAGGTTCCAGTTCGAGATATCGCTGGAATTCAACAAGGGCCTCATCGACTTTCCCGAGGAGCTCCAGAGAGTAACCGAGGCGATAATGACATTCATGAATAGTTGGGTCTGCTCGAAGGATTTCCTGAAGGACGCGAACAGCCGATTCATGAAAATCGTAGGCACAAAGCTGGATCGCCAGGCTTAATTTACGATCAAGAATGGCAGGGTTGCTTTGTATGATACTTTCGCAACCGATCAGTGCTCTGATAACAGGAAGAGCGGTATCTTCTTCGATCAAGTTTTCGATTTTTACTTCACGGCTATCGGTAACCGTCACGTCCTGTGAAGTAACATGATTGGCACAGAAAAAAGTAAAGGTGAAAGCTACCCACAGTGCTACTCTCGTTTTTTGAAAAAGAATGGGGGAGGGAGACTTTTTCATAGCCGCTTTCCTTCACCGAATTTTAAAGTGACTTTTTGATTCCACTTTGAAATATTATAGAGTTCTCTGATTCCACCTGGCCATACAACTTCCATTTCGCTGCCGGGTTCGACAGCTCCAAAATGGACTTCATGTGCAAAGGAAGAAGCGTAACCCCTGCATGCAGAGTAAATGCGCAATAGAGGCTTTTTGCCGTCTAAGATTTTGAGACTGGCACCTTCAGAGACTGGGTCAGTTCCTTCTCGTTCCAGCTGAACTGTCAGCCAAGATCCGGCTCTCGGCGCATCATTTCGGAAAATTTGGCAGGGCTCATGGACGTGGGTGACGATGATGTCCAGATCTCCATCTCGATCAAGATCTGCGTGAACCAGTCCACGACTGATTCGTACGGTCTCAGAAAACAAACCGCCTACGGTTTCATCGTGAGTAAACTTTCCATTTCCATCATTCAGGTATACGAGATTCGGTTCTGAATATTCGCTCAATGGCTCTGGTGTCTCACTAGGGAAAGGAGTGTCTCCCCGCGTTACTTTTCCATTGGCAATCAGCAGGTCCAGATCTCCATCTAGTTCAAGATCGGCGGCTGTGAGTCCAAATCCTGTATAAGCCATGCTGCTGGAAGCGAGACGAGCTTGCCCGGTTTCATCATTGAAGCCGTATCCTGATCCAAGATTTCGGTAAAAGGTATTACTCTCCATCAACAAGTGCGTAACAAACAGGTCGGCTAGGCCGTCGCCATTCAGGTCAGCTGCAACGACGCCCATTCCGGCTTCTGCCTGCCCATTCATGTTGAGAGCTGCCCCGAGGAGTGAGGCCTCATCGGAAAGTCGGTCTTTTTCAAGGTTGTGGTAAAGATTGTTTTCATAGGCGTCGTTGGCGACATAAATATCTGTTCTGCCGTCTTCGTCATAATCAAAAATACTTACACCGAGACTTGCGGCTGCGGACTCCCGGATTCCTATGGATTGACTGATATCCTTAAAGGTTCCATCTCCCATGTTTTCGAGGAATATATCGAGAGAGGGCGGGAATGCTTTGGGCCCGCAGAATTCGGTTCTTCCGGCAGCATCGGTGCAGGTCGTTTGCGGGTCAAACTCAACATACTGCGTTACATAGAGATCGAGATCTGAATCCTGGTCGTAATCTATCCAGCCTGCCGAAACAGAAATACCTTCTACTGTTATTCCTGCATCGACAGTCACGTTTGTAAAAGATCCGTCTCCGTTATTTTTATATAGTGCATCTTTGCCGAAATTGCAGAGATAGACATCGATATCGCCGTCACCATCGTAATCGGCACATGCGACGCCCATTCCATGACCTTGATCGCCCAAGCCACTTTCTTCCGTCGCGTCGACGAATTTCAGCGGCGATGTTTGGCGATAAAAGCGGTTCTTTGCAGGAGGTTTTTTTTCATTGGCGTCGCTGAGATCATTGGCCTGCACGAAGTATAGATCGAGTTGGCCATCTCCATCGGCATCGAAAACTGCCACACCTCCACCAACCATGGAAACAAGATGACCCTGTTTTGTGATATGTGTTTGGTAGGTGAAATCTACTCCAGATTGCTGAGTGACATCCTTAAACCAAACGGATGATTCTGACGTGGAAACCGTTGGGGTTATTTCATTGCTGCTATTAACGTTACCCGCTTCATAAGCTGGGCTTGACGTTTCTTGGTTAGAATCTCCACCACATGCTGGAAGGGTGAGAATCAGAGTCAGGAGCAAACCCCGAATTCTGATCGTTGAGACTGGTGGAGCGGCACAGATCATGTCAGCTCGAGTTTGATTTGTTTTAGATACTAGAGACATAACATTGATGAAGTTGATTCTTTACCTCTCCAAAATGTTACATTTACAACGATGGGAGAGCCACTCCCATGCTCTTACGATAGTACAAAACCTGTTGATATGATGCGACAGTTTTATGTATTGGGATGACTTCCTGACATAAGCCCTGATTTCCAAATGACCTTTTATGCGTTATTCTAGAGGCGGTTTCAGGCTCAGTTTCTTGCAAGTTGCGTATGCTTTTGCGGAATCGCCTGGATAGCAAATCCTAGAAGATGAGGTCTATTGGGATTTTGGCCGAATTCAAATGAGGAGACTCACCATAGGAGCTCTGAATTTCGTCATTGCTATCAGTCTATCCAATCCAAGCTTCGAGTTCTCTTTGCACTCTCCGAAGTTGATTGGGACGTTCTTTTGATTCCGCTCAATGGCTCTCTCGCTATCGAATCCTTGATACGGACCTTTGGTGGAACAGTCAATGTCCGTACCGACGGATCATTCAGTGATCGTGTCGCAAGAGTCCATCATCATCTTCAATCGAGTTGGTCATTTGGGGTTCTCCATGAAACGAATGATTCCCGTTGTTGTGACGTCTCAGATTGTGACTTCGTGGATGCTGTTTCTGCTTTGCCTTACTTCGATTTTCCGCACCATGCTCAAGCGGTTGTAACCGTTAGCTCAAAGCAGTTTGGAGCTGAGACCATTTGGTCTGTGGTGATGGTTCGCAGAGATTTCTGGAAGAATGCTCAGCCATTGGAGGGCTATCTCGATTTACGCAGGTACAAAGATTTCTCAAAGATATTTGAAACTCCCTGTACTCCTCCAATTTCGGCACTGTTTTCTTTTGAGCAATCTCTTCAAGGCTTTGATATATCAGTTTTTCGATCAAAAATTGATCATCGATATATGATGTTGAAAGAGAAGGTTCTTCAGCTGGGCGGGGAAGTCAAAGGAGGCCCCCCGGGCTTTACTTTTCGCCTCCCCGATCATTTAAAGATCGAACCGTCTCAGTTTTGGGTTCCGCCGGGAGATAAGGGTTGGCTTCAGGCATTTCTTTGGTCGGGCTCAGATGTCGAACATGAGTATCTTCTGGCCAGTTTGACTGAGATGAGTGATCAGCAGCAGTGAGGATCAGAGTCATCGAGACTGATGAATGAAAGGGGACCGGTGCTCTTGTGAGCACCGGTCCCCTTTTCTCTATCGCGAATGAATGATTAAGGCAGGATCTCCGGAATGATTCTTTCCAGTCTCTGTTCGATGGCGGGCAGGGCCATCTCCTCTGTCAGTGCACGCTGACGGGCCGTGATCACCAGGGTGTTCTTGATGCG
>NZJA01000038.1 GCA_002691835.1 Planctomycetota bacterium
AACGCTCATAAACATGCCACTGGCGGTTGGATCCGGTCCAACCCATGGAGAGTGCTCCGTAGGCAAGTTTGCGGACACCATTCTTTGCGCGGTCTCTAACCGTCGCCAAATCTGGAATCATTCCCATGTACCAGAAGAGCAGCGACACCGTGAAATAGGTTCCCACGGCGAACACGTCCCAGAGAAGTGGACTACGGAAATTTGGCCATAGCTCCATCTGGTTTGGCAACGGGAACATCCAATAAGCGAACCAGGCCCGACCAACGTGAATGCCTGGGAACAACCCCGCACACATCACCGCAAAGATGGTCATCGCTTCTGCAGCTCGGTTGATAGAGGTTCGCCATTTCTGACGGAACAGGAACAGGATCGCTGAAATCAGAGTTCCTGCGTGCCCAATCCCGACCCAGAAAACGAAGTTGACGATGGCGTATCCCCAACCCACCGGGTTGTTGACTCCCCAAACTCCGATTCCCCAGAAAATGAGAAAAGGAACAAAGACACCCAACAGTCCAAGAACCGATAGCGAAAGCAAAAAGAACATCACCCACCCAAAGGTCGGCTTATCCTCAAGAATTCCGCACACTCGATCGGTAATCGTAGTGTTGGTGTTATCCCCTGTTATCCAAGGCTGACGTTCCGCCGGTGAATAGGAGGTATTGTCAATCTCCCGGCTCTCGGCATTGCCGAGGATCTCAGGCCTCACGAAGGGGATTTTTTCGAGAAGATGTTTCATCGATTACTCCTCCTTCTTGTCAACGGGGTTTTTCAACTGCGCCAGATAACTGGTCCGCGGCCGAACATTCAGCTCTGCCAGCATCTTGTAGGAGCGTTTTGACTCCTGCGTTTCAGCGACCTTGCTATCAGGATCAGAAAGATCTCCAAAAGTAATCGCGCTGGTTGGGCAGGTTTGAGCACAAGCTGGAATGACGTCGCCATCGCGAATGTCTCTTCGCTCATTGTGAGCATCAATCTTTGCCTTGTTGATTCGCTGCACGCAGTAGGTGCACTTCTCCATGACGCCTCGACTTCGAAGCGTCACATTGGGGTTGTAACCCATCTGCTCTGTCTTGCTCGGCTCAGAGCTGTTGTTGTAGTAGTTGAATCGCCGGACCTTGTAAGGACAGTTGTTACTGCAATAGCGAGTTCCAATGCAACGGTTATAAACCATGTCATTGAGTCCCTCTTCGTTGTGAACGGTAGCGGCCACAGGACATACCTGTTCACAAGGAGCATTCTCGCATTGGTTACAAGTCATCGGCTGATGGACGATTTCCGGATTCTCAACATCTTCACCACGGAAGTATCGATCGATCCGCATCCAATGCATCTCTCTGCCGGTCGCGACCTCTTCTTTACCCACCACAGAGATATTGTTCTCCGCCTGGCAGGCGATCACGCAAGCACTGCAACCAGTACAAACATTCAGGTCGATCGACATCGCCCATTTGTGTGATTTGTACTCGTGATCGGGCCACAAACTTTTCAGCGGAGGATGGTGAGGTCCCGCATCCTGGACAGCTTGTCCAACACCCTCGCGATCGGGATTGAAGCCCACATCCACAGACCGTGCGAATTCTCCGACACGATCGACTTCGGCATCTCTTTGAAGATCTCCCATGAAGGCTTCAGGACGAATCGGATTGTGGTCCTGAGTGGTCGCAAGCTCGTATCGACCCTTCCCGCGAGAGACTGACACCGAAGCGTAACCGCGGCGAACAGCGTCATCATTCCGAAGAAGGTAAGTGTCAAAACCGACACCGTCGGCGATCTGGTAGAGCATCGGCTTTCGAGAAAGACGACCGGCGGCTCTGTCGGAAAGCAAACGCCCATATCCCAAACTGACGGCAATGGTTTTTTCGTTCTGTCCCGGAAGGACAAATGCGGGCATCTCTAACTCTTGGGTATCGACCCGGAGCTTCAACAAATCCCCATCTTTGACACCGAGAGAGACGGCTTTTGCGGGCGAAATGATGGCACAGTTATCCCAGGTGACCTTCGTCATCGGATCTGGGAGTTCTTGAAGCCAGCCGTTATTCGCATAGCGTCCATCGAAAAGGGAATGGTCCTGAAGGAAAACGATCTCGTCGATTCCCGTCGGAGCTTGAATCAAGCTGTTGAGGCCTTGTGCCCAACCCCCTTTGATCGGTCCTGGAGCTTGGCCAATGGCGTTGGCGCTCTCGGCGATGTAGCCGTTATGAAGCCACTCTCTCCATGAGTCTTCCAACTCTCCGGAAGCGTAGCCTTCGAGAACTTCTCGGGTGATTTCATATCCGGATCGGGGACTTTCATCGAGCAGGAGACTGAGAAGTTCAACAGAACTGCGACCCGAGTAAATCGGCTCGATCAGCGGCTGCCTCAAAGTCACGGTGCCATCCCAGGTTCGGGAGGCTCCCCACTGTTCGAGGAAATGCGAAGCATTGAGGTGCCAACCACAGGATTTCCCGGTTTCATCCAGGTATTCCCCAAGATGAACACTGGAAGCGACACTCTGAAGGATGTCAGACCACTTCTTCCCGCCAACGGCAGGAGCGTCATACACAGGGTTTGCTCCCAAAACGATCAGGTGTTCGACGGCACCAGACTGAATCCTTGCAGCCAATGCCTCGAGGTCGTCCAAATGGGACGGTCTCGACGGGTAATGGACTTCTGCATAGGAAACGGTTTTCCCTGCAGCGTCGATCGCCCCGACGTTGATGGCATGAACAAGGGCATGAACTTCTGGAGACTGACGATCACCCGCCATCACCAAAGATTGCCCTGGGAAGGCCTTGAGATCTTCTGCCATGCGCAAGATTTGGGCATCCGGATTTCCGGAGTTCGCCACGAGGTCTGCGATGTCGGCCGGAAGCCAATCCGTACTGACGTTCAGGGCTTTTGCTAACTGGATCACCATCCTTGGAATGTCGCCGGTGCTGGCAGTGATATGAACATCTGCCGCTCCACCCGTCACCGAGTAGGCGCTCTCCACCGAGTAAACTCTGCTGAAGACCGGCTCGTCATCATCTGCAGACTGACGCATCGAAGCCCAGCCAGCACTGTGACTCAAACTCGCAGGATGGTTCATTAAAGGGTCGGCATCAAAGCAGACCAGAACCCGGGTTTTGGAGAGATCCGCCACAGGGCGAACAGGAGCGCCGAAGCACATGGCTGTACCAAGACGTTCCGAATCGCGATTCAGCGGAGCCCACTCATGCCAAGACCCATCCTTGAAGATGCGCTGAAACTTTTTGCGCATCGCATCCATGGGAAGGGATGAACTGGGGGCGGCAAGAACACTGACCTTTGAAGAGGCTTTGATGGTTTGCAAAGCTTCAATCGCCTGAGACCAGGAGGCCTCTGTTTCTTGACCGGTAGACCGCTCATTGATCACTGGGTTTTTACTACGCCCCGGATCGTACAGGTTGAGCACACTCGCCTGCATTTGCGAAGTGGCACTTCCCCGATGAGTCGGATGATCTCCATTCCCGTCCACGCGAATCGGACGTCCGTCGAAACTGGTGACGAGTACCCCTTCCGCAACCTCTTGTTGCTCCCAACAGGAAGCATAGGTCACCGGGACTCCTGGAATGCGACCCTCAGGACGACTCGTGTGCGGAAGGATCGATTCCTTCGGCCAACGACAGCCTGCGAGTCCTCCAGCCAGCGCAACAGACGCGCCCATCACTTTCAAAAAGTGACGACGGGAGGTGGAGTGAAAAAGTTCTGGAGCATGGTTAGGAAATTCCTTGTGAACCAACTCCTGGAATTCGGGGGTTTCGGCATAGTCCTCTAGACTGCGCCAGAGTGCCTTCCCCGAGCCGTTTTGGATGTTTTTATTTATCGATGACATGTGGAACAGTTCGTCAGGAGAGTCATGCGCACGGTCGGATGACCTTCCGCGTCGTATAACCCCAGGCCCTTCAAGAGTTCGATTCCTTCTTCTCTTTTCTCCTCGGGGGTCCTATCAAGTCCCCACTCCAGATCGGTCACCTTGTCGACCGGTCGCACACGCGGTGCCGGGTCCCTATGGCAATCGAGACACCACCCCATACTCAATGGAGCGTGCTGCCAGACCTCCACCATTCGATCGACTCGACCATGACACTCGACGCAGGAAACACCGCGGGTGACATGTGCACTGTGATTGAAATAAACATGGTCTGGCAAATCGTGAATCTTCACCCACTCCACAGGAAGACCTGTTTCATAGGACTCACGAATCGGCGTCAACTTGTTACTCGCTGGAGCAACATACTGGTGGCAGTTCATACAAGTTTCGGTCGGAGGAACTGCAGCGAATCCAGCCTGCTCCACTGTGTTGTGGCAGTACCTGCAGTCCATTCCTAACTCACCCACATGCAATGCATGGCTGTAAGGAACCGGCTGCTCTGGCATATACCCTGTGTTGAGGGTCTTGGGAGATGCGCCGAAGTAAATCATTAGGACGATATACAGTCCCGATACAGCGCCGCCTGCACCAAGCAATTTAATGAAGGTATCCACCCAAGGAGGGAAGATAGGGGATCGCGTCGTTGTCACGCTTTGCCTCCTAAATTCGGGGATCGAGCGGTTCCGCCGCCAGCACCCGGTTTGCAAAGAGCGACGGACTTTTTCCCCGCACCAGAGTTCAGGAATCCATGATCCCCAAATGCTCCGTGCAAACCGGAGCTCTGATACACCCGTCGCATGCTTAGGTTAGGCTAGCAACATGGCGATAACAGGCAAACGATCCCGACGAGTTTCAGGAAGATTTTTCTAAGGGAGATTTTGCCCCAGAATGCTCGATTTCTCCGATTTCACTGCTTCGGATGCTCCAGCAGATCAGCACCGCGGCGAGGCTGAGGATCAACGCACCAAGAGTCTGATGAAAGGTTGCCACCAGGGTCTCCTGAACACCACTCGAAGCACTGCGAACCTTTGTCCCGGTCACTGCGAGAGCATAAAACCCCAAGGTCACCTGAATCGTGGCCAGTAATCCCAGCGCTCCCCCCACTCGGACCCGTGGAGCCGGCATTCCCGGAAGGCTGCAACGAGCCCCAACAACCATGATCAGGCCCAAAACCGCAAACGCTCCAACAATATGCGGAATCAGCCAATCCCGGGAGATATGGCGAGAAAGAGCCCCCATCGTCAGCTGGCTGACCAAAGCGAGAAACAGCCCAATTGTCAGCAACCGGTCGAGTCGAGGAACTTCACCTTTGACGGGACGATTCCAGCTCTTCGAAGAAAGGAGCCAAAGAACCGCGGTGAGAGCCAAGAATAATTGACCATCCACCCCGTGAATCACTCGCAAGGCAAGACTCCAAGCGGACTCCTGCCAATCGACGACCTGACCCCCCTGCTCGGTGACCATCCCCACCTCTGTCACCCGAAAGCCCCCAAGAACTCCTTGGAAAATCACCTGTCCCAAAGCTAAAAAAGCCCCCCAGCGGAGCAATTTTGACGCTTTCTGGGCCACCAGATAAATCGTCATCGACAGCGTCACCAGGCCCACCAGAGTCCCGTAAAGTCGATGAGCGTGCTCGTAATAGATTCCGCCCGTCATCCGAGAAAGCGGCAAGAGAAACATATTTTCGCCAAAGGAGGCTGGCCAATCAGGAACCGCCATCCCCGCCTCCTCACTGGTGACGAGGCCCCCGATCGCAATCATCACCGTCGTCGCAAGGAAAGTAGCTGCAGAGATCGCCTCGCAACCCTCTCCTCGAGTCCAGTTTCGACTCGGGGCTGAGACGGTCGCTGCTCCGAGCCCTCCGAGAGTGATCATTGCCGCAAAAAAGCTGGTGACGGAGACAACTGCATGCCAGGGACCTTCATCGAGATCCTCGGCCAAGTAGGCCCCGAGAACGAGCAGATCAAATCCAGCGGCAATCGCACTGGAGAGAATCGCGGCGATCCAACGGCGCGGATGGGAGGATCCGGCGAATCTCCCCCCCACAAAAACGATGGCTGCCAGAACCGCGAAAAGGAAGGCCGGATGAGCCTGGATAAACGGTAATCTGGCAATATATCCCGATGTCCACATGGCTACGGCCATCATGACGCCGATCGGAAATGCGCTCCCCAGCACTCCTGCCGGTTGCTCCATGGGGGAATCAGCGTTCACGCCAGAATTCACGATTTCCTCCAAATCCGTCCTAAAACGCCTCAAAAGGGCAAATATTCAGGACCCCGAGGGGTTGGATTCTTCTCCGGTCCTCATAGAACTATCTAATGAGGATTTGCTATAGAGGGCAAGGGAAAGCACCCTTAACAAAACACTGCTATGGGCACTTCATTCGAGGGGAAGTGGATGAGATAATAGTCAGATGAATGGGATGAAGACTCCGACCCTTCCAAAATGTGGATTTTCTCCGCATATGAGTTGGATTACTTTATTGAGACTTTTCAGTTAGCCCGAATCAATCATTGAGTCGCTGGGTCGTCGTCCTCGATCGACTCCAGGGGACTCCAGGGGACTCAAGGGAGAGACCCCACAAGTTCCAGGAAAGGAACATGTTTTGAAGATTACACACGGACTTTTTGTGGCACTGTTCTGCCTCTTTTCCGTTGTTGGTTTTGCACAGAACCCCGATGTCATCGTCGGTGATTTGCCCAGTACCAACTCCTACGGAACCAGCGCCGGCACAGACATCTATGCCTACTCCATCGCAACGACTTCTTGCAACATCGGCGATGCCGATTTGGACTGGATTGCCAACAACAATCAGCACCCAGTCATTGCTCAAGACATGTTCAGACTTCACGACGGACGCTTTTCACAAATTGGATCGTCTTGGTTGAAGCACGGCTTCTGTGCTCTTCAGGTCTCCGGTCTTTGCGTAGGTTGCGGTGGCGGTGGAGGTTGTCTTTCTTTCCTGACCCCAGGTTGCGCCGACCCATACTCTGCAAGCCTCAACGGCTCTCAGAGTAACCTCGGGCCTCGATCTCAGGTGAATGCCTTCACTGGATTTTTCCCGTTCCCCTATTCGGCTCCAAACTGCCCTCCCAGCGAAGGTAACATCTGCAGAAGGTTGCAGGTTCATGTCGATGACTTGACCAACAACCTTTTCCCGGGTGCCCAGTACTTCGTGAGTGGACAGTATGTCGCTCTCGATGACTCTCTTGCAGGAAACCAGGCGAACAATGCCTCTTACCGCCAAGTCAATGTGGGTCAGTCTGGTAACAGAAGCCTCACATTTGCCGGTGATACTCAGATGGAGTCGCCGCCAATTCAGGCATGGCAGGACTTCCAGCCCTCCGTCACTCTCGTGGATCTTCAGATCCCCAATGAGGGTCTCTTCATCGCCGGATACGACGTAATCGATAACGGCAACGGAACCTGGAACTACGAGTATGCGATTTATAACATGTACTCCGATCGCTCTGCCAACAGCTTCTTTGTTCCGGTTCCAGCAGGTGCAACCCTGACCAACATCGGATTCAAAGACATCACATGGCACAGTGAAGAGCCATTCTCCGGAGTGGACTGGACCGTCAATAACCAAAACGGTGTCGGTGTGACCTGGAGTACCGACAGCTTTGTCACCGATCCGAATGCCAATGCGATTCGCTGGTCGATGCTCTTCAACTTCCACTTCACCTGCGATGCTCCGCCTGCTGACAATCAGCTGACGATGGGACTCTTTAAGCCCGGCAACGTCGGTGACCCAAACTCCCTGGATTTCACAGCCGCAGCACCTTCCGGAAACTTCATTCCGTCGGTGCAAGGTCTGGCGTGTGATTCTGGAAGTATGGTGAACCCCCTCGTCAATCTGAGCTGGACCAACGGAGACGTTTACGACAGCATTGAAATCCGTAGAGACGGAACTCTTTTGGCGACTCTTGCCGGTGCTTCCACCAGCTACACTGATGGCGCAGCCTCCTTCGGGACCTCGACCTACACTGTTCAAGCCGTTCAAGGTTCAGTGAACACTGCTGCTGTTCCCTGTGAGAGCACGATCTCTCCGGTGGGTCAAAACAGCCTCGCTTGTTCTCAACCGGATCCAGATTTCCAAGACGTCTCCCTGACTTGGGTGAATGGAATGATGTATGACTCGATCCGCGTGACCCGAGACGGCAGTGAGATTGCCGTGATCGCCGGCGGAATGATGACTTACAGCGATTCTGGCGTCAGCCTTGGAGAGCACACCTACACCATCGAAGGTACCACCAGCGGAGTTTCTGCAGGAGTCCTCGATTGTTCGGTAACAGTCCTGGCTCCTCCGCCTCTGACATTCACCGTGACAGCCAACGATGCCTCCGGAACCTACGACACTGCGACCGGAAACGGCAGCGTCAGCGTCATCATCACGGGCCTTGAATCTGCAGGAAACACGGGATACCCCAACAACGTGTCCGGTTTCTCCCTTGGACTCGGATTTGACTCCAATCTGCTGATCAGTACCGGAATCGATCCAGATGTCATTGGAACTCCTGTCGACTTCTTCGACGGACAACTCGGTGACGGCGTCGTTACCGTCGGTTGTGTGGTCAGTTTCCTGGGGACCTTCACGCTCTCCCTCGATAACGAAGCACCTCTTGGTGAGCTTCTGTTTGACACCGTTGCTGGCTCCTTCGCAGGAAGCACTGCTCCGGTCTCGACTGATCTCAGCTTCCAAAATGGTGTCTCCGCAGGCTCTCTGCCCGTGGATAACCTGATCGTGGTCGACAGTACCCCCATGCCGCCCACCTTTGTTCATGGTGTGATCACCCTTACTTCTGGTGGTCCAGTTTTTGTCCGCGGTGATATCAACGCCGACAACAACATCAACATTGCAGATGCTGTGACAGCCCTGAACTACCTCTTCAACGGTGCTGCTGTAAGCTGTCTGGATTCTGTCGATACCAATGACGACGGAGCTGCGAATGTCGCAGACGGTGTCTACCTGTTGGCCTTCCTCTTCAGTGGAGGCCCACAGCCGCCAGCCCCCAACACTTGCGGGGGCGATCCGACTGCTGATGCTCTGGATTGCTTGAGCTTCCCAGCCTGTCCATAGACTGGGTAAACTTAAAAAAGTGCGTGTGGGTGAAAACCCACACGCACTTTTTTTTGTCTTCAATGATCAAATGATTCAGTCTGCGAGAAAGATCAGACTTTCGTATGAAGCCAATTACGCCGACGAATCACCACCACACAAAGAAGTGATCGAATAATCCAGTCGAGCACCGTTGCGACCCAGACACCTTCCAGTCCCATCGCAGGAAAACCACCCCAGCCATATGCCAGAATCCATGCGAAGGGCACACGAAAGCCCCACGAGCCGATCGCAGTAATCCACATGACCGGGATGTTCGCACCCGCACCTCGCAGGCATCCCGTCAGAGTTTCGGTCAGCATCAAGAATGGGATTTCACACGCCCCGATGACCAAACAGATTGCCGCCAGTTTTGCGGTGCTGTCTTCCAGCTCGAAGAGTCCCATCAATTCCATCGGAAAAAAGAAGAGCAAAAAGAAGACCGGAGTGATGGCAAGAAGCGCAAGATAACTGCTGCGATAAGCCGTTCTCATAGCGGCTTCCCTGTGACCTGCTCCCAGTAACCTGCCTACCACACTTGCAGCTGCGGCCTGAAAACCGTGTGAAGGGAGAAATGCGAGCGACTGAATGGCTATCGCAGCCCTGTGAGCGGCCATCGAGCGAGCATCCAGTTTGAAAATTGCGAACTGATACACCACAAATCCGGAATGGAACAGAACCGCCGCCCCAAGTGCAGGGAGACTCAGTCGGATAATCTGACGCGCCTCAGTCCAACTGAATCCCAACGCACCTGGAATCCGCAGAGAAATCCTGCCTGTCTTTCTCAGAAGAAGAACTCCGAGAATCAGGACGACTTCCACCAGAGGGGCCAGGCCGGTCGCCAATCCGACCCCCTCGACACCCATTTTCGGGAATCCCCAAAGGCCATAGAGAAGCACTGCATTTCCAAGAATGTTAAAGAGATTCGCGACGACTCCACCGACCACAGGCAGCAAAGACTCCCCTGCTCCCCGAACCGTCGATTCCAGTGTCACCACCAGAGCTCTCAATGGAAAAAGCAGGAGAAACCAAGTGAGATACCCACCCGCTTCTTGAAGAATTCTGGCCCTCGATTGGGGATCCTGATCAAACATTTCCTGACCGAGCCAGTTCATGCCCATATCACGTCCTGCCACACATAGCAGGGTCACCAATAATCCAAGAAACGTCGCCAAACCCAGGGAGGTCCACAGCGCCTGACTTGAACGTAGAGCATCTCCTTCACCGGTTCTCCGGGCAACGACTGCACCTGCCCCGATCGCAGTCACCGTGAAAATCGTCGTCAGCGACCAACACAGGGGCGAGACGAGATTCAGAGAGGCGAGGGCTTCGTCTCCTCCACCGGAAGCATCGGACACCATCCGGGTATCAATCAAGAACTGAAAGGTGTGCAGGAGATACTGCAATATGGCGGGCACCGCCAAGCGAAGGATCTCGCGATCCATCGCTCTTCCCGGAAGTCCCGATTTCATTAAGTCCCGAGAAGAATCTGGAGCACTCATTCCTGGGTAGCCCAGGATGAAAGAAGCTCTTGAACCTCTTGTCGATCAAATTCGCGGATGATCATGTGACCCGGTTTTTTCGGTAATACCCAGGAAACCACACCGGATCGACTCTTCTTGTCGCACTCTATTCGATCGAGAAGTCGGTTCGGATCAGGAAGCGGATCTGGTCTGAGCGGCAAGCCCACTCGCTGCAGAAGGGATGAAATCAACGGTCTCATCGGCTCATCTGAAATCCCGCATTGGTCGGCAATATGACCGGCGAAGACCATTCCCATCGAGACGGCTTCCCCATGTCCCCAATCTCTTTGTCCCTCAATGCTTTCCATTTCGAGTGCATGCCCCAAAGTGTGGCCCAGATTGAGGACTCTTCGCTGTCCGGCTTCATACATGTCCCCGTTGACGACATCAACTTTGACAGTCATCGCATTTTTGAGTTGCTGAAGATCTGGAATCAGATTTTTTGGAATCCCTGCCTGAAGTGAATCCAAAAGTTCGCCACCACCAATTACAGCAGACTTGATGAGTTCAGCCCAACCCTGCCGAAGTTCCGTGATTGGAAGAGACTTCAGTAACGCAGGTTCCACCCAGACTTTCTCCGGTAGATGAAAACTGCCAATACGGTTTTTAATCCCACCGTATTGAATCGCTGTTTTTCCACCGAGATGAGCGTCCACCATCGCTAACAATGTCGTGGGAACTGCGATCCATGGCACTCCCCTGTTCCAAATCGAAGCGGCAAATCCGACAACATCACCCAGGCTGCCGCCGCCTGCAGCGATGACACAACTATCCCTGTCGAGATCTGCTGCGGCCATATGTTCGAGAATGCGAGTCAGGCCTTGCTGATCCTTGAGAGATTCTCCAGCGTCCAGAACGACTTCTGAGAACTGGATTTCACCAGCCTCGAAGATCTTCTGAATCGAAGCTCCCCATGCTGAATCGACCTTTTGATCCCTAAACAAAAGCGCACGGCTGAATGTTTTCAGATCATTCCCCATCGAAAAGGACGCATCCTCCGAGATGTGAATGACGCTGGAAGCTGTTTCAGGTGAGAAGGCGATCGGCTTTACGGTCATTTGCGGGGTTTCTTCCCTCGGCCATCCACAGACGTGGAACGAGTGTAGAAATAAACTCCGACCAAAAGGGTGAATGCCCCCAGAACTGAAAGAACCCAGAACATCTCCTGAGCCCAACCTGAGCGGCCTGCAAAGGGATTTTCATAAGGCTCAAGTTGGCCACAAACCCATTCGGGAACCATTCCTTCCAGCCCCGTCACCGTCTCGTATCGGTAAAGGCGAAGGAAATCTCCCGTCACCACCACTTCACTGCTTCTGGGAAGGTTTTTAGGTTTACTGATGAAATTGATTCTATGGAGGCGATTCGAACGATCAGAACCAAATGCCTCCCAAACAGAAGACAGCCCTGATGGGTTCTCTTCCAATTCCCGAAGGCGCGGATTCTCGATTAAGGAAATGACAAAGTTGTATCTTTTTCCACGAATCTCAGGAGCGATGCTGGCCAACTCGGTCACATCGGGAGGCTCAGAGATCTCGGTCGGTTTCCAATCACTGCGCCAACGCTGAAGAAGGTAATGAAGTCCCGCCAATTCGGTCGGTCCTTCGATCACCGCTTCTCCATCTCTCACCGCCAACAAAATGGCATCGTTTTTCTCAAATGGAATCGGTGGAGGGCTCTCTGCTGGAAGGGGAAGAGAAACTGGCTCAGGAACTTCTCCTGACGGAAGACCCGGACCTCCTACTGGCAGGTTGGTTGAAGTCGTGGACGATTCTCCACCTCCGCTGATGGGCATCAGCGGAACATTCATGGTCGGATCTTGCTCCGGGCTCTGGGAAGACCAGACCGTCAGAATAAGAACCACTAACAACGCCAGAGATCCGAGGATTCGCGCTCGCTCCCGGGTCGTCGGCCCCACTCTCTCGGGGCGATATCTTTTGGGGCCAAAATAAACCATGGATTTATCATAACAGGTCCATGGTTTCAGATCAGCGAAACACCACTATCGGGAATCTGCTGGAGGACAGATCGGGCTGCTCTCGCACTCGCTCCGGGGTGAAAAAGCTCCTCTTTCAAGGCCTGAAGGCGACTGACCTGCTGACTCGCTTCGCCATCATCGAGAAGTGGCCTTGCCAACCTTGCAATGGCAGCTCCGTCCCCAGGTTCGACTAACCTTTCAGGAACCACGGCTTCACCGGCGAATAAATTGACCAATGAGAAATAGGGCGCCACACCCAATAGAGAAAACATGGATCTCTGTAAATCATTTGCTGGATAGGCCACGACCATCGGAACTCCATGCCATGCCGTTTCCAGGGTCGCTGTCCCTGAGCAAACGATGGCTAACCTCGCACGCGACTGCAAAGCCCGAGCTTCACCGCTATAGATCTTCACGTCTCCGGCATCTCCAATGATGTCGGTCACAATAGAGCGCAGTTCCTCCCGCTGGCAGGAGACCCAAATCTCAAGATCTGGAGACTCGAGCTTCAACTCCCGAGCAGCTCGAACGAGAGCAGGAAGCCCATTAATCAGTTCCTGGCGACGGCTTCCTGGGAGAAGGGCGAGAATCGGCGCGCCGGAAGCCCCCTCAATTTCTGGAGCAGGTCCCGCATCCGAAAGATGATCAAAAACAGGGTTCCCCACATGGACCACTTTCGAGTGATATCGAGAATAAAGCTGCTCTTCGAACGGAATCACCACCAACAGCTGGTCCGCACAACGAGCGATCCGTTTCATTCTCCAAGGGGCCCAAGCCCACACCTGTGGACAAATATAATAGGTCACCGGGATTCCCAGCCTTCGAGCCATCGCGGCGAGATTTCCATGAAGACCCGGGTAGTCGATCACGACGAGGTGATCCGGAGGAGATGAAAGAAGCTCCTCCACGAAACTGGCAGAGTGATCCACTATGGAACTGAATTGCGACAATACAGGGAGCCACCCCATCACCGCCTTGTCGGTACGGTCCGCTCGGAGACGAGCCCCAGACTGCGCCAAATGAGCCCCCCCAATGGCGTCCACTTCAAGATCAGGACACAGGGAAAGGCACTCCCGAACCAGTCGCGCACCATGCAGATCTCCCGAAGGCTCTCCGGCGCATACGAGTAACTTAGGCAAGACGCTCCCCCTGACGCTGGCTGGCGTTTTGAATCATGCGTTCGACGACCGCATGACCCAATTGATCTTCTTCCATCAATTCAGGATGCCACTGTATCCCAATACAGCGTCCCGTTTCATCACTGCAAGCTTCGATAATCCCGTCCGAAGATTCTGCCAACAGTTTCCAGTGCTCCGGTAAATCCCTGACCGATTGGTGGTGACTCGAATTCACGAGAAAGGAACCTGGCCCAGGAGCGTCTTCCAGCCCTCCATGCCAATGAACTTCGTGACGGGGAATCACTCCCTTCTCGATGATCCGATGAACGACGTCAGACTCTGTCTCGGTCTCAATGTCTCCATACAGGTTTCCCCCAGCCACCAAACACAGGGCCTGAAGTCCGCCACAGATTCCCAGAACCGGGATATCAGAATCGAGGAGGCTCCGAGCCCATGCGAGATCGGCTTCTTCTCTCCTGGGAAGAACTTCGACATATCGAGGTGGAGCCTCCGAACCCGCGCTCAAACTGCAGCGGTAGTCGTCTCCTCCGATTAACAGAAACCCATCGACCAGTTCCAGAACCTCCTCGGGGTGAATACCCGGAGGAAAAATCACGGGAATTCCACCGTGTCGAAGAATCAAATCGGAATAACGAATATTCATCCGGGTGACGATCCGTCCGGAATCCTCGATCGCGACATCCACGTTGAGTCCGATCTTTGGTTTCATTTCACCCCCAGAATCCTGCACGAAAGAAACTGTCGACAAAGTACACTGTTCCGTAAAATTTGACTGCGGACAGACCAATTTGACTGTCGACAGCGGAAGCGCCTTGGGAAGCTGCTTGGGAAGACTTCGCTCATCACGGATGCTGTGTCATCGTCGGACAAAGGTCAATGCGCTTCAGGCTCAATGTGGTTGAGAAAGTACCTGCAGAAGGGAGTCCTCCCAGTATGGTTGCGATCGCACCTCCCCCGGGAGATCCGAAAGATCTACCCGCATGGCTGGCCTCCTTTACCAATTGGGAGAAGCAGTTGCCATTGGGTCAAGAAAGGCGCGAATGGGGTCCCCTTCGCTGCCGCAAGCTTCTCGATCGTTTACATCTGGACACCTCACAGCAACGAGTGATTCAAGTTGCCGGATCAAAAGGCAAGGGATCCACTGTCCTCTGGCTCGAATCGTTATTGTCCATCCGAGGTCAAACGACAGCGGCCACCACTTCTCCCCATCTGATCTCCCTTGAAGAAAGAATCCGCCTCAACGGGGAACAGGTTTCCTTCCCGCGACTCCTTGCAGGACTCCACAAGATCTACCCCGCTCTCATCGCTGGGCAGTCAGCAGGAGATCCATTGCCCACCTTCTTTGATCTATGGACAGCACTGTTTACTGAAATCGCCGTCTCAGAGGGAGTAGAAAATATTCTTCTCGAAGTTGGGCTCGGAGGACCGCTCGACTCGACAACTGCGATTCCGCACGATCTCGGAATCTTGACGACCATCGACCTTGAGCACACTGCCCTGCTTGGGGACACCTGCGAAAAAATCGCCGCAGAGAAATCAAAAATCGCCCGATCGGGAAAACCCTTCATGATCTCTTCTGGGGAAACGGCTGGGACTGCTGAACAAATCGCCAGAACTCTTCAATCCTCTCCCAGCATCTCCTGTGAAGATTCTCGAATTCCGGATTCTGTCCCGAGCCATCAGAAGCTGAATGGAGCCACTGCGCTTCAGGCCCTCGAAAGATTGCCGGAGTTTGAGCCCTTCACCTCAGAAGAGGTCTCAAGGGCCTGGAAGGAAATGAAGCTGCCTGCTCGTCTCGAAGTTCTGCAGGGATTCCCTCCGCTCCTTCTGGACGGCGCACATACCCCGGCCTCACTACGAGCATTTGTTCAAGGATTCCGATCTTTTCGAAATCAGCAAATCTCTCCCGACTCTTCTTCCGAGCACCCGCGTGGCGGCGCCATCCTTTTGGGGATGCTTGCAGACAAAAATCCCCAAGCGACTTTGGCAGAGTTGTCTCAGCTCGATCCGTTCCCAGAAATCTGCACTCTGGGAATTCCAGTCCCCCGGGGAATGTCTGCCCAAGAAATCGCCACTGAACTTCAGCCGATCGCCGATCAACATGGACGCAGGCTACAGGTGGCTGAAAGCCCAGAGGAGGGTCTTCGCTGGCTTAGAAAAATGGCCGCAACCGGAGAACCGATTGCGGCCACGGGTTCCATGTATCTCGCAGGAATGGTTCGCAAAGCCTGGCTGGCCCCGGAACCCTCCTGAGCCCCATTAAGGAGCGGCTGTCGGCGCGTCAGCTTCCTTTGGTGAATCTGACGGAATCACCTTGAATCGCAAAGACTTCTCAAAGACTTCCGCCTCAAGAACAGTTCCCTGCTTGACCTCGCCCCGTAACAGCTCCTCAGAAAGAGGATCTTCAACGAACTTCTGAATCGATCGACGCAGGGGACGTGCACCAAAGTCTGGGTTGTAACCTTCATCAATCAGGAAATCCTTGGCGACGTCAGAAAGACGCAACTCGATTCCCTGCTCACGAAGACGCTCCATGACCTGCTTCATCTCAATATCAATGATCTCATTCAGGTCTTCTCGGCCCAGAGGCTCGAAGAAGACAGTGTCATCGAGACGATTGAGAAATTCTGGACGGAAGAATTTTTCCACTTCGCCCATGACTTCCTTGCTCATCTGTTCTGAATTTCGCCCACCCTCTGTGTTGCGGAATCCAAGAGAACTCTGATTCTTGATCAGATCTGCACCGATATTGGAGGTCATGATCAACACCACATTGCGGAAGTCGATGACTCGGCCGAATGAATCGGTCACATGCCCTTCCTCCATCACCTGCAACAACATGTTGAAGACATCGGAGTGCGCCTTCTCCACCTCATCCAGTAGAACCACAGAGTAAGGACGACGACGGATCTTCTCCGTCAGCTGGCCACCTTCTTCATATCCTACGTATCCTGGGGGAGCTCCGACCAGTCTGGAAACATTGTGTTTTTCCATAAACTCGGACATATCCACCTGGATCAGAGCATCTTCTTCACCAAACAGAAACTTTGCCAAGCTCTTGGCGAGCAGGGTTTTACCCACTCCCGTAGGACCGAGAAACAGGAACGAACCCACTGGGCGGCGTGGATCTTTGAGTCCACTCCGACTTCGGCGAACAGCACGACTGATGCGCTCGATGGCAGCATGCTGCGAAACGACAGAGTCGTGAAGCTCGTCCTCCATGTTAAGAAGTCGAGAAGCTTCGCCACTGTCGATTCGAGTCAATGGAATACCGGTCATCTTCGCCACAGTATCAGCGATGATTTCCTCATCGACGACTCCGCAGGTTTCGTCGGCTTTCTGCTTCCAGTTGCTCAACTCTTCTTCGCGCTGTTTCTTCAGGCGACTCGCCTTGTCTCGAAGGTTGGCAGCTCGTTCGAAATCTTGCTGAGCAACCGAGGCCTCCTTCTCCCGATCAAGTTCAAGGATTTGCTCATCCAATTCCTTCAAATCGGGGGGCCGGGTTGATTGCTTGAGGCGGACACGGGATCCGGCCTCATCGATGACGTCAATCGCCTTGTCGGGAAGGAAGCGCCCGTTGATATAACGGACCGCCATATCGACTGCCGACACGAGCGCATCGTCGGTGTACTCAACCCTGTGATGAGCTTCATACTTGTCCCGAAGACCCTTGAGGATTTCGACCGACTCATCGCGAGTCGGCGGGTTGACGATAATGCTCTGGAATCTTCTCTCCAGTGCGCCGTCTTTTTCAATGTGCTTACGGTATTCGTCGAGAGTTGTCGCACCTATGCACTGAATCTCGCCTCTGGAAAGGGCGGGCTTCAACACATTCGAAGCATCGATCGCTCCTTCTGCTCCACCCGCTCCAACAAGCGTGTGCAACTCGTCGATGAACAGGATCACGTTCTTGACGCGGCTGACTTCTGTCATCACCGCCTTGATGCGCTCCTCGAACTGCCCTCGATACTTTGTTCCCGCAACCATCAGTGCAAGGTCGAGAACGACGATTCTCTGGCTGCGAAGAATCTCAGGAACATCACCGGAGATGATTTCCTGAGCGAGGCCTTCCACGATGGCACTCTTACCAACGCCGGGCTCACCCAATAGAACCGGATTGTTTTTGGTTCTGCGGGCAAGGATTTGCATCACGCGCTCAATCTCATCCGCGCGGCCAATGACGGGATCCAAAGAAGCGGAACGAGCCATCTCTGTCAGATCACGGCCGAATGAATCGAGTGCTGGAGTTTTGGAATTTCTCGATTTCTGCCCCATCGGCTTGGATTCAGGCTCGGCCTCTTCCATATCAGAGTCATTGACATCGGCTCCGAGTATTTCGAGAACTTCTGTCCTGACATCTTCAAGGACCAGTCCCAGGTCTTTCAGTACCGTAGCAGCCACGCCTTGTTCTTCACGAATCAAGCCGAGGAGAAGATGCTCGGTACCGATGTAGTTGTGACGTAATTCCTTTGCGGCTTCCTGACAAAGCTCCAGGACCCGCTTGGCTCTTGGGGTGAACGGCAATTGGCCCACCTGATGGACCATGGCGTGGCCAGTCTGGACCTGACGTTCAATCTCCGCACGGATTTTCCCTGAATCGACATCAAGGTTTTTGAAAACATTGGCGGCGACTCCACTTCCTTCTTGAACAAGGCCAAGAAGGATGTGTTCGGTGCCTATGAAATCGTGGCTGAATCTTTGGGCTTCTTTGCGCGCCAGTGCCATGACTTTGCGTGCACGATCGGTAAATCGGTCAAACATGTTTCTTTCCTCACCTTACCAGACCAAGAATCTTCCCGTTGACTGGGAAGAGACGGCTCTGATTCTCTGTCGGAACAACCTCCTGGCTGCTCCTGATAACCGGATTTCCTGTGAAAACCCCGGTTACTCGATTACTGATTCCCCGGTTTCCATTTTCCCAACGTCAGGCCTTCTCTGGTGATCTACGCCGTCAAAGTCAAAAACTGACAGCGCAAACCTGATCGAGAGTCCTTCTCAGCAGGATGACGTTCTTCATGGGATTTCGGTTCCCATGAGTGTGCTCAAGTACGCCGAGTATGCTTGAGTACGCATGAACTTGAGTTCCTGTCCCCTGAATATCATCCAACGGGCATGATAACCGAAGAAACCCAAAAATGTTCAAGAAGCCGAGAATCCTTCTCCGGAGGGATTGTCCAGAATACCACGCAAAAGATCGGCTCTTTTCCGATCCCGATCTTCCGTCGACAAAGGTTCTCCCTGGAGGCACTGAAGATGTCCCGGCTGGCTGTGCAAAAACATGCGATTGACCTGGGCCATGCTGACTTGGTCCAGAATCCCCATCGTCGCACCCAATCGAACCAAAGAAAGATGCTCCAGAGCTTCTTTGCTGGTGATCACGTGCGCGTGGGACAGAATTCCATAAGCGCGTCCGATTCGGTCCTCAATTCGCTCGCGCCGACGTTCGAGAAGTTCTTCTCTCAGCTTACGCTCGTATTCGATAATTCTTGGCAACACGGAGGCGATGTTCTCAAGTATTTCGTCCTCGGTCAGACCGAGAGTTCTTTGATTCGAAATCTGGAAAAAATCTCCCTGCGCTTCGGTTCCTTCGCCGAAGAGCCCGCGGACTGCCAAGTGGATCTTTGTCGCCGCACTGGTGACCTGCTCGATCTGCCCAGTGATGACCAATGCCGGAAGGTGCAGCATCACGGAAGCCCTC
>NZJA01000039.1 GCA_002691835.1 Planctomycetota bacterium
ACTGGCGGAGAGGGTGGGATTCGAACCCACGGTACCCGTAAAGGCACACCGGTTTTCGAAACCGGCCCATTCAACCACTCTGGCACCCCTCCGCTGAATTGTCCGTTCTACACCTTGAAGGAAGGTCGGATCAAGATCCGTCCCCTTCTTTCCCACGATATCGGGGCTGACCATCCCGAATCTCACGGAAAAAATCCTTGAGAAGGCCCGCAGCCTCCGTTTCAAGGACGCCTCCTTGCCAAACCACGTCATGATTAAAGAGGCCTGGCTCGAAGATGTTCATTTTCGAATCGATCGCACCCCAGCGGGAATCGCTGGCACCAAAAACGACTCGTTCAATTCTTGATTGCAAAATGGCTCCGGCACACATGGGACACGGTTCGAGAGTGCTAAACAGGGTGCACTGCTCCAATCGCCAGCTTCCCAAAGCTTCAGCGGCCTGCCCAATCGCCAAAATTTCAGCGTGGGCGGTCGGGTCCTGCAAGGTCTCTTTGGCATTCCTTGCCCGCGCGACCAGACCCTTTTCCGGATGCATGATAATTGCCCCGACAGGGACCTCGCCCTGATCTGCGGCAGCTCGTGCTTCTTCCAAAGCCTGGAGCATCGATCTAAGATCGGAGTCTTCATCCCGTAACCAGGAAACTCCCGTTGCGTCGTCCACTGGACGACCTCCTGTTCTGATATCAACAGCACCCCGGGCACGTATTGGGGCAGCGGGAGAGATGGGGAAGGAAAAAGTACGCCGGGGAGGATTCGAACCCCCAACCTCCTGATCCGTAGTCAGGTGCTCTATCCAGTTGAGCTACCGGCGCACAAGCAGGAAATATTAGCCCTGTGACTCAGGCTGTCAAGAAGACCCGTCTTCGTCATCGATCCAATCATCCCCGAGGAGATCTTCAGTTTCTTCCCCAACCGCTTGCAGAGGGGTCCCATCGTCCTCATGGACCTGAGGCTGGGCCTCATCTGGCGTTTCCAAAATTCCTTCCAGATCCGCAGAGCTTTGCTCTTCAGGTCCGATTTCAGCCGCTTCTGGCGCGCTTTCCTCAGAGGCTTCGCGACCCCGGATAATCTCGTCCAGAATCTCAAGACCGCGGTCAGAACCCTGATCTTTGAGGCGACTGGGCTCAGGTAGCCCATTCAGTTCATTTAATCCGAAGAGCTCCAGAAATTCGGTGGTCGTCCCGTAAAGCAGCGGACGACCAATGCTCTCATCTTGCCCTGTGATTCGAATCAGGTTCCATTCCATCAGGTTTTTGAGAATTGGTCCGCAGGAAACCCCACGGATCTCCTCAAGGTCGGCTCTTTTGACCGGTTGGCGGTAAGCGATGACCGCCAAAGTCTCAAATGCCGCAGAGCTCAATCTGATTCTGCGACCTTCCCCGCGCAGGCGAGCGACGTAGGGTGCAAAGTCAGGCTTGGACAGTAATCGGATGCCTGCTCCATCCTCATGGAGAAGAAAGCCTCTCGGAGAAGTGAGATACTCGGCTTCCATCAAGAGAAGTGTCTCGCGTACCGCGCCTTTTGGGGCTTCTCTGAGCATCGCCTGAAGGCGACGCCGACTCACCGGTTCGGGAGAGGCGAACAGGATCGCCTCAATCGTACTTCGCAACTGATCTCCCTCGAGAGGAGTGAGTTCAGTTTCTTCCTCCGCAGGGGTTTCTTCCAGCTTCGGATCCACTCCCTCATTCGCAGGGGTGTTTTCTTCCTCGCGAGAAATCATTCCAGTGCCTCTGTTTCATTGTTGTCTCATCTTTATATTTTCAATGCCGGGTCTCCTGCAGGGAGGAGCTGTCACTGATTCCGGAAAGCGTTCCCACTGACATTGACCGGGATTCTCAATCGAAGACTCTCCTCGACTGCAAGAACCTCGACATCCGTCGGGGGAGCATCCCGGAGTTGGGCTAACAGTGAATCTCTCACTTCAGCGTAGGGGCGAGGGAACTTCTCTTCCACCACCCTGAACAAATGCCAGCCAAAATTATCTTCTCGGAGAGGCCCAAGGACCTCTCCTCGGCTCACTTCAAAAAGGCGATAAAAGAGGGGACGACCCGCCAGATCACTTTCTCTCAGCCAAGAATCACCGATGCGAGGTTCAAAAGACGGACGAAGTCCCGGTGGTCGCTGGAGGATTTCATCGACCGGAAATCCTTTTCTCCAGCGCTCTCCAACCCTGGCCACCCACTCCCCGTGGCGATTCAGTTCTTCTTCTCGAAGGTTCCCAAAAGGAAAAGCGAGATGCTCGACTCTCCTTCTCGGTTCTTTCCAAGTCTGACGCCAGAGCTCGAGCGCTTCCTCCTCCAGAATCTCTCTGCGAGCAGATACCACTTTCTGAATCAGCAACGCCTGACCAATCTCACTGGTCAACTCTTTGCGTAAATCCAACTCTGATAATCCCCTGCGATCCAACTCCCGGATCGCCTGACGACGCTCTGCAGGAGTGTCTCCCAACATCGACTCCAGTCGACGATCCACCTCTGAGAGAACTTCTTCTGATCGGACCCTGAGACCTAATCTTTCTGCTTCAGCAGAAAAAAGTGCCTCCCGGATCAATCCGTTCAATGCTCTCGGCCCGTAGTATCGGTCCAAAATTCGGTTCTTTAATTCACCCGAGGTGATTTCGATACGTCCGACGGTTGCGAGGATCTGATCTGAATTTGAGACCCTCGAAGAATTGCTTCGAGAATCAGAGGTTGAAGAACACGAAACCAGGGACACCAGAACAAAACTGAGAACCCAGAGATTCCGGAACTTCATGAAATAAGCCTTTGTCTCAAACTTCACCGTGCAAAGGTGCAATCTAGGCCTGCCCCTCATCATAATGACGCAAGATCTCCACCAGCTGGGTCGTTGAAATCAATCCCATTTCAACCATGCAGAGTCCCATCATCTTTTGACCCCGACCCTCGGAGCGGATGCGATCCTGTTCAACGAGCACTCTTTCGATGTCTTGATCAGTGACAAATCCCAATTTGACGGCCAGCTCCCCAAAACGGCTTTTCTGACCCGGCATTTGTCGAAAATCACTGCCGTATCCACTGGGATGAGTCCTGTGCCAGCGCCAGGCAGTCTCCATGATATAGTCGAGATCACTGTTATCAGGACTCCAGCCCAAGAGTTTTTGTGCCTTCTCGTTCGAAGCCAACAGAACTGAGGGATCGCCATCCCGACGTCCTTCTTCGCGAACTTCAAAATCACATCCTGAGACTTTTTTGGCGACGTCAACCACCTCTCGAACACTCGCTCCTGTGGAAGATCCCAGATTGACCGATTCACCCGCCAGATCTTCGATCCTGTCCAGCGCCATCAGATGAGCTCGGGCGATGTCTGTGACATGAACAAAATCACGAATACAGCTGCCGTCTCTGGTATCCCAATCGGAACCAAAGATCGTAAAGTGCTGGCGGTGCCCCAAAGCACACTGCAATAGAAGAGGAATCAGATGGCTTTCATCTCGATGATCCTCTCCGATCAGCCCTGAAGCGTCCGCTCCAGCGGCATTGAAGTATCTGAGGCAAATATGCTTCAAGTCATGGGATTTCGCCATTTCTGTCAGCGTCATCTCAATCAATCTTTTGGAATCTCCATACGGATTCACCGGGTGCATCGGATGATCTTCAGGAATCGGGACCACCACTGGATCGCCATAGACCGCGGCCGTTGAAGAGTGAACCAATTTGTTGACACCGGCTTCGATCATTGCGGTTGCGAGATTCAAAGTCGCCGCCAGATTGTTGTGGTAATAGAGGGCCGGATTATGAACCGATTCCGGAACACTGCAGGAAGCGGCGAGATTGAAAACCGCATCGAATTGATGGGTTTCAAAAACCGAGCGCAGCACATTCTGCTGATGGAGGCTTCCCTCCACCAGTTCGACATCTGCAATCGACTCCCGGTGCCCCGTTCGGAGGTCGTCCAGTACAACGACCTCATGACCTGCTCTCAGGCTTTCAAGGACGCAGTGACTGCCGATGTAACCGGCTCCGCCAACAATCAGTACTTTCATGGTTCTCCTGTTCCCTCAACTTCGCATGAATAAGATTCTAGAGGTAAATGCAGAGGATGTCGCCCTTCTCAGGAGAGTTGAGGTAAGATCGTTCCAGGCTTTCAGGCCTGATTTTCAACCCAGACCGGAAAGCGAAGATCGACCATGCGGCAGAATCGGCAAGACCATGCCCCCCGTCCCGTCACGATCGAAACCGGAGTCATTCCCGGAATCGAAGCAAGCGTCCTCTACCATGCTGGAAAGACGACGATTCTGTGTGTCGCAAAAATGGAGGAAGGGACTCCCCGGTGGCTCAACGGCCCGAGTGGCTGGGCCACCGCTGAATACCAAATGGCCCCCTACTCGGTATCCCCCCGACTGGAACGACAGACGGGTTCCACCGATGGTCGCACACTTGAAATCCGGCGACTGATCAGCAGAGCGATTCGAGGTGGTCTGGATCTGGGCCTGATGCCCGGGTACTCCCTGAGAGTCGACTGCGATGTCCTCCATGCCGATGGCGGAACACGAACGGCATCCATCAATGCGGCCACCGTTGCCATCGGATTGGTGATCGAAGCTCAATTGGCCTCTGGAGTATTGGCTGCCGACCCCCGCAGAGATCAGGTCCTGGCCGTCAGTGCCGGCATCGTCGATGGCAAAGTTTTGGTTGATCTCGAGTATTCTGAAGACAGCAAAGCGGATGTGGACCTCAATCTGGTCGGCACCCTGAGTGGGGACTTGATCGAAATCGCAGGTGGCTGCGAAGGGATGGCCATTCCCATGGACACTCTCAATCGGGTTCTCGATGCGGCCCGACAGGGACTGCAGCAACTCGGTGAAGATCTGACCCCCCACCTGAGGGCTCTGGCTGACTGATCTGGGGCACAGGTTTGCCCGATCTGAAGGTACGGGGTTGCCCGATCTGGGGTACTGGGCTGTCCGGCCCGAGACACAGGAGATCACCGGCTTGATGGAAGGTATGGATTCATTACCGGGAAGCCTCAAATTGAGGTCCCGGAACGCCTCTTCCAAGCCGGGTCACCTTGCTTCCCAAGGGGGGGTTTCGTACCATCCATGCAGGATCCGGGGTTTTCCCGAATCGAGCCTCAGCGCACGAAGCACACTAAGTGCACAAATCGGAGATACCTTGAATCCCCTACCCGATCGACCACTCCTGATAGCCTCAGGGAACTCCAACAAGCACCGGGAAATCCGTCATGCGCTTTTGCTTCCACCCGAGCAACTCCTGACTCCTGAGGACCTCGAGAAGACTCATGGTTCCGCTCCCGACCCGGTCGAAGACGGATCCACCCTTCTTGAAAATGCAGTGATCAAGGCGTGTGAATTTTCCCACTGGAGCGGTCAACTCTCCCTCGCGGACGATACCGGACTGTTCGTTTCCGGTCTTGATGGAGAGCCAGGAGTTTATTCCGCGAGATACGCTGGCCCAGAGGCATCTTTCACCGACAACATCGACAAACTTCTGAAGTCTCTCTCCGAACGGGAGAACGCGTCGAGGGAAGCTTATTTCTCATGTGTCTTGGCTCTTTGCGACGGCGATGAAGTCCTCCTCTCGGTTGAAGGACGTTGCCCAGGAATTATCGCTGAAGAGCCTCATGGAGAAGGCGGATTCGGTTACGACCCGATTTTCATCCCAGAGGGTCAAACCCTGACCTTCAGCGAGATGTCTCCAGAAGACAAAAATAAAATCAGTCACAGAGGACTCGCCGTTCAGAAATTCTCTCAACTCTTTGAAGCCGTTCTCAAGGAAGGGGAAAAGTCATGAGCTTCCCCACCGATAAAATTCGAAACTTTTCTATCGTGGCCCACATCGACCACGGAAAATCGACACTTGCCGACCGTCTGCTCCTTCGAACAGGGACGATCACCGAGAGAGATTTCAAGAATCAGCTTCTGGATGACATGGAACTGGAGCAGGAACGCGGAATCACCATCAAGGCAAAAACTGTGCGAATGATTTACACCGCCGATGATGGAGAAACTTATCAGCTCAACCTGATCGATACTCCTGGCCATGTGGACTTCGGATATGAAGTCTCCCGCAGCCTTGCAGCATGCCAAGGTGCTTTACTGGTTGTCGATGCGGCTCAGGGAGTCGAAGCTCAAACGGTAGCCAATGCATTTCTGGCCCTCGAAGGAGGGCTCGAAATCATACCGGTCATGAACAAAATAGATCTGCAGATGGCCCGCCCCGACGAGATCGATGAAGAATTAAATCAGACATTCGGCATCAAACCGGGTGAAACGATTCGCTGTTCTGCGAAATCAGGAGAAGGAATTGACGAACTTCTAGAAGCGATCGTGACCTTTGTCCCGCCTCCTGATTCTCCGAGAGAAACCCCCTTGCGTGCGCTCATCTTTGATTCTCATTACGACGAGTATCGGGGAGTCATCGTATACATTTGCGTCAAAGAAGGACGACTGACAAAAAATGACGACATCCTCCTGTTGTCGACTGGGCGTTGGTACTCCGTCGACGAAGTGGGTATTTTCAAGCCCGGGATGGAAGCCGTTGACGCTCTCGAAGCGGGCGAAGTGGGATACTTCTTTGCCAGTATCAAAACGATCCATGATGTCAAAATCGGCGATACTGTCACGACTCGTGTGGGTGGCGCAAAAGATTCATTGCCCGGATTCATGAACCCCAACCCCATGGTCTTCTGCGGTACATACCCCACCGAAAGTGGTGACTATGAGAATCTCCGTACAGCACTTGAAAAACTATGGCTAAACGATCCCTCCTTCACCTTTCAACCCGAGTCTTCCGACGCTCTGGGTTTCGGGTTCCGTTGTGGATTCCTGGGATTGCTCCACATGGAAATCGTTCAAGAAAGACTTGAGCGAGAATCGGGAATAGAGGTGGTTCAAACCGCCCCCACAGTTACGTACGAGATTCTCCATAAATCAGGAGAAGTCACTCACATCGACAGCCCCAGTCAACTTCCAGAAGTCATGCTCATCGATGAAGTCCGTGAACCCATCGTCGAAGCGAACATTATTATCCCGGTCGAATTCATCGGCGCCGTCATGAAGCTCATGGATGAAAAGCGCGGAGAATGGAAGAAAACAGATTATCTGTCGCAGACCCGTGTACAGATGACCTACATGGTCCCACTGGCAGAAATCATTGCAGACTTTTACGACAAACTAAAATCGAACACACGGGGTTACGGAACTCTCGATTACCAGTTTTCAGAATATCGAGCAGACCAACTCGTCAAATTGAACATTCTCGTCAATGGTGATTCCGTCGATGCTCTCAGTATCATTGTTCACAAAGAGGTGGCTGAAAGACGAGGACGAGCGCTCTTGAAAAAACTCAAGAATGTGATTCCCCGTCACATGTTCCAAGTTGCCCTGCAAGCTTCCATAGGTGGCAAGATCGTCGCCAGGGAAACCATCAGGGCCCTGATGAAAAACGTGACAGCCAAATGCTACGGTGGTGACATCAGCCGAAAACGCAAGCTTCTGGAGAAACAGAAAGAAGGAAAGAAGCGGATGAAGCAGATCGGTAGCGTAGCCATCCCACAGGATGCTTTCATGGCCGTGTTGCGATTGGATGATGAGGATAAGAAGTGAAGTGGAAAGACTTCAGAGAAAATGCGGAAGCCATCATTGTGGCTCTGCTTCTCGCACTGCTGATCCGTCATTTCGTTCTCGAGTCGTACGAAATCCCCACCGGGTCGATGGCTCCCTATCTCCATGGGCTCAATGCCCGTATCGACTGTCCCAATTGTGGCGTCGACACCCCAGTGGGGATCACCAGCGATAGTCTTACCAACAGGGTCCAAATGGGAGAACGCTACAGGATTCTTGAAGGCGTCTGCGACCAGACTGGAGTTCCCTTCAAAATTCGTGCAGGAACCGGACAAAACTTCGTCTGCCCTGGCTGCAGGGAAACCCGGTCAACTTCCGAAGCCACCTCGCGAACAGGCGTCGCCAAAGCACTTCGGGTTGAGTGCCGGGAATGCACATACAAGCATGAAACATTGATCGAGCCCGATGACATTCTCGGTGGCAATAAAATTCTTGTCGATAAGTTTCGCTACGATGCGGTTGAACCCAAACGCTGGGACGTCGTCGTGTTTCGATTCAATTCGCATCGAAACTACATCAAGCGTCTCATTGGCCTTCCCGGAGAATCGATCCAAATCGTCAACGGGGACATCCATATTGACGGAAAAGTCGAAGTCAAACCTGTCAAGGTTCAGGAAAATCTATGGATCCCTGTTCATGACAGTTCCATCCCTGAAGCTGGTCTTGCAGAAACCAGTGCATGGGAACAAGACAAGGGCTGGACTCGCTATACCAAAGAAACCGCAGATCTCCCCGACAAAACCCCTGGGGGCTGGGGATTCAACTTCTCGACGGGTTCAGGAGAACTTCAATACTCTCGCCCGGCTTACAACTACTATGGCTACAACGGCTCCTACCGAGGCAGTGCTCCCGCTCTGATTCGCGACCTTAAAATGACTGCGCGATTACGTGCAACACCGAGAGCAGGCGCGGAATCGTCGATAGAAATCGAAATCGATAATTCTCCATCGACTTATCGCTGGAAAATCCCCTTCGGAGAAGGCGAATCACTGTTGACGATCTCCAACTTGACAGATCCGATCTGGAAAAATTCGGAAATCTCGCTGCCTTCTGATAGAGAAGTCACTTTATCGATGGAAGTGATCGACCGAACCGTCCGGCTCTTCATAGACGAGGATCTTGTCGCTGAAACCCCCCTTCCCGATTCAGAGCTCGAATCAGGCCTGACACTGAAAGAAAATCAGGGGATCCGCGTGAGAGCACAAAGATGTGGCGGCTACTTGCATCAGGTAAAAGTTTTCCGAGACCTCCACTGGACTGGAAATGGAAACTTTGCGGTGACTGGACCTTTCGACATTGGTCAGGGAAGATACTTTGTGTTGGGCGATAACAGTCCTTCAAGTCTCGATTCTCGATATTGGGGAGACTTTGGTCGTTCAAACCTACTCGGCAGGGGATTTATCATCTTCTGGCCAGCCCTGCCGTGGCGTAATGAAAGTGGGTTCATTCGATGATTCTGACCGTCAGGAATCTCTGTAAATCCTATGGCAACCGAAGGGTGGCCGATCGCGTCTCTTTTGACGTTCCCCCCGGATCAGTTATCGGGTTGCTTGGAAAAAATGGCGCCGGAAAAACCACGACTTTCCGCATGACGATGGGAATGATCCGATCGGATCAAGGTCAGGTTTTCTTTAATGGAGAAGAGATTTCGAGTCTCCCCATGTACCAGCGCGCGCGAAAAGGAATGGGTTACCTTCCCCAGGAATCTTCCGTCTTTCGAGGTCTCACCGTGAGACAAAATTTGATGGCGATTTTAGAAACCCGCCCTCTCAGTGAACCCGAGCAAGCAGATCGACTCGAAGAACTCATCGAAGAGTTCGGCCTGCAAAGAGTAGTCGACAGTCGCGGTGAAGTTCTCTCAGGCGGTGAAAAGAGACGACTGGAAGTCGCGAGAGCCCTGGTTTCAGAGCCCTCTTTGATCCTCTTGGATGAACCCTTCAGCGGAGTGGACCCCATCGCCGTGGCAGATCTTCAGGAAGTGATTCGATATCTTTCAGAAGAGAGGGGCATCGGCGTTCTGTTGACAGATCATAATGTCCGTGAAACTCTGAATGTCTGCGATCGCTCCTACATTATCTATGATGGAAGAATCATCGCTCAGGGTGATCAACAGGAGATTCTTAAAAACACAGATGCCCGCAGATACTACCTCGGCGAACAATTTTCAATGTGAGTGGAGCCCGATGAAAAAGACAAAGCCCCAGCTGGGACTACTCATTCCTGCATGGGTCGTCCCCGGATCTGCACACATTCTTATCGGTGAACGATTTCGGGGATTTTCGATTCTGTTTCTGATCAATGGACTGTGGCTAGCAGGGGTTCTTCTCTCCGATTTTGAAGCTATTTCAAGAACCTTTAATCCTTACCTATACTGGCTCAGTTCAGGCTGTGGTCTAACTCCTGTTATCGACGTTATTTTTGATCCTGCAGCCAAAAATGTCCTGCATGGCCTGCAAAGCGTCAACACTTACAAAGACGTTCCCCGATTCAACGATACCGGTGTTCATTTAGCTTGCTTTGCTGGCCTCTTGAACCTTCTCGCGATGCTCGACATTGCCGACAGAGTTTTCGACCCACAGAGAGCAAAGGTCCAAAAATGATGGACGCGTTCTTGTTTCTGGTACTTTGTGGCAGCCTGTCAACCGTCCACGTCCTGGTAACACTGAGACAGCGGCAGGATCGCTCAATCCCCAAAGAAGTGCTCACCCACTACGTCTGCCTCACAGGATTAATCATTGCTATCGGAGGATTGATCCAAGGCCTTTCACTACTCTTCCAGTAAACGACCTCAGCGGTTAGTATGTCACTGTGAGCGAGTGTAGCGGTCGCGTGTTGAATCTTTCAATGCGAGGAAAGTCCGAGCTCCACAGGGCAGGGTGGTGGGTAACTCCCACCAGGAGTGATCCTAGGGAAAGTGCCACAGAAAATATACCGCCGGTGTCTTTGATATCGGTAAGGGTGAAATGGTGAGGTAAGAGCTCACCGCGAGGGCGGTGACGTCCTTGGCAGGGTAAACCCCACCCGGAGAAAGACCAAACAGAGGCGAAGGAGTGCCCACTCCGCTCCCGCTTGCGGGAATAGGTCCGGG
>NZJA01000040.1 GCA_002691835.1 Planctomycetota bacterium
AGAGAAAAGTGGACTGGATTGTGATCACCGGAGGCCTTGGACCGACTGAAGATGATCGTACTCGACAGGAAGTCGCTGAATATCTCGGTGTCGAGTTGGTCGAGGATCTGGGTTCATGGGATGAGATCCGTCAGCGCTTGCGTCGTCGCGGATTCGAGCCGACGGAGAATAATCGCAAACAGGCGTTTTTTCCGAGAGGTTCGAAGGTTCTTTCGAATCCGAAGGGGAGTGCGCCCGGGTTTTCGGTCGACTTGCATTCGGAAACGACCCTCTTTGCTTTGCCCGGAGTTCCCCATGAGTTTGAAGCGATGTTCCAAAAGCACATCGTTGGCGCACTTGAGGACAGGGGAAGTCGCTCGAAGGTGAACGGCGAGATTCTTGATTTTGTAGGTGTTCCTGAATCCCAGTTGGATGAATGGGTTTCTGCCCGTGTCCCAGAAGGGGAGCTATACCAGATTTGCGTGCGTGGTTGGGGACAGATTGAAGTTCGGTTACCAGAGGGAATCACCCTTCTTGGAGAAGCGACGGAGTCCTTTGGCGCATCAGTGGTAGGTGTCGGGGGGCTGCCTGTAGAGGAGCATCTCGTTCAGCATGCATTGCAATCGGGGCTTAGTCTGACCACCGCTGAATCTTGCACTGGCGGCATGATCAGCAGTCGCATGGTCAATGTCCCTGGTTCGAGCCGTGTTTTTCCCTGCAGTTGGGTTTGCTATTCCAATTCTTCCAAGACCCGGGAACTGGCCGTCGATCCGGCATTGATCGAAAAGCATGGAGCGGTGAGCAAGGAAGTTGTGGAGCAGATGGCTCTTCACGCCCTTGAGAAGTCAGGGGCTGATTTGGCGATCTCGGTGAGCGGAGTTGCCGGTCCTTCGGGGGGCACTCCAAAGAAGCCAGTGGGCACGGTTTGGTTGGCATTGGCATCTCGACGGGAAATCCGCTCACACTGTTATCAGCTTCATGGTGACCGCGAGAGGATTCGATTGTTGACGACCAACCTTGCGCTGCTGGTGCTCATGGCAGCCGTGCGAAATTTGGAGGTTCCAGGATGGGCCGAAAAGAAGTCCTGACAGAGGACGGATCCCTGACCCGTTTTCACCCCGAATACAATGAGCATTATCATTCTCTGAGCGGAGCTCGCGATGAAGCTCTGCATCGGTTTGTGATTCCTTGCAGGCTCATCGAATTCGCCCGTACCCATGGACGCATCCGTTTTCTCGATGTTGGATTTGGTCTAGGGGTGAATGTTGCGGTAACCCTGCACGAGATTCAGCGTCAGGTTCCAGGCACTCGCTGTGAGTGGACGAGCCTTGAGAAAGAATTACTTCCGCTGGACGAGTTGCAGCCGCATTTCGGTTCTGGTGACTTGGCGCAGATTCTGTCTTCGTTTGTGGTCGACCAGAGTGTCGATACGGAGCTTTATTCTGGAAGACTGTTGGTCGGTGATGCGAGAGACCGATTCAAGGATCTCGATTCCTCCTTTGATGCCATATACCTCGATCCTTTTTCTCCAGGGAAGAACCCAGAGATGTGGTCTGTGGAGGTAATGCGGGCACTTTGGGAGGTTTGCGGCAAGGGTGGTATACTTTCTACATACAGTTCCGCAGCGACGGTTCGAATCGCCCTCATGGAAGCCGGTTGGGAAATTGGCCTCGGACCGCGAGTCGGTCGAAAATCTTCGGGAACTGTTGCCAGTCGAGGATCTGTGACTCCTTCCCTCGAACCTTTGGAGGAGAAACAGTATCGATCCTTGGTACGCCGATTAAGTTCTCAGTCAGAAATGGGCCGATGCGAGACCTAAGACCTTCAGTTTTGCTGTCAGCGACCTTTATTTTTACGGTGATCATTTTGGGTCAGGAAGTCTTCTCTTCAGGGACTTTATGGGCCGATACGGTTCATCTGACCAATGGTTCAAAGCTGGATGGAAAAGTTGTTTCTGAGAATGACCGGGAAGTCGTTCTCAAAGTGGGGCCCCAGGGAATTGTGCGTCTTCAGCGCAAGAATGTGGCAAAGATTGAAATCAATCAGCGAACAGGAACCCCATCAAAGAAACCAGATTCCCGACGCAAATCGCTTCCCGTGAAGCCGAAGTCCGCTCCTCCTGCTTCTCCTGTTCCGGAGGTCTCGAAGAGCCTGAGGATTTATCTCGACGCACCTCTTGCACCCTTGAAGGGGGAGCAGAGAGCTCTCCTTGATCAATGGGTGAAGGACTTGCAGAGACAGAGAGTGATTTATCGGACTCGGGCCGAAAAGCATTTGGGCACTTTGGGTTCCTCCATTGTTCCGCATCTGCACTCAGTGGCCCGTGGTTCATTTGTGAGAGCCAGGATCTGCGCTTTACGACTGCTGGTCCGCTTTCCCCGTTATGAATCGATGCCGGTGGCTCTGGCGGGCCTGGAAGCCTCGGATCCCTGGATCAGGAAATGGGCTTCTGAGCTGGCGGGGAAAATCAGTGGAAAGGTCCAGAATTATCCTTGGAAAGAGAATTCTGCAGTTTCTTCCAGAGCTCGTCTGAAAAAAAACTGGGACCAATGGTATGCAGGTCAGGAGAAGCTTCGAGAAATTCTTGAGGCAAAGAGGGCCGAAGAAGTGCCATCCCCTTCCAGACCTGATCTGAAAGACCTTGAAAACCCCTCTCTCTCTTGACTCTTCCGCTTTCAGAAAACTTGTCATTCTGAGCCTTGTCTTCAGCTCCTCTCTTTGCTAACTTCGCCCGTTGCCTGTCAGGGTGAGCCGAGACGAATTTGCATTTGATTGCAAGGTTCTCAGAGAGGGGAAGTCGGATGGATTTTCCCCTTAAAAACTCAGGATCTCCCCTGTAGGCCGGTTTTCATGAGGTATTCACCTGATGGGGATGGCAACCAACAGGCAGTGAGTCCGCTTTTCCCGGGGGGGAATCGTCGCCGAGCTGCTTTCAGGGTCGTTTGGGCAAGAACGCTCATCGATTCGGCCTCTTCTTCGTCGGTGCTGTGACAGTTTCAGTCGCTCTGGCTGCTGGGAAGTGTGCTCCGATCAGATCATGATCGACGGGCTCTGCTTTCTGAGGCTCCCGGTGTCTGTGCTCATAACCCTCCTCATGTCTCCCGGACAGGTTTGCAGGATCGGTGAGGGAATTTTCTGGAAGATTTCCGGAGAGGACCCAGCGGATTTTATCCGTCGTGATCGATCGTCATTTTGGGGAGTGATCCTTTGGGAGTAATGGGGGGCAATGTGAGCACTGCGAATCCGGAAACAGTTGATCCGCAGATGGTGAATCCAGCTCTGGATTCACAGAAGGCTCAGGATTCGGCTTCCAATTCGAGGACTACGATTCTGGAAAACTGGGATCAGGTTCTTCATGCTTATTCCGCTTTGGATCGTGGCAGTGTCGCCGCCCGCTGGCTAAAGACCGTGACTCCTTCGGGAATGTGCGAGCAAAGAACTCGACTCGTCATCAACTCTGTTTTCTCACGAGATTTTTTACATCAGCACTGTGAAACAGATTTGAACCAGATCCTCAAGGATCAGGGCTTTGGCTCAGTGGAGTGGAGTATCGTCGAATCTTCCCCAATGATGCAGGACTCTTCTGCAGAGAGGGGGGCAGCCGAAGGGTTGCCCAAGTTCCGGTCGAGAAGCCCACGATTTGCTGAAGGCGATTCTCTTCAGGGTCTCCAGGAATTCCATTCCGAATCGGATCCGACGAAGCAATCCCCAACACAGGCGGCTGCGCAGACCTCCTTTCTTGGAAATATGCGTCAGGATTTAACGCTGGATCGATTTGTGGTGGGGAAATCGAATCGAGTGGCGTACGAGGCAGTGCGCGCAGTCTTGAAGGAACCCGGTTCCAAATACAATCCGGTTTTTCTTCATGGTGGAAGCGGCCTTGGAAAAACGCATCTCCTTCAGGCATTGACCCGGGAGTTCTTCATTCAGGGTGAGCGTAGAATCCGTTATCTCCAATGCGAAAAGTTCGTGCAGAAATTTGTCCGGGCTCTACAAAACAAAAGCATTCATCAATTTCGTGAGGAATTTCGTTCTTTGAAGGTCCTCGCAATTGATGATGTCCAAATGATTGCCGGCAAGAAGAGGTGCCAGGAAGAATTGATCGAGACCATCGATGCGATCACCCAAGCAGGAGGTCAGGTTTTTCTGGCCTGTGATCTTCCTCCGAGGCAGTGTGAATTTCTTCAGCTTCAGTTGCGCAACCGTTTCTTGGCCGGGCTTGTCACCCGAATGGAAGCTCCCGATCTGGAGACACGCCTTTCGATTCTTCAGAGGGAATCGATCCGTCACGGGATTCAGGTTCCGGGCGAGGTTTTGAATTACATTGCACAGAGTATTCGTAAAAGTGTCCGGGAACTCTTGGGAGCATTGACGCGTCTATTTGCAGAAGTCGATTTACGAGGTAGCAGAATCGATCTTCCGTTGGCTCGTCGTTGCCTTGAACCTTTGGTCAAGGATGGTCAACGGGTCATTCACATTGAAATGATCGTCGAATCCGTTGCACGTCGTTGGTCTGTTGATCCGGTCGAGATTAATTCCCGTTCCCGTACTCGGACGACGGCCATGGCCCGTAATGTTGCGACTTATCTTGCAAGAATACTGACGAATCGGTCATTTGCCGAAATCGGATCTGAGTTGGGTGGCAGAACTCACTCAACCACGAGTAGTTCCTATCGCAAGATTCGTAAGCTCATGGAGGGTGACTCGGGTTTCAAGCGCGAGGTCGAACGCCTGGTCGATGAGCTGAGGGGCTAAGTCTTTCCCAAAGGCAGGATCCTCGCATAGAGGATGCTGCGACTCGGCCTCTCGCTGTTTGCTGGAGGTGCCTCAAAAGACGCTTGGAAGATGGCGAAGAAGGAGGGGAGCAGATGACCCAAACCCCACCTGACCCATCGGTAACAGATCCTCTATTGGAGTCAGTGACCCGTCTTCGAGGGGTCGGGCCCGTGATGGCTCGGCATCTGGATCGGCTCGGGCTGAAGACTCTCGGCGACTTTCTGCATCATGTTCCCGTCCGTTATGAAGATCTTGAGCTTCGAGGAGATCTTCGGGATGTTCCGGATGGAGATCGAAGAAGTCTCTTTGGAACGATTGCCGAAGATCCCGTTTGGATCCCCTCTGGTCAGGGGCGTTGGGAAACGACACTGATTTGCGACGACGCTGCTGCGACAGCGGTCACTTTGCAATGGTTCATGCCGAGGCGATTTCGTCCTCCGCTCCGAGCAGGGTTCGTCGGTTGGGTCACGGCACCGATCCGATTATTCAGAAAGCCAACGATGTCCCACCCGACCGTCGCGGCTGCCCCTGATCGTGATCCCATTCCACCTGGGCATGGGGGCATTGTGGCGGTCTATCGTTCGACCTCGGGTGTGAGCCAGGATTTTCTGCGGAAATGTATCGACCAAGTCCTCTCTCGGGAGTTTTCCCTCTCCGGAGAGCTGCCGGATATTTTGACGGGAGGACGAACCCTCGACCGACTTTACCAGGGTCTCCACCAGCCTCGAACCTCAGCAGAGCTAGAGGCGTGCCGACATCAACTGGCACAATTAGAACTGTACTATCACGCGGAAGGGCAGGCCCGGGCACGCCGACAGCGACAGCAGCAAAAGATGGATCCCTGTGAGATCGGTGAAAAGGTGGAAGAGAGGATTCGTGCCCGTTTTTCTTTTGAGTTTACGGGCGCTCAAAATCGGGTGATCGCTGAGATTCGTGAGGATCTTCAGGCGGGGTTTCCCATGGCCAGATTGGTTCAGGGGGATGTCGGCAGTGGTAAGACTGCTGTCGCAATCTGGGCCATCTTGGCCGTAGTTGCTGATGGGCATCAGGCGGTTCTGGTGGCTCCAACCATGACTCTTGCTGAGCAGCATTTGAAGACCCTCGAAAAAATACTGAGCGGGTCGAGGCTGAAGATCGCTCTTGTGGTTTCAGGAACCGCTGCAGCTGTTAAGAAGCAGATCGCACTTGGTGAAGTGGACATCGTTGTGGGAACCCATGCCGTGATCTCCGATTCAGTGCAGTTTGATCGACTTTCACTGGTGGTCGTCGACGAAGAGCAGAAGTTTGGTGTCGAGCAACGGCAGAAATTGGCGGCGAAGGGCTCTGGGGTTCATCGTCTGCATCTCTCAGCGACACCGATTCCGCGAAGCCTCGCTCTCGCAATGAGAGGAGAATTCGATCTCAGTCGAGTCGATGAAAAACCTCCCGGCCGCCAACCTGTGAAAACTCGAATGGTTCCTGCGGACAGATTTTCAGCCGCCATCGATTTTCTATGCCGAGAAATAGATGACGGCCAACGAGTCCTGTTCGTCGTTCCGAGAATTGAAGAAGGGGATGGCGATGATCCACAGGGAGTGGAGCAGGTCGCGTCTCGACTTCGCAAGACTTCGCTTTCCTCTCGGGGGATCCGTGTTCTCCACGGCCGCCTCTCAGTGGAGGACCGGAGTCGCCATATGGAAAGTTTCAGATCGGGAGAATCGTCGGTTCTGGTCGCCACCAGTATTGTCGAGGTGGGTCTCGACGTGCCTGAGCTTTCGGTTCTGTGGATCGAAAATGCAGATCTATTTGGACTTTCTCAGCTTCACCAGCTGAGGGGACGTGTTGGACGTGGAGATCGAGCCTCCTGGTGCTTTTTCTCGGTCGAAGGCGATCCGGAAGATGTCGATGAGAGATTGCAGGTTTTTCTGGAAGAGGACGATGGGTTCCGAATCGCTGAAAGGGATCTCGATTTACGGGGGGGCGGAGAAGTCCGCGGAATTCGTCAAAGTGGGCAGGGGCGGTTCCTGCTGGCCCGGCCCCTTTCTGACCTGGAGACCTTCCGGCGCCTCTCTGAGCAGGCTGGAGGGCGCCTTGAGAGAGGGGAGGATTCCAGGCAGCAACCGCTCCTGAAGAGGCTCAGCCGCTATCTGGGGCCGGATCGGCTCACCGGGGAATCTCCTGAAGGAACCCCCGATGGACCCCTTGCCGCACCGTGAGACCGGGCTACAATCCTTTTCTGAATCTTGAAGTCTTCAATCGGAGCTGTGGTTGACGGGGACTCCCCGAGATCCGCTTCAGAGACCGCTCGATTCCGAGCACTCGAAAGAGTGTGACAGGAAAGAATGACACAAGTATCGATCAGTGAATAAATCCCCGGGTGGTCCGTCATCACTGGAGCATCATCCGAAGCGTTCCCGATCTGTGCGACAGGAATCTTCGAGATTCTTCGTCGGGTCGGCAAAATCGATTCGGGGCCTGTGGGGACAGGTCGGGAATCACCGTACCGGGAGCGAACCTGGACGGCTGATAGTAACTGGGTCTGGAAATGAAAAGTTCCTGGCCCGTGAAAGGAATGAGAGCGATGTCAAACACCGCTGAAAATCCGGGACGTCTGAAGACTTTCTGGTTGCCCGTTCTTCTGGGGATCTCTGTCGGAGCAAATTTGATGCTCTTGGTGGGATCTGAATCCGCACCAAAGGTGGCTCATGGTGAGACCGGAACCGCCAGCAATGGCTTTGTCATGACTTCATTCGTCATGCAGGGCAAGGGTGCTGCCGAAGGCCTCGCCATCTTTGATACCAATACCAAAAAGCTTTGGACCGGTTTTGAATCGGGTAATGGATTCAACGTCCATAGTGTCCGTGATCTTAACTACGACTTCGTCCCTCAGGAATATTCCCAAAAGGGTAAGCAGAAGCCCAGTGTCAAGGCCATGAAAGACGCGGGCCGCAAGTAGGCTTAACCTTCGGAAAGGTTTCAATTACATGTCAGATCGATTGAACTTTGATCAGGCCGCTCAGCATCTGGGGATCTCCGCAGATGAGCTTCAGGGACTGGTCAGTAACGAGAACATTCGCGCCGAACACGATGGCGGCGAAGTCTACTTCAACCAGCAGGACCTCGAGGCCTATATGGAGGGCCGTTCCACCGAACCGACGGTGGTTCTCTCTGAGGATGGCGGCGGCATGCTGGAAGATGACGGCCTTGAGCTGGAAGATTTTTCAACGGATGAGACCGTTCTCAACATCGAGGGACTCCTCGAGGATGACGGAAGCGGCTCCCTCCTGGAGGGTGAATCCGAGCTTGATCTCGGAGGTGTCGGCGATGAAACCGTCATCGACACGGATGATTTGTCTCTGGATTCCTTCGATTTCGATGAAGAAGTTGGAGGAGATACGGGTGGCGACGAACTGATGCTTTCTGGAAACACAGAAATGCAGATGGTTCGCAAGAAGCCTGCAACGGCGATGACCGTTCTGCTGGTCTTGACGCTGCTGTGCCTGTTGATTCCTGCCGCTCTCCTCATGAACCTCATGAATCCTGGCGGAACCTTCCCTGATTGGGGAGATCATGGAGCTGTGAACTTCATGAATGGGCTTGTCGAAAGTATTGTCGGTAGCCTGTAGGCGAATGCCGGGCTAAAGACCATGACCGAGATCCATGAAATTGGGCCTCTGGGGAATCCCCGGGAGGCCCAGTTTTTTTTTGGGGGGGGGTCGGGAACTCTGGTCAGTCACAGAGTGAGATTTTGAGACAAATCCGGTGAGGTTCGATGCGCTGTGATTCTTGGGAAGGTCTCTTCCGCAGGGGTGGGGACCGTGGCACACTGCCACTTCCAGAGGGACGTCGCGCTCTGGAGCTCGAATGGATCTCGCCAAAAGAAGAGACCGATCTGGAGAAGCAACGATACTTGCTGCCTTCTCTTGAGTTGCGGGTGATATCTGCAGGTCTTTTTTGCGGTACCTGTCCGTGAAAGGAAGTTTTCATGAACGTTATTAACTTTGCCAGAACCTTGTGCCTCTGGATTGTTCCAATGCTGTTGTGCTCGTGTGTTCCCTACGTCAAGTACGAGGATGCCGTGAGTAAATTACAACGAGCGAATCGGGTCAATTCGGATATGGAAAAGCGCCTTCGGGATACCCAGATTGCTGGCTTTGATGGAGAGGCTCAGTTGGAGCGCAGCTCGGCAAAGATCCTGGATCTTGAAGGTAATCTGTCTGCGATCACTGACGAAAGAAATTCACTGCTAGAAGCCAATGCGGCCCTCAAGCAGAGTCTTAATGACCTCCCCAAGGTGCTGATTTCAACTGAGAGAATCGCTCCGGGGGCGACGATGAATCCTGAGACTGGCGGCATTATGCTGCGCGATGATGTTCTCTTCGACAGAGGGAAAAGTGTTCTCAAGAAACAGGGGAAAACGATCATTCAGGAGTTGGCCAGTAACATTCAGCGGGATTACCCACGGAATGTGATCTACATCGATGGCCACACCGATAATACTCCGATTAAAAAGTCTAAGAATGCTGACAATTGGGAGCTTGGCGCGAAGCGTGCCCATGCGGTGTTCAAAGAGTTTGTCGCACTTGGATTTGATAAAAAATTCCTGCGTCTTTCCTCCTCCGGTTGGGCCCAACCTGTTCCGGGAGTGAATCCTGACATCGAGTCAGGGCGTCGACAGTGCCGCCGAGTGGAGATCCGCTTGGGAGATACGATCGAGTGATGGGACCTTGCGGGGATTCCATCTCCGATTTGGATCCGAAGGACGGCGAGAATCAAAACGGGAGTTCCCCGAAGGGGGGCCTCCCGTTTTCTTTTTCTCGGTCAGAGATTCTCGATGAACTGCGTTCACGGGGTTTTCGATTTGACCCCCGAAAAGGGCAGAACTTTCTCTTCGATGGGAATTTACTGAGAGCCTTGGTTCGGGATGCTGAAATCCCCGTTGGAGTCCCCGTTTTGGAGATCGGTCCAGGTGCGGGCACGCTGACACGGGTTCTCCTTGAGCGTAACGCTCCGCTGATCGCGATTGAGATCGATCCGATTCTGGTCGGGTATCTTCGTGAGACTTTTGCAGTGGAGCACCTTGAAGTGGTAGAGACGGACGCTCTCGAAACAAAAAACAGTCTTTCCGATGTTCTTTTGACGGCGATTCCGAAAACTGAATTTCACCTGGTCGCAAATTTGCCTTATGCCATTGCCAGCCCATTGGTTTGCCTCCTTGTGGAATCGTGTCCACAAATGTCTGGATTTTCAGTGCTGGTTCAAAAGGAGATGGCCGATCGTTGGGTCGCTGAGCCGGGAAGCCGTGAGTATGGCACCAGCAGTGTGCTCCTGTCCCGTCTTGGAGAAGGCCGGATCACTCGGAAAGTTCCTCCTCACGCCTTTATCCCTGCTCCTCGGGTGGATTCTGCCTTTGTCCGTTGGACCCGGAAAGATCCCGCTCCTTCGCAGCCTGACAATTGGATGTCCCTGGTTCGGACCTGTTTTCAGGGGCGACGTAAATCGATGTCGAGGCTCTTGGGGCAGTTAGGGCTGACAGGTTGGGAGTCCAGCGGGATCGCTGGGGGAACCCGTCCTGATCAGGTGACACCCTCCCAATGGGCCGAATTAGCTCAAATCCGAGAGCAGAAGATTGCTTCTGAAGGGCAGAATGAATGACTGGCACAGGGGCCGTTGCAGGTGTACTTTCCCTGTTCAGTCCGGTCTCCTCTTGAACTTCCCCGGCACCGTGTGCCTTGAGGGATCTTGCGGGAGATACCGCGCCACTGAATCTGCCGAAGACGGCTTCAAAAAATTATAGCATGACGGATTCGTTCTCATGATTTCTCTGGGTCTGACCTGATTTCCCTGGGTCTGACCTTTGGAAATTTCGAGAATTCGAATCGTGATTGAGAAATTCATTTTTCCGGTCATGGAGTCAGTCGACGTCGGATCACCACCGGTTTTTTTGAAGTCATTGAAAGGCCTCCCTTGTCCCTATTGGAAAACGAAGACCGAGAACGAATCCGCGAGGCCAGCCCCATCGAGGTGGTCATCGGCAAATATGTGGATTTGGTTCAGCGGGGCCGCGTTTTCAAGGGGCTTTGTCCATTTCATGAAGACAACAACCCATCGATGGATGTGGACCCCGACCGCGGAACTTTCCGCTGTTGGGCCTGCAATGAACATGGAGATGTCTTCACTTTTATTCAGAAACGCTATGGATACGAATTTCCAGAAGCCATGGAACATCTCGCCCAAGAAGCTGGCATTGAGATTCAGAAACGAAGAATCGATCCAGAGGTCGCTGTTCAGCGAAACAAAGATCTGGAGATGTTGGACAGGGTCGCGAGCTGGTTTACCAAGCAATTGGAATCACCCCAGGGGAAGCCTGCACGAGACTACCTGAAAGAACGGGGTTTTAGCGAACAGTCGATTCGTAAATTTCGTATCGGCTTCGCTCCTCCCGGATTCAGTTCATTAACCGAGACTCTCAAAAAAGCGAGTGACCCTGAAGCCTTCATGAAGCAGGCGAGCGAATTGGGCTTGCTGAAAGCGGGTCGCGAGGGAACGTTTTACGATGCCTTTAGGGATCGCATCATCTTTCCGATCATTCGACCCGGAAAAGGAGAAGCTCGGGAAACGGGGGAGGTGGTTGCCTTTGGCGGACGTCATCTCGGTTCAGCCCGGGAGTCTTCCAGTATGACCCCTGCGAAATACATCAATTCGCCGGAAACCCGTGTCTACAGCAAAGGCAAACTTCTGTATGGCTATCATCAGGGCCTCGACCAGATCAGAAGGGGTCGCAGCCTGATTTTATCTGAAGGCTATACCGATGTGATCATGGCTCACCAGTACGGATTCGGTAACACCGTGGCGGTCCTCGGAACGGCGTTGACGGAAGAGGGAGTTCAGCTGATTTCCCGGAAGGTCGATCGGGTGGACTTGCTTTTCGATGGCGATGTGGCCGGAAAAACCGCCGCAGCCCGTTGCTGTGAACTATTTCTGGGAACTGAAGTGGATGTCCATGTCGTCATATTGGAGTCAGGAATCGATCCGTGTGATCTCCTGATGGCTGAAAATGGCAAGCAGGCGTTTGAGAACTGCCTTTCGGGCAGAGTCTCGTCATTGGAGTTTCTGATCAGGGATATTTTGCAGCAGCATGATTTTGAGCTGGGATCGAGCTCCATGAGAACCGTTTCAAGAGTTCGCAAAGAGATCTCTCGGAGGGTCCTTCAGCCTCTTTCTGAAATGGGACAGATCCCATTGGAAGAAGGAGTTCGCCGAGTCTCCATACATACCGGTTGGACAGAGTCTTCGATTCATAATGATTTCCTGGACGATCGTCAGCGTCAGCCTGCGCGTCGCCCACAATCTGGAAATCGCGGATCCCGGCAGAATCCCCGTCGAGAATGGGACGGAGCCCCATATACAGAGGGTGAAAACGCTGACACCATCGTCATCATCGGAGATCTGGAGTCCGGTGGACAGCTGACTCCGGATATTGGAGAGGGCGCGGAAGTGCTGGCTTCCGGAGCAAAATCTTCGCCAGTTGCGGTTCCGGAGGACGAAGATGTCATGCTGAAAATGGTGGTCAGGAATTGCGCATACTATCGACCCCTCTTCAGGGTTTTTCCCCCGGAACGCTGGAGATCACGCCCGCACAGGGATCTTGCGCTCCTCGTTTGTGAAAAAAGGGGGATTCCAGAAGCGGAAGAAACGACGGATTCTGGATTAAAATCGTTACTTCTCGATATCATGTCTCGAATCACTGCAGAAGATCAGTGGCAGGATCCCGATGAACGTAACTTCATGGTACCACAGTATTTGGCGGAGATTTTAGTCGCTGAGCTGGAAAGAAAACGGGATGCCTTGGTCCGAGAAGGTGCAGATGGAGGCAGAGTTCAAAGCCTCAATGATCAGATACAAACTTTAACAAGCAGTAAATTTCTTTTCGATAATCCATCGCAAGCAGACGAGATTATCAATAGGTTTGAGTTAGAGCCAAATAGGTCAGAAATGACCAACAGTAGCGAAGAGCAGGAGAGTACGATCAATGAGTAACTCAACGATGATCGACGGTGGCGATCAGGATCACACCAGCCACTCCATGGCTTCAGAAAAAGACCAGTTTCAGGGGGACGATGCCGAGATCGGTGTTGCTGAACTGGAAGATGGGGAAGAAGAAGAGCTCGAACAGGAGGACGACCTGCCAACCTTGGGCAAGGATGCTCCCGAGTTTGTTGAGGTCGGTCCTATCGACGATGAAGACACCCGGATGCCTTTGGAGGAAATTCCGAAAATCGCTTCCGGTCGCCCAGCCTCCCGTGATTTCAGTAAGCAAAAACGGACGATGGAAGAGGGTCTCGAGCTGATCATCGAGATCGGGAAATCTCAGGGCCATATCACATTTGAGCAGTTCAATCGGTGTTTTCCGGAAGAGTGCAACACTCCGGATAGAATTGATGCTGTTTTTGACCTTCTCGAAAGTCATGACCTGGAGGTGACAGACGACCCGGTCAAAATTGATGACATTCGAGACGAGCCCGATTTCACCGGTGAAAAAATAGATGACCCGGTACGGATGTATCTCACCCAGATGGGTGAAATCCCACTGCTGACTCGAGCCGAAGAGCTGCTCCTCGCGAAGACAATTGAGACATGTCGCGATCATTATCGAACCGCGATCTATTCCTCAGGATTCTGTCAGAGTCAGATGATTCGTCTTTGCCAAGAGGTCCTGTGCGGAGATCAGGCCATCGATAAGGTGATCAAACTCACGCCTTCTTCAGGTGAACCGAGTCGTGAAGACATGCTCCAGCGAATGGGGCAAAATCTTGCCACCATCGAGCGTCTTTACCAACTCAACCTTGCTGACAAAAAGAAACTGGAATCCAGCAAGTTGTCGGATCGTTACAAGGAAAAGATTCGGATCAATGTGCAAGACAGGGCTCGCAAGATCGGCCTTCTTCTTGGTGAGCTGGTCTTCAAGCGTGAAATCCTTGACAACTTGAGAGACACCATGCGTGGCGAGTGGCGCAAGATTCGGAAATCGAGAAGTCGAATTCAGGATATTAAGGCTCGGCGTGGTCGTCGCAAGACTGACAAAGAATCGATGGATTCTGAAGAAGCCAATATTGCTGAAATCGCAGTGATGGTCATGGAAGCGACGGATCCATTTGGCGAACGAGTCGTGAGGATGAACCGCCAGTTTAACCGTTACGAAATTGCCAAGCGCAAGCTTTCAGCAGGAAACCTGAGACTCGTCGTCTCTATTGCGAAGAGATACCGCAATCGGGGCCTCTCTTTCCTGGATCTGATTCAGGAGGGGAACACCGGCTTGATGAAAGCCGTCGAAAAGTATGAGTACCTACGGGGTTACAAATTTTCGACCTACGCTACCTGGTGGATTCGGCAGGCGATCACCCGCTCGATTGCTGACCAGGCGAGAACCATTCGTATCCCTGTGCATATGATCGAAACGATGAGCAAGGTTCGAAATGCGACGAAGAAGCTGATGCAGAAGCTCGGTTATGAACCGAGTATGAAAGAGATCGCGACAGAGTTGGAGCTTCCTGAAGAGGAAGTTCGCAAGGTTCTGAAAATTTCGAAGCATCCGATTTCTTTGGATCGTCCAATCGGCGACAGCGACGATGGCTTTTTTGGCGATTTCATTGAAGACCAAAATGTGGAATCACCGATTCATACAGCCACCCATGAAATGCTGAAGGACCGACTGAAGGACGTTCTCAAAACCCTGACATACAGGGAGCGTGAGATCATCAAGCTGCGATACGGTTTGGAAGATGGATATACCTACACCCTTGAAGAGGTAGGTAAGATTTTCAAGGTGACTCGTGAGCGTGTTCGCCAAATCGAAGCAAAAGCAGTGAAGAAACTTCAGCATCCGATTCGTTCGCGTCACCTCGAGGGCTTCCTCGACGAATAAGTGTAGAAATCAGATCTGATTCAGAAGCTAGATAGGGGCTTGTCTCATTTGGAGGCAAGCTCCTTTTTCTTGTTTTGAGATTTTTATGCATTTGATTATGATGTGAATCTAAGATGGACTCACTCATCAGAGAGTTCTCGCACAATTTCTCCTAGTAGATGGAAGTGAGTCTGGACATTGGAAAAACTGGATCAGCTTCGGCGATATCAAGACCTCTTTTCTAAAATCGATCTTTTCAGGACAGAGATAGAAAAACGGAATCAGAAACTGACGGCTTTTGAATCCCATGTCGCTGAAATGTTGACAGCGAAAGCCCCTCATGAACAGCGCATGGAGCAGGGGAAAGGGTTGTCCAGGAAATTTGAGGCGGACATTGCTGATCTGGACAGCAAAATTGCCAAGACTCAGGAGCAGCTTTCCAATGCGACCCAGGCCAGTGAATATTCCGGTCTGCGTCAGCAGATTGAGAAATACGAAGCGGACAAGACAGCGCTCGAAGAGAACCTCTTGACCATCTTTTCAAAGATTGAGGAAATCCAGAACGGGATTTCTGATCTGGATCAAAAGTTGTCTCATGCCCGGGAAGAATATCTGGAACTGAAAACTCGCGTGACGGAGGAAAACCAGGATTTTGAGAAAGAGATCTTCCAGATGGAGGCTCCTCTCGAGCAGGCTCGTTCCGAAGTGGACGCAGAGTTATTGGAAGTGTTTGACCGTCTACAACCATCTATTGGATCCAACATTCTGGTCACTGCTCCTGGTGATTGCTGTGGAGGCTGCCATGTCTCGCTCGCGCCTCAGTTAATGGAGCGTATTCGACAGCAGAAAGAGTTCGTATTCTGTAACTTTTGTGGAAGAGTGCTTGGATGCTAATCATTCCTCGCTGGATGGGAAAGAAAGGGTTCTTGGCTCTTTCGGTTGGAACTCTTGCGCTGCTTCTTCTTGGGGTTGTGCTTGTTGTTGAGTTTCGAAACCGTAATCAGCGTTTGCTGGTACAAGTCAGAGAAATGGTGGGGAGTGAAAGCTTTCTCGGCTTCTCCCAATCCATTTTAAAAGACCGAGACCCGTTGTTGTTTCCGTTGAAATCTCGGATAGAGATTGATCAATTTCTCGCCGAAAATTCTGGGCGGCTGGACTGGTCTGAGAATGAAGGACCAGAATCCAAAGATATTCTCGCGAACGTGATGGCTTATGACCGGGAATTTTTAGAAGTCGTTAAGTCTGCTCCAGCTCGTAAGCCTAGCGTCTCTGAAGAATTACACCTCTCTTCATTCAATCTGGCCGGCGCACGCGATCGGCTCGTTTCAATCATGAATCCTGCTGTCGGTGGCGGTGATAGTGAACGCGTTGTACGGCAATTGGTTTCTGCGGTTGAGGCGACGGAGATGCTGTATGGCGGTTCTGGAAGCTTGATCGAAGAACTCATGCGGCAAGCCGTGCTCATTGATTTTTGCAAGAATTTCACAATGACGCTGAACAATTACAGCGTCGACCAACTAGAGACGAAAGAACTGAAGTCTCTACTTGAAGTTTTAGAGCGAGTCGAGTCACCGAAGTCAGCCATCAGTACTGCCATCAAGACCGATATATTGGGTTCAATAGAGCTTGTTTATAGTGATCAATCTCAATACTTCCCTCCTGGTCCTATCGGTTATCTCTATGAACCAGACATTGAATTTTTTCTGCGTTATCAAATTCAACTTTTGAAAGATTTGGAAAATATTGAAACAGTTGGCGAGTTTTCCCCGTTGGTAGATATCCCGTGGTATGCCATCTATACCCGTGTGTTGGTACTGGGGGATTCGTCATTAACCAGGGCGGTTCAAGAATCAGCAGTGACAGCGGGTCAACTTCATTATCTTCGTGATTATCTGAGGATCATTATTTCAGAGAGAGATTCTGGGCAAAAATTCGAAGGCGACCTTTCCGAGTTTTCAAAAATCTCAACTAATGGTGAAGAGGGAGTTCGAACCCTTGAATATCTCGGCCTGTTTTCTTCCTCAAGGCATGTTGACTGGGAGAAGCAGCCCCTTCAGCTTCCCTAGTTTTATTGTCGAGGGTATGGAAGAAGCCAGTCCTTCTTTGCGAGAGACCATTCGACTTTTGAGAGATCGACAGAGGGGTCGTATAGGGGAGCTGCCGGCTTTCCGTTGATGCTGATCTCGACATTGGCATGAATAGGGTAATCTTTTTTCTGCTTCTCTTTTAACTTTTCACCCAGATCACGTGTGAACTGGAGAAAAAGGTCGGGTTGCTCTGCGACCCGTGACTGTTGCCAACGAACCAGGACATTGGTGAAGTTTGGGGTCAGATTCACACGTTTTCCTGAATCGGGGTCGAAGGTGAAAATTTCGACCTTCTGCACTCTTTTGTTCACCAGCTTCATGCGCCATGCCCAGCGGTGTCCCTCATGTGTCCATGAGGTATATCCGTCATAGAGATGCTGTCGAAGCGGGATCAAAATTTGCAAAATCAGGTAGACGCTGATGATTGTGGTCAGGAGAGGGCGGGGTAATCGGGTGTCATCTTCAGTTTCTGGACAGGATGTGGGAATAGCCACTTTAGCCCCAGAGGCAAAGCCAAGCTTGCCAAGGATTTTTCTTGGCCAATCGGGTTCAAAGTAAAGGGTTCCTGCCATCAGCATGAACCATGGGAAAATACCCACACTCACCAAAAATATTCCGTTGGTGAGGTGGAATCCAGCTGCTCCCAGAAAAGCAAGAAGTCGGGTTCGCTTCCACAACAGAAAGAATGGAATCGTTAAATCAAAAAGCATGCCCGACCAGACAAAGAATTGGGTCACTGCAGGTTGAAACAAAAAGTTCAGCATCTCAGGAGAGTGTCCTTCTGCCGTAAAGATGACTCGAATCGACTCTCCACTCATCCAACCGTGGTCGAGTTTGGCAATCCCTGCGTAAAAGTAGACGAGGGCTAATTGTCCACGAATCAGCCATAGTTGCCATTGTTGGCACCAATTCCTCTGAAGCCCCTGAATGCGCTGACAGTCCATCGAAAATGCGCGATGTGCGGGGAGGAAGATGAGGAAAAAGCAAAGTAGGGACAAGAGGTACCAATGGTTTCGGTATCCTGCGGCATCAAGAAGGAAGAGGTAGGTAAAACAGATGAATTGCAATGTCGCAGACAGGCGATATCGATAGCCGATAGTCACGCCCAAGCTGGAAGCAATTAAGATGAGAAAGATCGCTTGCATGGCCCAGTCACTGGGGAGTTGTTGAACCCATGAAAAACCAAAAAATTTGAGATGAAATGGAGTGTCGATGTAGTAACTCTTGAGCCAGCCTTCGGCGAGATATCTCACCATCTCAAACAACATCAGGCCTCCGGTGAAGATCCGGAAAGCGACCAGCCAGGCGATATCTACGGGTTTGAACAACGAATCCTGTAGTCGGTTTGATGGGGGCTGATCCATATTTGCAGAATTCACAGGCAAACCTTCCTGGAGGTCCGGGTGACACCCCTCTGATTTGGATGATGCCGATTTGGAATCTTCAGTCAAGATGAGCGGGGCAAGATACGAATTCCGACGATCAGGGAGAAGCTGAAGTTTTGATGACCGCAGTTTGAAGGCGACAGGCTGGTTAAAGGTAAAAAAAGTGTGAGCGAGCGGTAAGCCGAGTCCTGTTCACCATC
>NZJA01000041.1 GCA_002691835.1 Planctomycetota bacterium
CCTAGCCGGATCTGGGGGAAAGTGGAGCCAAAGTGAAATCGGCACAAGCAGATCAGAGTACCGTTCTGACGAATTTGAGTCAACCTGTTGCCATTATTGGGCTTCCGTCATCGCTGGGGGGGCATCAGCGGACGAATTTCAACCTCACTGAGAAGCGTTCCCGGAGGAGCATCCAGCTGCTGAAGAACCACTCTCGAAATCTCTGTCGGATCGAGCGGATCCTGCGCAGAAGCCTTCTCTGGAGGGATTTGAGTGACTTCAGAAGAAATTGATCCGGGATGGATCAGGCTCACCCGAATGCCCTGATGGCGAAGTTCCGAGAAGATCGAACGACTCCACCCGACCAAAGCATGCTTCGCCGCCGCATAAGCACTGCCACCGGGAAGCGGCTGAATTCCCGAAATTGACGAAATCTGGACGATGGTGGCCGAATCATGGTGCTGCAACCAGGGCAGCGCGGCCATCGTCGAATTTACTGCGGTCATCAGGTTTTGACGGATCACCGCCTCAAATCGATCTGCAGACATCCCGGCGAAGGGCTCGAAGTGGACTTTTCCGGCGTTATTGACCAATGCATCGACACCTCCCATCGTTTCTGCGAGGGCATCGATGGCGACCCGGGTCGCGCCCGCATCCGTCAAGTCTGCTGTCTCTGCGAAGATTCCCTGAGATCCACGGACCAGATCTGCGAGAGCCTCTTCATCTCGAGAAACGACTCCCACTTGCCAGCCAGAGCGGGCCAAGAAACCCGCCATCACCCTTCCGAGTCCACGACTCGCCCCAGTGACGATGACCCGACGGTGCTCTTTTCCGGTGAATGCACTCATTCCCTGACCTGTACTTTCGAAAATTCGGCTCTGCAAAATACAAACCGTTCGATGCCCCCACCCGTCGCCAAGGTTAACATAAGACTGTTGTGAGAGGAGTCCCCGATGAGCTTTCCATTCCCATGCCGTTCTCGTGCTGTCATCGGCGTCGTCCACTTGCCAGCACTCCCCGGAAGTCCGGGTCACCAACTGTCACGATCTCAAATCATGGACCACGCATTGACCGATGCCGAAGCTCTGATCGCTGGTGGAGTTTCAGGAATTATCATCGAGAACTTTGGAGATGCCCCCTTCTACCCGGAAGAGGTTCCCAAAAGTACCATCGCCGACATGACCGTCATCGTTCAGTCGATCACTGCTCGCAGCTCATCAATTCCCATCGGGGTCAATGTTCTCCGCAATGATGCCTCGGCAGCACTTGCCATCGCAGCGGCGTGCAATAGCAGTTTTATTCGAGTCAATGTTCACACCGCAGCGATGCTCACTGATCAAGGCTGGATCGAAGGCCAAGCCCATCACACCTTGAGGGAAAGACGAGCACTCTCGGCAGATTCGATTTCGATCGCAGCCGATGTCGGCGTCAAACATGCACTTCGTCCTGCAGGTTTCAACATTGCTCAAGCTGCTAAAGATGTGACGGGACGGGGACACGCTGGGGCCGTGATCGTCACCGGCGCTTCCACCGGATCAGCCGCAGACCTCGATGAACTCCAGCAAGTCCGCGAAGCGGTCCCACAAACTCCGGTCCTCGTCGGATCAGGAGTCGATACCCAAAATATCCACGCCATCCTCGATCTTGCCGATGGCGTCATCGTTGGCACTTCGCTGAAAAAAGATGGCTTGGTGAATTCACCTGTTGAAATCGACAGGGTACGAGCCCTGGTTGAGACGGCGAAATCCTGAAAACTTCCGCAGATCAGCGGGCCGGGGCGTACTTCCCATCGGGGATCTTGCTCGCCCAGCGATAATCGGGATCGGTCAACAACGCCGTCATCCAGGGATCTTTCTCTTTCATCAATTTCGGCGTAGAGAGTTTCCACTCGTTGGAGATTTCACGAACCCGCTGTGGATCAGACTGGGCCCCCAGCAATGAGGTCAAAGCCCAGTAGAGATACTCGACCGCCATACACCCGTATTCACAACTCCGATCGTCATAGTGAAACCAGGCCTGGTCCGGATAACGTCGTGGAACTCTGGAATAGTGCCCACCCCGAGCTCTGTCCAGGCACTCGGTCAGCGTAGTTCCGGGAAGTGTTCCAAAGATTCGTGGATAAGCCTCGGCATACCCCATCGTCACTAAATGCAGCACCTCTTCGAGGGTCGCATCGAACTCTCCTTTGGGGAGAGTTTCCGATTCGAATTGGCCTTGCAGATATCGAAAGTCGTAGGCTTCCATCCCGGAGTGATCGATGCGCTCCATATCTCTCTCTGATCTGAACAACACCATCGCCATTCCCCGTGAGGCCATCGCTTCAATCACTTTGGGATTGTCCGCTTTCCCATCCTCATCATTATCCAGATACTCAGCGAGAACTGCTGCGACATGTCGATGCTTTGCCTCAGAAAATCCTTCTGCTGCCAATACATGAACCCCGAATACCGGGATCGATTTTTTGAATGCCGAGGAAACCCGGAGAAAACGCTTGGGAACCGGTCCGGCCTGAAGATCGGGAGTTTTGACCGCCGCCACCTCTGTGACAGGTTTTTTGACAGGCCCGTCATCGTCCTCAGGCGTGCCTGAGAAACTGACGAGGCAGGAGCAGATCAGAAAGAGGTTCAACATCACTCCCCTTGTTCTCGAAGAGGCTGTAACTGGGCAAGGTTCGTTTTTTCAAGCGACAATCCACGGCTGATCAGGTCAGAACCGATTTCAGCGATCATCTCCTGAACCACAGGCCCTTTTTCCAGATGGGGATCATCGACGCATTTGACGGTAAATGACTTCCCCTTGTCCTCGACGACGATGAAAAAGGTCTGAGTGACCCCCAAATCGCGTGCGATACAGCGGAAAAGCAGTTGCTGACCGTCATTCCGCATAAAGCAGGCTGACCAATTCTGGATTCGAGCATTCTCGACCTTCTTCTGTGGCGAGAATTCTCTCCAGACTTCCTCGAGGACCAATTGTCCCTTCAAGATCGCATGTGGCATCGGAACTCCTCCATCTGCAGTCGTTGCCGCATCCCTCAGGGTTGATTATCGTGACAGGAACCGGGGTTGGGCAAGAACTCGCTTTGAAGCCCGGATCAGTCGTGGTGCCCCATGGTCACCATTTGTCGTAAATTGCCCGGAAAACCACAGTTCAGGAGAGCAGATTCATGTCGGGGAGCCAGCAGGGGAACACTATCGGGGGAAACTCTCGGGACCTTCGCATCGGTGAAAGCTTCCATCGCAAAGCGACCATCGCCAAGACAACTGACAATTGGTATCACGCCAGCAGCGCAACCATCGTGGGAGATGTCCATATTGGTGCCGATTGCAGTATCTGGTATGGAGCAGTCTTGCGCGGTGACGATGCTCGTATCTCACTGGGAGAGCGAACCAACGTTCAGGATCTCTCGATGATTCATGCAGATCCCGACAAGCCCCTGACGATCGGTGACGATGTCACCATCGGGCATGGAGCCATCATTCACTGTGTCAGCATCGGATCGCAAACACTGATCGGAATGGGTTCGGTCCTTCTTGAAGATGTCACGGTCGGGAACCATTGTCTGATTGCAGCGGGAGCGGTCGTTCCTCCAGGAAGCCACATTCCAGATGGTTCCCTTGTCGTCGGCGTTCCTGGAAAAGTCGTTCGTGAAGTCACTGAAAAAGAACGGACCAGTTTCATTCAGTCGGCTAAAAAGTACGCCGACAATGCCTGCGATTTTTTTCAACGATACGGAAATAAATGATGGTCGATTCCAAACGGGATATTCCCTCTGACGATCAATGGATCCTGATGATTGAAACGAGCCAGCGACAGGGTTCGGTAGCCCTCGGGACCATCGCCGGAGAATTCATCGACGAACAACTTTTCAGTCCAGGTCTCGTTCACAGCAAGGAACTCTTGCCGAGGATCGACGACCTCATTGGAACTCATGGCAGTCGATCCCAATTGGGTGTCGTTGCGGTGAGTCGGGGGCCCGGTTCCTTTACTGGAATCCGTATTGGGGTCGCTGCCGCAAAAGCCATCGGTTGGGGACTCGGGATACCCACTCTGGGTCTTTCCTCTCTCGAATGCATGATTCATGGACTGGGTCCTCAGGTGAGCGGTCGCTGGGCTGCGATTCTGGATGCCAGTGGAGGAGACCGGGATCTCGGAATTTTTGAAATCGAACAGGACCAGATTACGGTACTGGAAGATGAAAGAGCGGTCCGAATTGAGGATCTGCCCGATCTGATAACACCCGGAATGGGAGTGGTCGGCAGTGGCTGCAGAGATGTCGACTGGTCTGAGGATCATCTCGTTTCCACCGTCGAGAAAGATCAGCCTCCAGCGCGCTCTGGTCTGATCCTCGCAACCCGACTTCTACAAAAGATGAAATCTGGATCACCCGCTCCTCCAGGCTGGGAAAACCCACACCAACTGCAACCAAGATATTTACGAGTCAGTCGCGCAGAAGAAGTCCGTCGCCAAAAGCTGGCAGAACAGAGCCGCTCATGAGAAGTGAACGGGCATGGGCCAGTATCGATCTGAGTCGGATTTCTTCAAACCTTGCCGAAGCTCGCAATAGCCTTCCGGGGAGGAAGATACTCGCGGTCGTCAAGGCTGATGCTTATGGTCATGGGGCTACCACAGTCTGCAAAAGACTGCAAAAGGATGGGATCGACTATCTTGGAGTCGGAACCTCACGCGAGGCGATCGATCTCAGAAACGATGGTATCAAATCACCGATTCTGGTCCTTGGTGCTCTACTCTCGAGCGAGCTTCCAGAAGTGATCGATCGGGAGATAACTGTCACGATCCACTCACCCGGCAGAATCTCTGAATTGGAACAGCTGGCGAATCAGTTAAAGCGCAAAGTCAAAGTTCATCTTCTCGTCGACACGGGGATGGGACGACTCGGTGTCAGTCATCAAAATGCACTCACCCATGCCGCCCAGATCGCAGACAGTCCATGGCTCGAGCTGGAAGGGGTCGGAACCCACCTCGCAACTCCTTCCGATCAAGATCAGGTCAGATTACAGCGTGCTCTTTTCCAGACCCTCGTCACCGATCTGAAAACTCAGGGAATTTCTGTAGAACTCATCCACGTCGATGCCAGTCGATCAGCTCTCGATGGGCTCTCCGAAACCACGACCATGGTTCGGCTTGGAGGCTGGATATACGGCATCAAAGGGCCCCTGGACACTTCCTTGAATCTTTCTCCAGCCTTATCCCTGCACAGTCAAATCGTTTACCTGCGAGATCATCCCGAAGGGCGCTCCATCGGTTATGGTGGAACGTTCGTGACAAAGAGGCCTTCTCGATTGGCGACGATCAGCATTGGCTACCACGATGGGCTGCCTACTACCCTTTCCAACCGTGGAAAGCTTTTGGTTCGGGGTCGCAGGGTTCCTGTCGTTGGTCGGGTCACGATGGATTACACCATCGTTGATGTCACAGACGTGCCGGGGGTTTCCGTAGGTGATTTGGTCACCCTGCTCGGGAAAGATGGAGATGACGAAATCTCTGCTTCCGAAATCGCCTCATGGTGTGGGCTGGTTCCCTACGAAGTGACTTGCCTCTTGGGGAGAAGAATTCAGAGGATACCGGTGAGCACAGACAACGATTTATCAAGAACTCTTGATCTGGAAGACAAGCGAGTTCCTGAGCTGGAGAGAGGGACAGAGAGGTGAACGATTCACCCGAGATGGATTCCAACGAGCCTGTCCCACTCCCCAAGGGAGTGGTGAAGCCGACACGAACCCGCCAATTGGCCCTTCGTCGTCATCGGATCATCCTGTTCCTGCTACTTCCTGTTTTGTTTGCCGGAGTTCTCTTCTGGGTCGCTGAAAGAGCGCTCAGCCCCGAACAGCTTTACCTGCGAACCCAATCTCTACTTGAAGAACGCATCGCCACTGGCTTTAGCCTTGAAAAGGTCCAGTGGCAATGGCCAGGCAGTATTCTCCTCGAGGATCTAGTCATCTACGCACCACAGGGAAGCCGATTTCCTGAGTTGCTCAAGATCGGTCAACTCGATCTCGATCTTTCACTCCTCAGCCTTTTCGCTGGCCAGTTCAAAATTGAGCGCGTTGAGCTCGATGGATCGACGATCGTTCTCGAACGGGATGATTTTGGCGACCTAACACTGCTTTCAGTAGTCAGAAGTTCGACAGCCCCTCTCCAGGGTCCAGTGACACTTGAAGATTCACTGAAACAAGCTGAGAGAACCGTGATTCAACCTCCTGAGTTTGTAATCCGTAATTTAGATGTCCAAACATGCCCTGACACTGTTGCCCACAGTCCCGGAGGCCTGGATATCAGCCAACTTCGTCTCGAAGTTTCTGCGGAAGACCCTGAACTGTGGGAGATGGATGGGGTGTCTTTTGACCCCTCTGTCAAAAGTATTCGACTCGACGGAGGTGGACGTCTTTCGCTCGGAGATTTTGAACTCGTTCTGGAAGTCGCTGAGCTCAGCCTCGATGAAGAATTACGCCAAAGAATCCCGCCGGCACTGAGGCAGATCTGGGACAGGTACAATCCCAGTGGAATAGCCTCCCTCAGACATGAACTATTCTTCCGGGATGCCCGTGAAATTCGCAATTCCATGACGGTCAATATCTCTGAAGGAGAACTGCGACTGACAGAACCGGCGGTCACGCTCGAGTCACTATCAGGAGAATTGACCATTACCCCAGAGGCCATCTCTTTCAGAAACCCTCTGACTGGAAAAGTCTTCGGAGCAGATGCGCGACTTGAAGGCGCCATTGATTTGGAAACGCTACAGCCTGGATCCAGTGATCTTCGAGCTTCTCTCGAAGGGCTCGCCTTTGAGCCGAGGATCTATGAGATTCTCCCTGATCAAGGGAAAAAGATCTGGGACACCTACAACCCCTCAGGTGAGTTTGACTTTTCAATCGAGGCGGTCGGCGAAGAATTTCCTCCTCAAATCAGCGAAATCTCCGTCATGCTTCGTAAGGCGGACGGAAATTATGCCCCCTACCCCTATCCCCTAAGGGACATCGATGGAGAGATTCGATACACACCGAATCTTCTGGAAATCGACCTTGAGGGAGGATTGCCTGAGACACCCGTGCGAGCGAGAGGGTCTTTTGAAACCGTCGCTTTCGGTGAACGTCATCTGCTGATCGAAGGCTTCGGGATTCCTATTGATGACCGAGTACGAACGGCACTCGGTGATCGGTTTTCCGGCATTTACGATGACTACTCCCCTACCGGGATCTCGGATCTTGCGATCACTTTGGAACGACAGAAATTGGGAGATCCTCTCGATCTGAAGGTCATCGTCAAACCGACCCGGGCCAGCCTCTCGCATAAATTTTTCCCATACCGAATCGATGAAGTCCAAGGTGAAATCATCTTCGACATCTCTGGTAAAAAGTTGCTGCTGCGCGATCTCATAGGCCAGCATGGAATCAGCCCAATTAATCTTTCTGCAGGCTACGTGGATCTGGTCACCGGTGACATGGAGCTGCCCATCGAAAGCCAGAGATTAGTTCCAGATGAGGACCTTCTCGCTGCTCTTCCAGACGATGTCGAGGCCCGTTTAAGATCACTCGACATCCTCAATGGAGGAGGCGCTCTGGAAACTGTGGTTGAGCTGTACCGAAAAGATCAGCCCAAAATCGCAGTCTATGTTCGCTCAAGAGTCATCGAACCCTTGCAGCTAAAATATAGTGCACTGCCCTACCCGCTGATTTTCCATGGCGGACAGGTCGTATACTCCAGCACAGAAGAACGGGTTCGCCTCGACGACCTTTATACCGACCCAACTGCTTCCCCGATCATTCGTGTTTCCGGAGAAATCGGCCCTGATGATTCGGCGATCCCTCTGGGCTTCAACTCCACATTGATGGCCATCGGGCTCAGTATTGAGGAAGGACCCGACAGCCGCGGACTGGCTCTCGATGAACAAAAACTGGTTTCAAGTCTTCCACCAGATCCTAAGTCATTCGTTGAAAAAATGAATCTCTCGGGTCAAGTCACCGGCTCGCTGAATGTGGTCCACCGATACGGTACCAACTCCAATGGCGAAGGAACTCAGATCGTCGAATACGATGCCCGCGGCAAGCTGAAAAATGGTGGACTCGACTTTGGACTAAATGCAGAAGAACTGTTTGCAGACTTTGAACTCCATGGCGGAATCGAGCCCGGAAGTGGTCATACCTTCTCCGGGCAGCTTCAAAATCTAAGCCTCAATTTCAATAAGTTTCTGGCGACCGTACCGGAAGACCGGACCCTTGATTTCACTTATGGAGTTACCCATCCCAGACTGACTCCCCAAGGAGCAGAGTCCTACGAATTGCCGACTTCATGGGTTCTGGATCGTATCCCCAGTGATCGCTCACGTTTATTCCAGGCAGAGATCGGACCGGCTAGTATTTATGGCGGCACTTTGGATGGCTTCTTCTTCGTCGATCTGGGGGATCTCGATGGAAGCTATGCCGGTGAAATTCTTGTCGACAGTTTGCAACTCGCGGAGGGGTCAGCGAATCTCTTCGGCAGGCCTGACATCGCTGGCAGCACAAGCATCGATACCCGTTTTGCAGGAATCGTTGGAGTGAAGGGGTCGACGATCGGAGACGGTTCATTCCGCATTTCGAATGGAAATCTCGCAAGAATTCCGCTGATTGCTGGAGCTCTAATCAATCCCTTTGAAGGCCTCAATCGCCGCAATAACAAGATAAAATCCGCTGAAGGCGCATTTACCATCGCGAACTCTGCTTTTGAATTTAAGGGAATGGGTTCATTGAAACTCGATAGTCCTACCGGTGCCATTTTCGGAAAAGGAAAGTTCCTTTTTGACACATCCATCGACTTGATTTTCGAACCCCAAACACTCGGTGGCACCCCTTTGATTTCAGATATTGCAAATCGCTTGCTGCGATTCAGGGTTGTCGGAACTATTGAGGACCCTGAAATCACGGTTCGCAAGGTCAAGCAACAGGAGCTGTAGATCTGCCCCTCAGGACGAATCTTTTTTTGACGCAAGATTCATCTGACGCAAACCAGATTCTTGACCGCTGCAATAAATTTTTCCGCCTCTATCGGTTTCCCCATAAAATGAGTCACCCCATTAAGAACGTCGACATGCTTCGAGCCTTCCAGGCGATATCCCGATACGAGAAGGACAGGAATAAAGAGGCCTTTCTTTCGTAGTTCACGCACGAACCGAACACCATCTGTAATATTTTCTCCAAGGCGAATATCCGTGATTAACAGGTCATATTTCTGAATCTCGTCTGACTCCAGGCCGACATTGGTGGAGAGCCCAGTGCATTGCACTCCTTCACGCTCCAGCAACAGAATCATCAACTTCCGTATCGAATCGTTATCTTCGATAATGAGACAACTCAATTCTCGCGATTGAAACTCTTCCTCCACGGAATCATTAAGACTCTCTCTATCTGGAACAGGACTCGCAGATTCAGAAAGTGCTCGGTATTCCTGGAGTGCCTGCTCACCAGCATTTTTTTTATTGGAGTTGCTTTCAGCAGCCTCTAGTAATTCTTCGGCAATCCTGATGGGCCAATGGATTCCCTCGCCGGTATTGGCATTCGCAACGCCAATCGGCAAAGGATCCTCTGCGAATTCGAGATGATCTCTCTCGACCTTTAACGAGATGTTATTTTTTTTCGCCCTGATCGAACTGACAAATACCAAAACCAGATAATTCATCACCACCAGAATGATGAGACTCCAAAAATACCACCCTCTTCGAGTACTCAGCTCTCTTAAATGTTGAGAGGAGAGGCTATCAATCTCCGAGATAAAATCGTCCAGTTGGCTAAAATATATCGCGCTGGATTTTCTAAGGCCCCCGATTGCTTTTGAGAACTCAGCTTTGAACTTGTCATCTTCCAGAATACTTCGGGCCTGAACTCCATGATCAAAATCTCGCCACTCAATGATCTGATGTGCGAGTTGAGAACAGAACTGCTCTCCTGATTCAATCCACCGTTTCTGTAAAGTCCGGTACTCAGCAGATTCTATTTCCTGAGCGTGGATTTCCTGCTGGATATGATCAAGGTATTGAGAAAGGGGAGAAGCCCAGCTCAGTTTGCTGGATCTTCCTGAGGCGTTTTTTTCGAAATCACATGAAGCGCAAATCTTGCAATCCGGCAGGCAGGTATCGATCCGCCCCTGCATTCTCTTCAGATTTCTTCGAATCACCTCCCCAAGGGTCTCTCGCAAATCCACAGAGTCGGGATCCGATGCCAACATCAAATCCCAAGCTTCAGAGGTAATTCGGATGTCTTCATTAACCAGTTCCTGAATGTCGCTCTGCCAGTGATCAACGGGGTCCGCTCGATCCGATGCGCCAAGCTTCGATAGGTCATCCTGATTATTCTGAGACTCGAGTGAGATCTGGAATCCAAACTCCACCACTTGGGTCCATTCCGCACGATCTATGTTCGATTTGACCACCATGAATATGGCCAAACTCCATACGGCAAGAAGAACTAGTGAATACCTGCTCGGATTCAGTGCCAAAACTCCACGATTCAACCGCCTCTGCAGATTTTGTATTTGGGTACTTTTCAGGAAAGTAGTCTTCGCTGTGTCGGCCAAACGATTTGAGGGCCTCCGCATATCCCAAAACGGCGGAATTCTCCAACTTTGACGAAAATCCCTGTTTCGCAGGGCAGAAGTCGTCTCTGAGAGATCAGCTCGGATAACTCGATTCGATCCCTGATCTGGAGCATGATGTGCAGCAGGAGGTCTCCATGTCTGACCATGATCCAAATTCCCCATTGATCGAATGCGTTCCCAATATCTCGGAAGGCAGAGATCAGCAAAAAATTTCTCAAATCGTCGCTGCCGCCACAGCGGTTCCAGGAGTTCGCTGCCTGGATGTCGATTCTGGATCGGATACCCACAGAACCGTCATCACACTTGTGGGAGCACCCAAACCGATGGCTGAAGCCGCGTTTCAGTTGGTCCGCAAGGCTTCGGAGCTGATCGATATGAGTCAGCATCAAGGAGCCCATGCTCGCCATGGGGCCACCGATGTATGCCCATTCATTCCAGTCAGCGGTGCCACTATGGATGATTGCATCGAAGTCGCCAAAGCCGTTGGCAAACGCATCGGCGAGGAGCTTGAAATCCCTGTTTACATGTATGATCGTGCGGCTCTTAGAGAAGACCGTAGATCCCTTGCCGATGTTCGCAGAGGTGAATACGAAGCACTCGCCGAAAAAATGCAAGACCCTGACTGGGTGCCTGATTTCGGCCCTGCAGAGTTCAAGCCAGGACCCGGGGTCGTCACCGTAGGTGCCAGAGAATTCCTGATCGCCTACAACGTCAATTTGAATACCCGAGACAAACCCAAAGCCGATGACTTGGCTATGGAAATCAGAGAAAAAGGTCGTGCCGTTCGTATCGACCAGAAAACACCCTACTACTCCAGTGGTAAACTCTTGCGATACTCGACCTCTGATCAACAGTGGCCATCGAACTTGACTGGGGAGATCTTTGATTCCAGAGAAGCTCTCGATCAACATCTGAAAGACAACAGAACCAGCCTCGCCGAAGAATGTTCTTTTTTCGGACAAGATCCGAATGCTCTCGACGGGGAAATGGTGATGAAGCGCGGCACCTTTGAACACTGTCGGGCTGTTGGCTGGGTCATTCCTGAATATGGCTGTGCACAAATCTCTATCAATCTGACCGACTTCAACATCACCAACATGCACCATGTCGTCGATGCCTGCAGAGACCTTGCAGAATCACGAGGCCTCGTCATTACGGGATCCGAGTTGGTGGGAGTGGTTCCATATCGGGCGATTCGTGAGAGCGGCGAACATTACCTGCAAAGCCAAGGATCCAGTTGCGGAATCCCCACAAAAGACATCATCGACACTGCCATTCAATCTCTCGGGCTTGCGGATCTGTCTCCCTTTGATGTTGAAGCGACAGTTCTGGGAATGCCTACCACTCGGGGTGAGCTGACAGGAATGGAAATCCATGCGTTTACAGATGAAGTTTCCCGTGACTCACCCGCACCTGGCGGCGGTTCGATCGCAGCTTTAGCTGGATCCCTCGGTGCTGCTCTGAGTTCGATGGTTGCGAATCTGACCTTTGCCAAACGCAAATACCGTAAGCGACAGCCAGAGATGGAAGAGCTGGCCCGCCATGCACAGAAACTGAAAAACGACCTTCTTCTGGCAGTGGATGAAGACACGGCAGCGTTTGAACAAGTTCTTGTCGCAATGCGACTTCCTCAAGGAAATCCTGAACAGGAAGAGACGCGGCTGAAGGCCATTGAGGCGGGATACCGACATGCCACGGAGGTCCCAATGAATACGGCAAGGCTCTGCCTGGAAGTACTGGAACTGGCCCATGAGGCGGTTGGCAGAGGCATGCCAGCGAGCATCACAGATGCTGGTACCGCTTGCTGGATGGCCCGTGCGGGTGTCGAAAGTGCCCTTTATAACGTGAGAGTCAATCTCGGTGAACTTCAGGATTCCGACTGGAAATCAGCGATTATTGAGGAAACGGTCAAAATTTCTGCCCAAGCAGACCAAATCCTGAGGGAATCGCGGTCCCAAGTTGATAAAATCCTTTGAACGGCTGGAACTCACCTGATTCTGAGGGGTTCATCCTTGGTGGACTGTTTGGGTTCATCGATTGTTTCTTGAGAGGAAGACCATGAAGGTTTACTTAATAATTGTAGGTATTCTTTGCGTATTCAGCGTAGCCTCATTCCTGCAGCAAAAAGGCACTATTGAAGAAGCGATGTTCGAACTGGAAAAGTCGAACAACACGATCCAAGTCTTAAAAGAGCGAATCGAAACTTTGGAAAATCAGGAGAAGAGCGAGTCTCAGGTCTTCTCATACACCGGTGCAGTCGCTACTTCGGAAGCAGACATCCCCGAAGAGCTTGTCACCGCTTTGGCGACTCGTCTCTCACAAGATCCTGCCAGTATGAGAGCGATCGCTCGGGAAGTCCCACGCAACCAAAACAGTTCTGACAGTGGTGCCCTTGCAGGGATCACCGCCAACGAATTTGATTCAAAAATTCGTGACACTATTGAAGCGATCGAGGAAGCAGATAGAGCCGAGCGGATGCAGAGAATGCAAGATCGCGCCCTCGAGAGATCTGCTGAGCGAGCCAACAACATCGCTGAGCAGTTAGGGCTTGACGCCCGTACCGCTGAAGAGTTTTCAACTTTGATGGTTGATCATTCTTCCGAGCGAATGCAGATCATGCTCGAATCGCGTGAGCTGGATCTTGGAAGAAGCGAAACCAGAAACCTCCTCAACCAAGTTCGCGAAGAACAAAATAAAGAAATCTCTGGTATTCTGACTTCCAGCCAATACGAGCAGTATCAGGAGATCCCACAGGACGATTGGGGCCGCCGAAGCGGCCGTGGCAATAGTTCTCCACCTTCCTCCAATAACAATGGAAACAGTAATTCAGGTGGTACCTCCGGTGGTGGCAATAATGGTTCTGGTCGCAATAGCGGCCCCTGATCCAAAACCTGTTGCGCAAGCATCTCTGCAGGAGGAGTCATATCCATGCTCAAGACTGAGAAGGACTACACGGATCCTTTCGTCAGGCAGCTCAGCCTGTTCCTTGACAACCGCGTCGGAAAACTGCGTGAAATCCTTCGACATCTGACCTCTGAGGACATCCTTGTGCACTCCCTTTCAGTGGTCGACAGTGCTGACCACGCGATCGTCAGACTCATCGTCGATCGTGTGGGAACCGCATATGATGCTCTTGAGGAAAATGGGGTCCCGACTTCCGTCAATCAGATCCTGGCAGTAGAAGTTCCCAATGAGCGCGCAGGAATCCGAATGATCTGCCGAAGCCTGATCCAAGCCGAGATAAATATTCATTACGCATATCCGATGCTGACCCGACCTCACGGGTTCGGAGTTCTCCTGATCCACGTCGATGAAAATGAGACCGCCAGAAACCTGCTTCTCGGAGACGGCTTCAATCTGCTCGATGAGAGTGATCTGGGACTCGCTGGGGTATAAAGCTCGCCGAGGTCTGGGACAGCTCTGTCCGCAGAACCTTTGATTTCCGCACATAAAAATAGGCGTAAAAAAACCCTCCGACCCGAGGAGTGGGTCAGAGGGTAGGTGACGACACAGAGTCGTCACAGGTGTCCCCCGCTTCTCCCGCGAAGCATCTGCGGTGAGGAACCGCAGTAAGTGTTTTGGTCTGCTGAAGCCAGCTCACGGGTGACGTCCCCCGAAGTCATTCCGAAGAGCCAAAACACGGCAAAGAGAAACTTAATATGTCTAGATTATCGGGTGGTCAATTTCCGACTAGCCCTGCCATCGATTCACCGCACTGTGGCAATGGATGTATACGGTTGGTGGGATTTGGAAGTGAATCGTGTTGGGAATACTATTTCCGTCTGCCACGGATGACAGCTTAGTCCCCTGATAGCATCGACAGGAAAGTCAGTCCTCCAGAGGGGTTTCACCCTTCTGATAACCTTCAACGGCCAATTGAATGACATAACTGGCAAGTTGGTCGATTTCTGCAGGAACGAGAACCTGTAAGGGCATTTTTGCCTGAGAATTGTCGAAGGTCGGCTGGCGCAGGTAGCCCTTCAGCCAAAGGCGCATGCTTGTAAGAACATCCGCCTCCTCAGAGATGGCATCGAAGGTTTTTTTACCTGCTGAAAACCTGTCTGGATCTTTCTCGCCAAGCTCTTTCAGGTATTGGTCATAACTCAACATACGCTTGAGTCGGCGCATCGACACCTGTACCAGTGGAGGCTGCAGAATCGCTCCTCTGCCCTCGATCTTGTGGCAAAGAATGCATCTTTTCTTGGCCACCAGGCGTCCCATTTTGGCATTCCTTTTGAATACATCATCGGACAGAAGTGAGAGATCTGGCATGGGAAAATCCGGGACCTGCGGCTGTTGTTCTTCCGCCATCTCGTCAGGGGCCTCTTCAACCTTTGCGCTGACCGCTGAATCGGATTTTTGAGGATTCCGTTTTTCGTTCGCATTGGGCGTACTCGAAGCAGGTTTTTGCTGGGAAACTGAAGCATCGCATCCGAGAAAAAAGAGAAGGCTGAATAGCGAAACAACCCTCATGAATTTCAGCGAAGGGAGACCGGAAAGCGACATCAACATGGCCATTTCTGAAGAGAGGCGAGTACGAGAACAGTAAAAGAAGCGAGTCTTAAAAATATAGCGTTAATCTGAGGCATGTTCCACCTCGGTATGGGCTCTCTCAGCCGCTTCTTGGAAGAGTCAGCACCACCCATAACATTCTCAAACCATCCCTGAGCAGTTGAACCCTGCTCTCTTCTGCGTCGCTCCACTCTATAGGAACTTCAACGATCTCAAGTCCACTCTGCCGAGCCCTCACCAGAACCTCAACATCAAAAGCAAATCCTTCGGTCTTCATGTCCCTGAAAATCGGCTTTATGACACTCGCCTCAAATAACTTGCAGCCACATTGAGTGTCGCGAATCTTCAGACCTGTATAGACACGAACCAGGTCTCTAAAAATTGATCCCGATAGACGTCTCAACCATCCTTGGGGCTTTGGAAGAACTGATTCGGATAGGGCTCGAGATCCGCAGACGACGGAAACTCCAGATGACATCGCCGCTCGCAAAATCCTCAGTGAATCAGGAGAAGCGGAAAGGTCTACATCGAGCATGGCAATCTGGTCCCCTCGGGCTTCCAGAACTCCCTGCCGAACCGCCGCTCCTTTCCCCCGATGCCGATCGAGTTGAATCCAGCGAAGACGGGAATCCCGATCCTGCCATGGGCCGAGAATCTCTTCTGGCTGATCCTCACAGCCATCGGAGACCAGCAACAACTCGCCTCCATCTCCAAGGGTATCCAAATACCCCAGAGTCTCACGGATAGCTCTTTCGAGCATATTCCTGCCGTTCCAGACAGGGATCACCACCGATAGCAACGCTGCTCCTGCCCATGGAATCCGCTTTCACGGAGAGTCCTGATCCGCGAATGATTCCATCCCGGATGAAGCCATGGCTCCCCCTGGAGAGCAACCTCCTTCTGCGGATGTGACCGAATTGCGGGAAGATGGAATCCTTCTGTAAGGAAATGCGTCTTCTCTGTAAGTCCGCGGGAGTGAAAGTAATGTCGGGAAAATCGAAAATCGCACTGGTTCTGGGAGGCGGTGGAGCGCGGTCGGCTTATCAAGCCGGCTACTTACGCTACATCGGCAAACGCATCCCTGATCTTCGGTTTTCAATTCTCTGTGGCACCTCAGCCGGCGCTATCAATGCAGTTCATCTCGCCCGCTATCAGGGCCCTCTCTCTGCGGCCTCCAATGATCTCAAAAACCTTTGGTCGGAACTCACCGTCGATCAGGTCTTCGAAGCCAATACATGGTCGCTCGGACAAATGGTCGCAAGATGGGGAATGAAACTCCTCAGTGGCGGCAGTACTTTGGCCCCCACCACCCGAGGTCTTGTCGATACCCAACCCCTTCGCCGCTACCTCACCCGCCAGACCCAGTGTCTTCAAAATGGAAAAATTCCTGGGGTTGAAGAAAACATACTCAGGGGAAATCTCGATTCTTTGGCGATCACAACAACCGACTATGACAGCGGTCGCTCCGTCACATGGATTCATGGCAACAACACTCACGAATGGCAGAGAACCTATCGATCCGGGATTGAGACGAAGATACGACTCGATCACATCATGGCCTCTTGTGCGATCCCTCTCGTTTTTCCTGCCGTAAAGGTAGAGGGCTGTTGGCATGGTGACGGGGGCGTCAGACTGACCACCCCGCTTTCGCCTGCAATGCATTTGGGAGCAGAGAAGATTCTGGCGATTTCCACCAGGTACCTCCCCAATGGTGTCTTGCCCCCACTGAAATCGGAAGGCACCTATCCCCCTCCGGCTCAGGTTGCCGGCGTACTCATGAATGCAATCTTTCTCGACGCGATGGATTTCGACGCCAGTAATGTCGATAGATTTAATCAGCTGTTGAAGAAGCTGCCTGAAGAAGACCGAATGGGGCTCAGGCCTGTTGATATGTTCACAGCTCGCCCCTCAGAAGACCCCGGAATACTCGCAGGTCAATTCGAGGCGAATCTGCCAGGCCCGTTCCGATTCATGGAGCGAGGATTGGGAACGCAGGAATCCAGCAGTAACGATTTGCTCTCACTGCTGATGTTCCAGCCCGAATATGTTCAGGCCTTGATCGATATGGGCGAAAGAGATGCTCGAGCAAGTGCAGATCGATTGATCCCGTTTCTTCAGGATCAAGCCACGCCTGCTTCCCTCAGCTCCCAACGAGATACCTGAGATCAGTCTCTGCTGACTTTCGCTTCCCGCTTGAAAGTCAACTTCGGATCGATCCGCAAGGGCTCCATCATCTCTGCCTCAATGAGTACATTTCGAACCACACCCATCTCGTCCTGATACCAGAGTACTGATTGCTGCCCACTCCCCGTCACTCCGACCAAGCTCCCGAAATGGGCTGGCAGAGAGAGAAGCTGCCGAAATTCGGAGACCTTTTTCCGAGCGGCATCTTTGCCCTTGAGGTCATATCCGATCGGCATTTCATGGGATTCTTCGACACCTCCTGCTGGCCAAACCCCAACAAGCCGGCTAAATGGAGACCCCGAAACCTGACTGAAGACGATCGACCCTCCGAGAAGGCTTCCTAAAATAAGGCAGCTGAAGAAGCCGATGACAAGGATCGGCAGAGAGAGGACAAACTGTCTATTTTTGGACTGATTTTTCATGGAACTCCTGACCGCTGACTGAGCGTAGGCCCCATTGAAGCAGATCTGCAGAGTTGTGGGAAGATCCTGAGGTAAATCAGCCCTTCGGAAAATCCTGGGTTGCCGCAGTATCTCTTTCGGCTGACGATATGAGACACCTCAATTGATGGAGAATGTGACATGATTCATTTCTTATCTCTTTTTCTGACACTAATGCTTCCCAGCGCAGACCCCAAAGCCACCGATGATCAGGCCCCAGCCTCACCGGATAATGGGACTGCGGTTTCCAGGGAATACACGATTGCCTTCTGGAATCTTGAGAACCTCTTCGACTTTGAAGATGACCCTGAGAATCCCGGAGATGACGAATACCTTCCTGAAAAAGAATGGGACCAAGCTCGCTACGAACGGAAAATTGATCACCTCGCAAAGGCTGTCGTTTCGATGGAGACCGATTTGCTGGCCGTTTGCGAAGTAGAGAACCGGAGGGTTCTTGAAGATTTAATTGCCCATCCCATGCTTGTCGCTGACCAATGGTCCATCGTTCATCGAGATTCTCTGGATCGTCGGGGAATCGATTTGGCTCTTCTCTATCGCCAACCCTTTAAACTCAATGGCGAATCAATTCTTCATTCCATCGACCTCGGAGACGGAAATACCTCGACACGTGGAGTACTGGAAGTCCCCATGATGCTTTCAGGAACCGAGGTGACCTTTCTTGTGAATCACTGGCCCTCCAGGTTTGGAGGGGCAGAGGAGAGCTCTCCCAAACGAAAAGCTGCCGCTACCGTCGCCAGATCTGTGATCGACCGTCACTTGAGTCGGAATGCTGCTGCCGAAATCATTGTTCTTGGAGATCTCAATGACGACCCCTGGGACTCCTCGGTGAGAGAAGTCCTGAAAGCCGTCCGGGAGCTCCGGGCAGTGACTCACCCCAGTAATACAGCCCCCCGCAAAGAAGGTAGAACTACCTACTCTCCCCGGCTGTGGAATCCTTCATGGAAATTTGCCAATTCCACCGATAGTGGCACTTATTACTACTGGAATGGCTGGTGCTGGAACTGTTTCG
>NZJA01000042.1 GCA_002691835.1 Planctomycetota bacterium
CATTCGAGGCCGTCACTGTGTACACGATTCGAGAGGTCTCAAGCGAAGGAGTTCCAGAGATGACACCAGTTGTGGGGTCAAGGCTTACTCCCTCAGGAAGACTCGGACTGATGACCCACTCTTCTACTTCCCCACACCCTACGGTTGGAAGAATCGGATCCATATCAGCATTGGGAGCAACAACCTTGTCAGATTCTTCGTAGACAAGGTCGCAGGGACCCGCAGGAAGAATCTCGATCAAAAGATCAAAGGTCGCTTCTCCACTCTCATTTGCTGCCGTGATCACATGTAACTGGGGTCCATGGCTGATCAGAGGAGTTCCGCTAATCTCACCGGTGGCGACACCGAGGATCAAACCTTCAGGAAGAGCTGGATCGATCGTGAAATCATTCGAACCGCCACAGCCGACCGTGGGGAGAAGCGTAGGGAAGGCTTCAAAAGCCAAAACTCCAACAACTTCTGTGACCGCATACTCAAGGTCACATGGTGGCTCGGGAAGAACACGAAAGGAGATTCCGAAGGAGATCGATCCACCGAAATTCGTTGCCGTAATAGCAAAGAAGTTTCTCGGACAGGATTGCTGAGGAATGCCGCTGATGGATCCATCAGTGGTATCAAGCTCCAGCCCCAAGGGCAGCTCGGGCTCAACACTCCAGCTTTCGATCTCTGCTCCAGTCACGACTGGTGCTGGGATGTCTACAGCTTCGCCCACAGTCAGAACATAATCCGCCTGTGGATAACTGAAGGGTGCCGGAGCCTGAATTTTGGTACTGCGACCGAAGCAACCGCCCAGCATCAGGGTGGCACAAACGAGCAGGCAGAACTTGATGTAGATGCGGCTAGATATCAGCATCGATCCTCCGCGGGGCATTCGCCCCTCAGGGTTAACCTCTCGCCTACGGGATTGCAGACGCATTCCCAAGGGGAAAAACGAGGGGTGTTTACAAAAGTTTGTATTCATGATTGTAACTGCGGGCATTTTTTTGTCTATCCCGCCAGCATTCCAACTCTAAAGTCGGAAAAAATTCCCGAACCCCTCAAAACCACATATTAATGCCGAAATATAACTCCTTCAGTATTTTGGTTTATCTCCTGTCATTTACTCCCACACCCACAAGAACATACAAATTTCGTTACAATAAGGAACGTGCGGATGAGTTGATCAGATGAAGTTCTATCGTTCAGTGAGGGGCTCAAGAGCAATCCCCCCTCGGGAGGTCCTGGCGTGTTCAATAAGATGCTGATTGCCATGGGCTGGCTCCTTGTCACGATTTTCAGCCCTATCCCACTCCTTCACGCTGCGGAATGGATCGTCCCCGAACAGATTCCAACTATTCAGCAAGCGATAGACCTCTCAGTCTCCGGAGATCAAATTCTCGTGAGCCCAGGCACCTATCTCGAGAACCTCAATTTTCTGGGCAAAGACATTTCTCTGGTGTCTACAGGAGGCCCCTCGGTGACCATCATCGATGGTTCAGCAAATACCCAAGGAGCTGATTTGGGAGCGACCGTGATGTTCTCCTCAGGAGAATCTTCGGCTGCTCTACTGAATGGTTTCACACTTCAGGGAGGAACTGGAATCCCAATTAGTGACAGCATGGGAGTCTATCGAAGGGGAGGCGGAGTCCACATTTCTGCATCTTCACCGACGATTATCAACTGTCATATGGTCGCGAACGCTGCGGAATTTGGTTCAGGCCTCTACGCCTATGGAACGATTTCCCTGAATCTTCAAGGATTAAACTTTACGAATAACTCCGGGCTTGAAGGCTCAGGGATCTACCTTCTCGACAGCGGAATCTGCACCATCAATAATTGCCTTTTTGAGAGCAATCAGGCGCTGACTGCGGGAGGAGCAATCTCGATCAACACCTGCTCTCAAGTTCTGATTCAACAGTGCTCGCTCCTGTCGAACTCTGCAATTATCGGCGGCGCTCTCTATTCTCGACTGTCCAATATTCAGTTTACTGACAATCAGGTTCGTTCGAATTTGGCCTCTCTTCTGGGCGGTGGAATCACTCTTTACCAGACGACGTGCACTGTGACCGATTGTCGCTTTTCAACAAACTCAGCTAGCCGTGGCGGTGGTATCGGAATCGACGGTGGGAACCTTGAGATTCTCAGCAGTTTGTTCACCGGGAATACTGCGGACGCCGATGGGACAGCAATCTCAACGACGATCAACCTGGCCAATGTCGAGATCCGAAGGAGCACCTTCTCAGGAAATTCCTCCACCAATGGGACTTCCGGGATACATTTCCCTCCTTTCAGTTCTGGAGGAGCCAGTTCTACCCTGACTTTAAGCCACTCCATTCTTTGGAACCCTTCAGGCATGGAGATCGATATTCCGACGATCGCTCAGGTCGACTATTCGACAGTCTCCTCCGGATACCCCGGAACTTCAGTGTTGGTGGGAGACCCTCTTTTCGAGGATCCGACGACTGAAAACTATTCCCTGACCTCTGGCTCTCCCTGCATCGATGCTGGTGACCCGCTCCAGTTCCTGGACCCGGATGGCACCAACCCTGACCTCGGAGCCTACTTTTTCGATCAGCGCCCCGCCCCTCTCAAAAATCTGTCCTGCTCGCTTGCTGACCCCTGTGGGACAGCAGTGACTCTCGACTGGTCTCCGAGCACCCAAACTCCCGATTCGATCCTGATTTCTATAGGACCGAATCAGACTCAGCTAACCCCCATCGCCTCCTTGGCAGGAGATGTCACCAACTACACTCTGGATCCGGGGTCTTCAGGCGATTACGTCATCTGCGCCGAGCCCATCAGAGCCGGAATGACCCCTGCTCAAGGTCCCAGTTACTGTGAAGTGGTAGTCCCGACACCGACTCCTCCAATCGCCATCCTTAATCTTCAATGCAGTTACAATCCCTCGAACTGCATTGCCGATCTGTCATGGACCAACGGAAGCATCTATTTGGGAATCCAATTAGTATACGGGGGACAAAATTTGGCACTCCCAGGCTCTGTTAACAGTGTCTCCCTGCCCCTCAATCCCGGAACACTCACCACTTTCCAACTGATCCCGCAGATCCCCTGTGGGCAGATCCTCGCAGCTTCTGAGTGCCAACTGCTCTGCCCCATTCCAGAACCGCGCTTTCTTCGCGGGGATGCAAATATGGACAGTCTCGTCAATTTGGCAGATGCTTCCTCAATCCTTGAGCATCTCTATCAGGGAAGTCCGGCAGCCTGCTCAGACTCCATGGATACCAATGACGATTCGGTTCTGGATATCTCTGATCCGATCTTCCTTCTGTTATTCCTGTTTGGATCAGGGCAAGCCCCTCCTGCACCTGGTTTGTCATGTGGACAAGACCCTGGCCCCGATGATTCCCTGACGTGCCAGAATGGACTCAACTGCCCTTAATCTAAACATTAAGTAAAATTCCGGCAGTTATTGGTTAATCGACCTTCAATGCCAGCTCGACCATTCCGATAAGTTGACAAAATGACTAACAAACGTACAATGTAAGCATAGTTGATTTACAAAGAGGCGCCAACCTGCAACCGGGTTCCCCTGAGGGGGCTCGGGATTACCGGCCCTCTAAGACTTCTGTTGCGAGTCAGAGGTCTTTTCGTGGAAGAGTTTTTTTTGCGAGGAGTGTGGGATGAACGATAAGAGAACCCTGACGACTGGTGAAATCGCCAATTACTGCGGAGTGAACTTTCGCACTGTAATTCGCTGGATCCAAAGAGGCCAGCTCCGTGCATATCAGTTGCCGGGCCGTGGCGATAACCGTGTCGAAGTGAATAACTTCATTTCCTTTCTGCGTGAGAACAATATTCCAATCCCACGCGATTTCCTTCACCTCGCCCGTCGAGTTCTCGTGGTCGAGAAAGAGCCGACCGTTGCCAAGGCGATTGAAATCACCCTGAGGAAACACAACTTTGATGTTTACATGGCTCAGGACGGTTTTGCTGCTGGAGCCCTTCTCAGGGAGCACCTTCCAAGCGTCATGACCATCGATCTTCGAGTTCCCGGACTCGGTGGATTTGATGTGATCGAATACGTTCGACTCGCACCTGAGTTGAGCAAAACAAAAATCCTCGTAATCTCAGCTATGGACCAAGCCGACCTCGACAGAGCTCGCCTCCTTGGTGCCGACGACATTCTTGCAAAGCCTTTTGACCCCGAAGAACTCGCTCGTCGAGTCGTGCGTCTGGCTGGAAGCGAGCTTCGCGCCTAGCCCCATCCCTAACGCAATCACCGGAAAACCCCTGAAACGCTTGACGTTTCAGGGGTTTTTCATTGCTCATTAAATCCCAAACAGATGGGGACGATTGACTCATGGATCATCATGGGCACCAGGAGTGACTATCGCAGGGGACTGCCAATGGGCTTAAACCGATTCCACAACTTGGGTAAGGATCCTCAGGAGCCAACCCGCCGGAAAAAAGATATGTCACTAGGCGGATGGCATCACTGATATCCACTTCACCATCTGCGTCCGTATCACTGGCCGCCAGGCAATTCCCACTCGGGTCCAGCCCAAACATTCTGCGTAACAAAACAACCGCATCTGCAATATTGACTGATCCATTCTCATTCACGTCCCCACGAAGAAATCCCGTTGGAACGACCACCTGAACCTGGGTGACATCATGACTCACCGGCACTTGCAATGATCCCGTGACTGTCACAGTGGGGCCCAGCAGTCCGTTGGAGATAAATCTCAGTTCGGTTTCCAAATCCTGAGGGGCTGGATTGACGGAAACCTTAAAGATTGCCAGATCTCTGACCAAACCTGCTCCCAAACCAGCCTGACCAGTGACGTCCAAAACCACCGACAAGTTCACAGGATCTTGGTTGGAGTTTCCCAGATCCACCAACCATAGATCAGGCCCCACCCCTCCTGTTGCGTTCATTACGTGATCGGAGGGAGAGAGGGATAAGGGCTCAAAGATTGAGCGATCAACAGCGATCCCCAAATCGGCCCCACGAATCCCTAAGTTAGCTGTCACCTTGATAGGGAAATCAGCTGTTAAGCCAGATGGAACAGAGGCTTGATCGAAAAAAAGCCTGCCACGCAGAACCTGATCTCCAAAAAAGGTCGTAAACAGCTGCAGATCGGTATGCTCAAGAATCAACTCCTGGCTCCCGTTACCATCCAAGTCTCTAAACCAGGCTCCCTTTGCACTCTGATAAGTCACAAAGAAGCTCTCGTTTTGAAAATCTCCTTCTCCATCACCGTATCGGGTAGCGATGAGCCCGCTTGAAAATGGAACGACAACATCCAGATGCCCATCCTCATCCATATCGTGCAGAACAATGCGGTGCATAATCCCCCACCCCAGTTGTCCCACTTCGATTTCCTGCTCGCGTGAAAACTGTAAATTCCCTGTTCCAAGAAATGGAATCAGAGACCGGGTCATCCACGTACCTAAAATCAGATCAGGAATACCATTTTCATCGAGATCCCCTATTGCAACCGAATAAGGGTGAGGGAGAAGTGGGAACAGATGCTCGGAAGCAAGTGTCAATTGGCCTGTGCTGTCATTCTCGAAAACACTGAGGGAGTTACCCTCACGACAGGCCATGACCACATCCATGTCACCATCCAGGTCCAAGTCTGAAAGCTCTATTTCCATCGCCAGAGAAGACCTTGGGTAATGTTGCGGAAGTTGAAAATCAGGGCTCACTGAAGTGGGTTCTCCCAGAAGGACTGTCACAGCTGCTGGCTGAAAAGCCTCTCCCAGCAGGGTCGTGCAAAGGACCACATCCAGTCGTCCATCACCATTGAGATCACCCAGCGAAAGATCAAACGGAACCCGATTTAATTGAAAATCGAGGACGAAATCTATTCGATCACCTGGAATCCCATTCTCAAAAACCAAGACCGATACGAACCCCCCAGCAGCCATCGGATGGGACCATGTAAAAACGAGATCGAGGTCCCCATCACCTTCAAGGTCACCTGCAGCAAGTCCTCGAACAAGTCCATCGATTCCTGATCCAACCTCGTGAATCGAGACTTCGCCATGAACGCCATCTCCAATACCACGAGCGATGGCCAAAGTGCCTCCGCCATCGATGGACAGAAGATCAGAAAGAGAATCCCCCGTGACATCAGCGATACAAGCCTCAGAGATCGTGATCCCGACAGGGGTCGGGATTGGACTGCTCAGTTGAAACTGGGCATTGACCTGATGACCGAATCCCATGAAAAAAACAGACCAAAGAATCGCCTGTATCTGGGTTCGAAAAATCGAAGGTTTCAAAGTGCAACTCCAGAAATAATCGTTCGGAATCAGGAGACTATTCGATACAAAAAATAAAACGCTTGAAATCCAATGAGGCTTTCTCCGTGACAGTATCAATGTAATAAGCTTCTATTATCTCCTGAATACCCGGCAATTACACTGAGGAATGTTGATGACATTTCTGACTCTTCTTCAAAAAGCCCCCTCTCTGTTATGAGTCATTTTCAATATCCGATGAAAAAGTGCCCCTGATCCTGGAAAAGGATCAGGGGCACTAACTTGGGTCCTGTTAAGTTGACTCTTAAAAGAGAGCCCAGCTACTTAGGGCGCAGTCTGTCTCTTTTGGGGGAACTGGCCCATGACCCACATCGAAATCTCTTTTTTGATCTCATCGCTGGTCGTAATGGTCATTTTCCCAAGTACCGTCGGTGTTGATTGATACTCAGAAAGAGTAATCCAGACCCTGTAGCTTTTGCCTGCGACGACTTCCTGAACTCTGGTTGAAAATGCACCCTGAATTCGATCGTCTAGCGACACACCCGTAACTTCAAAGCTGACTCCCGGATCACCACCCGTCACGAGAATGCTCTTCTCGATCGGCTTAGAGCCCTCTGTTAAAAGCTTCCGAGTCTCTTTATCCATGAACTTAATGTTGTTCTTGGGTTGAAGCACTATGCGGTCACGGTGATCCAGTTGAACATTAAACTCGAGGATTCGGTCTTCTCCGTCACTCGTCTTCACATCAAGGATCAGCTTTTCCCTCAGCACTGCAGGCTTCGAGTTGGGTGAGGCAGACAAACTCAGTTCAAAAGAGCGCCCCTCCTCTATCACTACTGGCTCAGCAGCAGTGATCCAGCCTTTTCCAGCAGTTCGGACATCCACAATCTCAACGTTCAAAGGAGAACCGGCGTTGAACTCAAACTTGCCTTCAAGTGGTTTACCTGCGAGCCCCTGTAACTTGATCTGCAGAGGTCGAGTCTCAAGAATCTCAAGAATCGTCCCTTTGAGGGTTAAGGAATACTCAGGGTTTACAGGGTCATTCGAGAAGATCTTCATGACCTTTGAAACACCCTTGCCGCGAACTTTTTTGGTGTCGAGGTTTACGGTTACTTTTCCCACCCCGCCGGGGGGGATCTGGTCGTCGTGATCGGCGACCGTGCAACCTCAGGTACCGTTGACCTTTTTAATGATGAGAACCTCATCACCGGTGTTACGGATTTCAAACTCATGCGTAAACGGAGTTTCCTTGATTAACTCCCCCCACTCCACCAAAGGCTGATCACACTCAATCCTCGGTGAACCTGGAACCTGCCCATTGGCACGGCTCAGGGAGCTTTCCGAGGACAGCCATGGGAAGAATCCCAAAGCGAGAAGAACCAGCAGGCGGGACCCCTTGAAGGGATTCCGGGAGGAACTCAAAACACTGCGATCCATGATTTATTCCTCTTCCACACAGTAAACGTCAAGACGTCGAAGATCTAAAAGTTGCAGAATCCTTCCGCAACAGAATTCATGACCTGCAACAGTATAACATTTTTAAAAAAACCGGGGAAAAATCCTAAAACGAGCCGACGAGGAGGATATATGACCGATAAATCAATATCCCGACTGATGACTCCTGCATCGTTATCCCGGAAACTGGTCGGGAGAGTCCGAAGAAGTACGGAAATGCCGACTCTTTCATATAAGTATCGGCTGAAGCGTTTATTCGTAAAAAAACCGTGGCCCGCGAAGAACATTCGCGGGCCACGGTTCAAAGTATTCGACCCAAGTCTCTAGATCAGTTCCTGATCTGATCAGTCACAGAGACCAAATCCGTCACATGGAAGCATGTTTCCAGTCGGGTCCTCACCACAGAATGGGTAAGGCGCACTTGGAACTTGACCATTTGTGAACAAGGTATTCAGGGTAAAGACCACGTCAGCGATATCGATCGCGTTGTCGTCATTCGAATCGAGCGCGGCAAGGCAGGCGACTCCACGTCCCTGGAACAGGTGAAGAACTGTCTCCACCGGATCAGAAACATCCAGCTGACCGTCAGCGTTGGCATCCGATCGAATCATTGAAGCAGCAGCAGAAGTCTGTGCAGTAATGTCGATCAAAATACTGGCGGTAGCCATACCCCCATGGTTATCGGATATCCGATAAATCATGGAATCTTCGCCTTCGTAGTTGTCGTCGGCATTGTAAGTCAGAGTGCCGTCGGCGTGGATCCCCATAGAACCATGGAAAGGTCCACTGATGATTCCGAGAAGCAACAGATTATCTCCGTCAACATCCTCGTCGTTGAGCAGCGGAGCAATATCAATACTCGAGCCAGCTTCGACAACGATTCCAGAATCATTATTCGCTTGCGGCGAATCATTCACAGGAAGCACATTCAGGCGAACGATCCCGGCACCAGTCAACTCAAGATCTGTCACCTCGTAAGTGAACTCATCAATCCCGAAGAAGTTTGGATTTGGAATGTAGACCAGACTGGAAATGTATCCCTGAGAATTCACGTTGACCGTGACCTCACCATGACTTGGCTGCCCCACATTTGTGAGAATCAGCTCATCCATATCCGCATCGGATGCGGCCTGGAGAATCGTCAGAGCAGAGATCGTTTTCAGGCTGTCCTCCGGAAGTGGGAAGACTGGCAATGCCCCTGCCAGCGGTGCGTCATTCACAGGAAGTATCTCAACTTCGACTGTTGCGGTGGACTGACCACCATTGTTGTCAGTAATCGTGTAACTGAAGGAATCCACACCGTTCGAGTTCGGGAATGGTGTGTAAGAAATCGAACCACCCAAATCGATTGTGGCAAGACCCAGAAGGCCATTGGTTACCGCAGCCAACTGAATGGTGTCGTTATCGATATCAGAGTCATTATCGAGAACTGGAATCGAAACAGTACTGTCCTCGTTAACCTGATAACCCAGATCATTCACAGCAACAGGTGCATCGTTTAGTGAGATCACCTGAAGATTGACCTGACCAATGTCTGACAGGAAGCCGTCAGACAGAGTGTAGGTGAAGACCTGTGGCACGATACTGTGGTAGTTCGCATCTGGCTGAATGGTAATAGAACCATTTGTCGCCCAATTGATGACCGCAGGGAATCCCTCCGGAACATCCACAGAAGTCACTTTCAACAAATCGTTGTCGACGTCACCGTCGTTCGCCAAGACATTGATGACTGTTGGAATGTCTTCCAGAGTCACTGCAGTATCCGGGTTTGCAAACGGAGCATCATTCACTGGTGTCACCTCAATGGAAACCATTGCGGTCGAGACTGCTCCATGGGAATCGGTCACGATGTACATGAAGTTATCAGCCACTCCGACAGACATGTCCGGGAAGGGAACAAATCGAAGAACACCGCCAGGAAGCAGGCTCACTGCTCCATTGAAAGCATTCACGATCGGCAAGGAAACCGTCATGTCGTCACCCTCTGGATCGTAGTCGTTCGCGAGAACGTTGACCTCAACGGCCTGATCTTCAAGAGTCACTGCGATATCAGCCCCCAAACGAGGCGGATCATTCACAGCAATAACTGACACGATGACTTGTTCTTCTTTGAAAGTACCTTTTCCGTCAGTAGCGGTGTACCAGAAGGTATCCATGCCATTCTGATCCAAGTCCGGGGTGTAAAGCAGTTCACCACTTGGAAGCAAGCTTACAGAACCAAAATTGGCCGCAGTGAAGCTCGACACTGTCAGAGGATCGCCATCAGGGTCGCTGTCATTGGCAAGAACATTGATCGAAAGTTCAATGTCCTCATCTGTCACAACCGAATCGGGAAGAGTCTCTGGAGTGCTGTTACCTGCATAGAAGGTGACGATCCCGGTGGCCTGAAGACCCGTTGGATCAACGATGATATATTCCCAACTGCTGGTACCAAATCCGGCAGGAGTGAAGGTCCAGGTTCCATCTGCATTATCTTCCATTTGACCCACAGAAGTTCCGTCAATCGTTGGATTAATCGCCTGAAGTGTCAGCGTATCCCCATCGACATCGGAGTCATTTTCAAGCAACAAATTCGAACTGAAAGTCTCCGGCAGAGTTGCGTCAGTGGTCAGGAAATCATCATTGGCGACCGGAGCATCATTTTGTGCCGAAACAACCAATGAAACTTTTCCGCGAGAGATTCCACCGTGACCATCACTGATGCTGTAGTGGAACTCATCCGGACCGTTGTAATCCTGTGCGCTCTGGTAAACCACTCCATCACCGGACTCGGTCACAGAACCACCCTCGAGGCTGGTTCCCTCGTAGTGGAACACCGACAGGACATCCAAATCAGGATCATTGTCGTTGGACAACAATAAGTTGTTTGAAATCAAGGCCGGGGTGTCTTCGGTGGCGGCAAAGGAGTCATTTGCTGCGGCCGGCATATTATTAGTGATGTCACAGTGCTCACCGGTCAATCCGTCAGCGACTCCCAAAGGCAGATCAGCTGCGGGACCAGGTGCAACGGAATATGGAGGAACAAAATCGCCAGCACCGAAGGGGTGGTAAGCGGTCAGTCTCTCTGCTGCGAATGGTGGGATTCCATTTCCGATCGAGTGATTCACCCAATCAGGATCTCCTGCAGAAGGGAACGGATTGAGAGCAAGGCTTCCGAGAGGGAGCTGGTCAGTATTTTCACAACCGATAGCTTCATCACAGCCACCAGGGCCAAGACGACGGTCCAGATTCCAGGGAATCCCCTCGAAAATGAACGGGTACTTGGTTTTGTCCAGGTTGATCTCGACGAATTCCGGGTGTCCGAGACCTGCACCAGCGACGTACTCGCCATGCTGAGCGGGGTTACCCAGGATATCTAACGGAAACACACCCGGATTAAGTGTGTAACTGTGGTGGGTCTTGCCAATGACTTCACGGGCAGCAGGAGCCATGAGAGCCACTTCCTCTTCCATGGTTCCACCTTGTGGGCAAACATTGTGTCCACCGTTAATCAAATTCAGGCAAGGTCCATGGGCTGAAGGAGCGCCAAGAAGGAAGTCCACGTCGTAACCAAACTTGGTGATATGCCCTGCGTTCGGCGCGATTCCGTTGAAACGAGAACCCAGATTTCCAAGGGAAGTTCCCCAGATGTACTCGATTCCTTCACCAGTCTCAGGATCGATATGAAGACGGAATGCATCAATGTGGATGTCGTCAATCGAGGTAAAGGAGATGGCCAGAGACTTGATACGAGCATTGTCGAAGGGAGGAACGTCGCATTCGACTTCGTCCCAAGTCATGTAGTCCGGCTGATTACTTTGACGCTTTGTTTTCAAACCGAGCTGAACCGAAGCAGCATAGGCTGAGAAGAAACGGACACCATCGACAACCTCGAAGTTACCTTCAAGACTGATCGGGTCGCCCAGCACCATTGGAACAAAACGACGAGAGTCAGGCACTGTACGGTTTAAAGAACCTGTGAATGCACGGTTCCACATCGGGCAGAACTCGTCACCAATACCCGTCGTGACGTCTGCGCCCTCGTCATCATCCCGGTCACCCAGAGTCGTGTTCGTACTCGGAATACAACTGGGAACTCCGGTGGTGAAAGCAAAACTGTAACTACCTGGATCGATAGTAAAACGTGGATCCGCACTGCAGTTCGGCATTCCTGGAATACAACCAAGGCCATTCTGAATCGTCTGAACCATATCTGGATCATTGATTCTGCAGATGACACCTTTTTTATCGGTGCCGCCATCAGCAACGGGGCGCATGCCCATCGTGCCATTGACAACGAAGTAACCCTGTTCGTAATCGATAAAGGAAATGTATCCACCAACTGTAGGCGGAACGATTCCTCCAGCAACGTTACCAGTCATCGATTTGTTCAGGAAAACGTCTCCGGCGATGACTTGGCCATCCGCCTGTACGTTCGCCAAAATCTGTGCTCCACCACCCTGAAGACCTTTATTGCGAAGACACTCGTCGGAGCTCGCAAGTCCAGATTCGCCAAGAGCCAAGCACTCCGGGGAAGCCCCGGCCATGATGTCTCTTAGTGTCAGGCGGTTCATTGGCAGATCGATCAGCAGTCCACTGGGGATTCTTACTGCCGTACCGTCGGCAACAATCCACCCTGCAGACCACATGTCGTCCATGTCGTCGACAAAGACGTGCTCAATCTCTCCCAGAACCACCACCGCTTGAGCGGAAGGCTCTGGAACATTGGCAATCTGACCCTGGACATATGAAGTCCCGAGGATCATTCCCAAGAAGAGATACAGGCTGGCAGCCAGAGCTCTCTTCGTTGATTTCTCATTGTTGTTGAACATGGTGTTCACACTCCTGAATCTTATGTGGTGTGTATGGGACCTACGGTTGCGAAACATCAAACCTGAGC
>NZJA01000043.1 GCA_002691835.1 Planctomycetota bacterium
ATCAAAAGGACATCGGATCAATAGAATGCTATCGCGGTCATCCTCCGGGAATCTTATGGCACTGGCACAGAGTCAGAGGGGGTCCAGTGCGAGGTCCCAACCAGCCTTGATTCTTGTGGGGCACATCAGGAGCTGACGCTTCGAAAAGCAATATTTACAAACCTTGGCTGGATCTTTTCGTGCTCATGGATTTGCTATTTTCTGCTGCCTGAAACCGCCGAATCCAGCTTCAGTAAGTCCTGGAGACTCGTCGGCAAAGTATTTTCGTTAGGTTGGTCGGCTGGTACTGCTGATCACTGTAAAAACCAGCGGAGACGATTAAAACCGATCCCCAAGCTCGCTTTTTAGAGGCCTTTATTCAGCTTGATTCGAATGCTGAGCGCTCACTAACAACAGGCCTGATTTTTCCTAGATACCCCTTTTGTCAAGGCGGTGGCGCAGTGCTCCTCGAGTGAGACCAAGAAGGCGTGCTACTTCAGATACATTTCCTCCTGTGAAGTCCAGAGCCTGCTCTAACAGGCGGGTTTCTACTTCAGCAAGAGTGCAGGATTCCTCATTGAAGTCAAAGTGGATATTTTCCAAAGCGAGGGGGCCTCGGTTGCTGGATCCATTTTCGCCTTGAAGGTCGAGAGAGGGAGAGGCGAGAGTCTCCGCTGTTGATATCAGGACCATTCTTTCAATAGTGTGGGCGAGTTCTCGGATGTTGCCAGGCCAGTTGTACTGCCGCAGTTCATTGCGTACAGAGTCAGGAATCAACAATCCCTCTTTGCGGTACTTTCTGCTGTGAATGTCGACGAAGTGATCGATCAGTAGATCAAGGTCACTCCCTCGGTCTCTGAGTGCAGGAAGTGTGATGGAGACCACTTTCAGTCGATAGTAAAGGTCTGATCGGAAGGAACCATCTCTGGAGGCTTGCTCCAGGTTTTGATTGGTTGCTGCGATAATGCGGACATCTGCCGAGTATTCTCGGGTTCCTCCGACACGTCTGACCTTTTTTGTTTCGAGTACATTCAGAAGCTTGGTCTGCATCTCAAGGGGCATATCGCCGATCTCATCGAGGAAGATGGTTCCGCCAGCAGCAACCTCGAAAAGGCCTTGTTTTTGTTGAGAGGCGCCGGTGAACGATCCCTTTTCATGACCGAAAAGTTCACTCTCAATCAGATCTTTTGGCAGGCCACTGCAGTTCACCTGGAGAAATGGGAATCTGGAAAGACTGCCCTTTTCATGGATGTGTCTCGCGAGCAGATCTTTACCCACTCCAGTTTCACCGCCGATCAGTACTGTTGGAAGTTCAGCAGCTTTATCGATCGGAATCTGAGAGAGTTGCTCAACGACTTCCAGGACTTGTTGAATGGCTGGGCAATCACCAACAATCGCTTTACGTTCACTTAATGCAGACACTCGTTCATGGGCACCCACGAGTCTTCTCATTTCTGCATTTTCAAGTTCCCTTTCAACAACGAGGTTGAGCTCTTCAAGGTCGAGAGGCTTCTCAAGATAATCGAGTGCGCCTTCTTTCATGGCCTCGACTGCGCTATCGACAGAAGCAAAAGCGGTCACCATGAGAACCGGAACCTCGGGTAGCTCTTGGCGAAGGCTCCTTAGAACTTCAAGACCATCGATGTCAGGGAGTTGGACATCGAGAATAGCCATGTCAATGGACTCAGTTTTGATGATCTTGAGCGCTTCGGCGCCGGTTTCGGCTGGGAGGCACCGGTGGCCTCCGCGACCTAACTCAAGAGTGAGAGATTGAAGCAGGGGGATTTCATCATCCAGAATCAGAATTTGAGCCATGTTCTGTTCCTTCCTCCCCATTTGGGGGGTCACCTGAATCTGTGGGGATTGTCAGTTGAAACTGACTGCCTTTCCCCTCTTCGGAATCGACTTCGATTTTGCCGCCATGTCCGACGACAATTCTTTGTGTCAGCGAAAGACCCAGTCCGAGACCGGATTTTTTCGTCGTGAAATACGGTTTGAATAGGTTTGCCAAAGTGTTCTCTGACATACCATGGCCGTTGTCTGTCACTGTTATGAAAATTTCGCTACCGTCACTGTGAGCATTCAATGATACCACACCGCCTGGATTACAGGACTCAATCGCATTGTTGAGAAGAACCAAAATAGACTGCTCGATTTTTCGCTCATCGATTCTGGCTGCTGGAATCTCGCCAGAAATTTGGCACTCAACCGTAACCTGTCTTTTATCCGCATATCCCAAGACAGCGTCACAGATCGCGGGAATCCTGACGTCTAACTGTGCTTCACTGTAAGTCAGGCGAATCGGCTTGAGACCCTTCAGCAGGTCTTTCAGCCAACGATCCGCACGATCGACGGTTTGCAGGATCTGGAGCATCGATTGGTCTGGGTCTTCGCCACGATCAGATCGCATGCGTCCCTGCGCCAGAGCTCGAATGCTGCCCAACGGGTTGCGGATATTGTGGGCAATTGTTGCCGTCATTTCACCAACGGCGGCTAAACGCTCACGATCAACCAACTGGCCTTGTGCTTTTGATATTTCCTCTGACATCGATTCTACATCTCGAGCGAGTTGACCGATCTCATTTTCTGAGGTGATCGGAATCGACTCCCCGTAGCGCCCCTTCGAGATTTCTTGAGTCGCACGTGAAAGTAGCTCGATGGGAATCACGATCCATCTTCGGACCAAGAAATAAAACCCGAACCCAAAGAGCACCAGAGAAATACCCATTGCTTGAAAGGTGGATTTAATCCGTATGTAATTTCGTTCGGCGGTATCTTCCAGTTCAGACATACGTATTTGGAGTTCTTTTTCGAGGTCTTGAAGAACCCGAGTCATGTCAGGGATCAGCTTGTTTTTGAGCCAATTTCGGGGGAGCTTCAGATTTGGCGAGTCTGGTCCTTCTTCATCGAGATATCTCAACGTTCTTGTTACCGCTCTCCCAAAGTCGGTGACTGGGCGGGATAGGGCTTCGACGGAGTTTCTGATGGAGCTGGCTTCAGGTTCCAGTTCAGAGAGCATTTCACGAATGATTTCATCACAGGCTTCCAAGTGATTGAAAAAGCGGCTTCGATCGTCTGATTGCCAACGAGAGATTCCCTCAACCTCAGAACTTGCAGAAAGTAATAAATCCCTAATTTTTCCTGAGGCGATGAGTCGCGATCTTCCCTTTGCTCCTTCAGTGACAGCCTGATCCAAATCCTGTAGTACACCCAGCATCAGTCCACCTCCTGCAAAAAAGAGCAGCAGGAGAACTGAAAACAGGAGACGTAGGCGGGTCCGGATCAGCATGATTTCACCGATCTTTCGTCAGATCATAAGTGAATTTTTGCGACCTTTGCGAATGCGTTTCATGTCGTGGGATGGTGACTTCCAAGACCAAATTTCCGTTGGTTGAGGTGAGATTCGGGCAATCAACTACTATCGTTTCCCCTTGGGTATCTTGCAGAATCTTTTGTTTTACACCGTCCAATAAAACTCGAATTCGGGGTGTGACTTCATCTGTATTCATGATGATTTGCCATTTGACCGACGTGCGTGCAGTGATTTCACCAGGATGGGGCTGGATTCTGATGACGGAAGCAGGCCTGGATCTCTGCGAAAGGGGAATTTGTCTCAGGTCTCGTGATAAGGCGTTTACTTTCGGAGTTCTGAGGACTCCTGCCCACATTTCCAGGTTCGCATCTTCTAAATCAGATGGTGGTGAGGTCATGAGCTCATCTGAAAGAGTGACGCGATCGGCAATTTCGGATGAGATTCGCTGATCATTCGGCCCTGTTGAATTCAGGAAGCTGGCTGACAGATTTACCAAACCGGGTCCAGTATGAAGGACGCTGTATCCTTGCCCATTAGTGATGCTGATGTTTCTCAGCCAGATGATTGAGCCAGAGGAATCTCCGGACAGGTAGATTGCTCCGGTTCCTTTATTCCCCTCGAGTACTGTATCGCTGATGGAGTAATCTCCAGGAGCATCTGCATCGAGGTAGATTCCTGATTTTAAATTTTCAGCAATCCTCGAATTTTCAATTTTGATTTTCATGTCGATGTTCTGATCTTCTGTATAGCGAAGATCCAGACCTAGTCCATGGTCTGAATTCCTGAGACTTTCAACTCCGATCATTCCTATTCGAACTCTGGGTGGGTCAGAGGAGTCACCGGAATCTGGCTCAGCGATGCGGATGTTGACGCCAACATCCCCATTATCAGCGATTAATACTCGTTGGAGGTCGATCCTGGTTTTTTCGCCATGACGGGGTTGGAGTGAGGGGGCAGAGATTCCACTTTGCTGGTTATTCGTGAAGCGGCATTCACGAATTTTCAGATCAACATGGCCCTCGATTCGTAAACCGTCGCCTAAGTTCTCACTGATTTCACAGTAGAGGATTGCACCAGAGGCTTCACCTCCGTCGTCGTTGTCTGTTTTGATCTGTATCCCTTTGTCAGAGAATCCAGTGATGGAGCAGTGTGAAATTCGGATGATGCAGTCGTCGGCAACGATGGCCCTACGGCCTTTCATTGCACCTGAAAGTGTGAGCCCGTCGATCACTACGAGGTTTTTTCCGGGAGGCAGGATCAGGGAGTCTCTGGTCGCTTTCGCAGTCAGGATAGTCGGGTGTCGTCCAAGGCTAGGTATGACTTCGAATCCTTTACGAAAACCCCCAAAAAGACTCATTCCATCGAAGAGAAGGAATTGTTCATCATAGGTTCCCTCTGCAATGTATACATTGACCCCTGGCATCCCGATCGCTGCACCAATAGCTTCATCGATAGTTTTGAGCGCTGAGATGGGGTGCTGACCTGATCCGGAACGAGCGACTGATCCATCGACGAAGAGAACAGGATTAGGAGTTGCAGACCATTCGATCTCGTTGGTATCTACTTTCCCAGTCGCATCTTCGGCTCGAACAACCACATGAATCGTTCGACTATTTTCCAGATCGGTTAAACGACATGAAAGAGCACCAGGGGCAGTCGTGAAAATTGGTGGGGCAGAAAAATCCTGTTTTCCGGAACGATCTGCGGTGAAAATTTGGTAGCGGATCTGTTTGGCAGTCGATACGTCATCGATCGCCATTGACCACGATAGGATTAACTCACCATCACCCGCGATCAGTTGTCGTAGACCTAAAAATCGGGGTGGTGATAAATCTTCAGCGGCTGCTGGCAGCGCTTCTGGAAAAGGTAGTAGATCAGGAAGGGCGACCTTGAAAACAGAGAGGTTTTCCGGGGGTTCATTCTCGTTTTGAAAAGTCGGTGATTTTGCAGGAGATGATGCAGGAGATGATGCAGGGGCAACTGGGTCACAACCGCAACAGATCATGAAGAAAAGGATGCCGATTGAGAGCAACCCACGAGAGCATTTAGAGGCTGGCTCTGTGGAATTTCTCCGGACATTGCCGGCCTTGAATTTTCCTGGACGGGATGGACCCTGGAAATGCACAACGAACTCCCAAAAAAAAGGGCAAATCTCAATGTCGCTTAAGTTTACAACAATTTGGGGAACCCGTCCTGCATGTCTATTCTGCGGTGGCTACGCCAATTCTATTCACATCTGTGCCTCCTGCTGAAAACTCGGGATCTCCACTGTAGTACAGGATCAGCTTATTGAGGTCTGGGAGGGGGTCTGTGATTGGATCAGGAGTCCTCACGAAGATGTACGGATGTTTGACATCGTCGGTGTCAAACGCACTGGGTTGCAGAATGTCGCTGGTCGGTGTGATCACAGGAACGGCATATCCACTCCATGAAAATCCATTGACGCTGTTGGAGTAACCAATCAAGGAATCATTGTTGGAGAGGAAATCACTCGGTTGACCTTCATAAAAAAGGTGCCACTCCAGAATGGCATCGGTGATTGGGTCGCGCTCAATCCCCAGTCCAGGTGATCGGACTGCACCATCATCGAATGCTCCGGGGCCACCACTAAACACTGGGCCAGCATTTGTTTCGATAAAGGTTCCATCGGTAACTGTCCAATTGACCCCATCCAATGAGGTGGCCATGCCAAGGACTGCACTCTGATCCGTTCGAATGACTTCGAAGACCATGCGATACGTTTCCCCTATTTCTTGAACTAAAACGACATCAGGGTCAACGACTTGGGAGACCGTTCCGAACTGAGGCCCCAGTTCAAAACCAGTACAAAGTTCAGGAACAGTCCAAGACTCACCATCCCCTGAAGTGCAAGTCAGGAATGCGCTGAGGTTCAAACCATAGACGCCTTCAACCCACATTCGATATCGAGTAGGGGATCCGAAAGGAACGCTCTTATCTACAACAACTGTTGGGTCGGTGACACTAATGGCGTCTTCGAGAGTGCCGGAGAACTCCACTGAGGGTAGCCCCGCAGCTTGTAACACCTGTAAACGCTGAAGGATGATTTCGTCAAAGTCATAGTCATTGGATGTGATGAGCCCGATGGAGTTTTCTAAAAACCCGTCGGTCGCTTCATAGAAAAGCATGTATCTGTCATTGGTGGTTGCCGGCAATGGTGCGAGAGGTCTTCCCGGGTCATCGACCATGCAGGGACTGTCCACCTCTTGGAAATCAAAATCGTTGCTGTTTGCAGTTGAGGGTTCAGCAGTCGCTCGGTCGACATGGATTGGCACAATATCCAAAGGGTCGATGGGCTGACCAGCTGGGTCTGTTGCACCCAATCCCGCTCGCTTCTTCGAGAAATCTATGACTGGGGCTGGGCCACCCGCAGTTCCGCCACCGCCGCCACAACCCTCAAGAAGTAATGCGATCATGAAAACAGCACCAGTGGTGAGCATCGAGGAACGATGGGAAATGATCCTCTTCATGAATCCTAAAGCGGGCCAAATCAGACCTTTTTGGTGAAAACTTGAGGTTGGCATGGTGAATCCCCTTTCACGGAACCGAGTCGTTCTGAGCACTCTGAGAACGAGACAGGTGAAGGACTCTTGGCCTCGGCACTGGACATTCTTTGAGTGGCTTTTATGTGTTAACAGATTCCGCCCATAAAAGGGATAACTGAGGCGGGAATTGAATGCTTATTTGACAGGTTTGGAAGGAAAGACAGGTGCAAGTCTCGAATGTGTCTGTTCTGATGTGTACAGAAATAGAAGAGGGCGTAGAATTGCTTACTGGTACTGAGATCCTGTACTTTAAGAGTAGATAACTCGTGTTATTTGGACTGATGGGCCGCCTCATTTATTTCTCATCAGTGGTTTTCCGTATTGTGGAAACCTATGCAGTGACCGTTTTTTATTCATGCTGAGACAGACCGGGAAGTTGGGTGAAGACAAGATGACCTTTCTAAAAATCAATACATGGGTCTTGCTGCTGTGCATGATCATGTGTCCCAGCCTGTCATTGACGATCAGTGCTCAGCAACCCGACACGGAAACAGTGTCTTTTGATTTTGGTGAAAACCGTATCAAGCTTCAGGTGGATTCTGAAAAATGCGTATTTTATCTACCGAATTTCGATAACCCCGAATCCTTCATCCAGGATCTGGTAAATAGTTCAGGTCTTCAGATTCGTATCGAATCAATGCGTGAGCTTCCCTACAAAGGGTTGTGGTTAGTACAGTTTTTCTCTGATCAGTCGCTTCGGGTGTTGAATAATCTTCCTCTTTTTCAGGGGGGGTGGGCTGCTCCCTGCCTGGAGTACAACGGGCGACTTCATATTCCTCGCCCTGAACTGATGGTGACACTCAACGATTACGACATTGAAGTATACGAAAACTTTAAGGTTTCATTTGGCGATAGAATTATCCGAGAGTTTCCATCCGTGAAGCCTCTCTTTGTGGTGGGTTATGCAAACCCATTTAAAGTTGAAGAGGCGATAAGAGACATCGAAAATTTTCAGGGTGTCGAATCAGCAAGTCCCAATTTCATCATGAGACTTGGGGAGATGATCGCGCCTAACGATACCTTCTATACCTCCCAATGGCATCTCAACAATACGGGGCAACAGGGAACCGTCGGTGTGGATGTCTCTGCAGAACAGGCCTGGAGTATCCAGACCGGTGGAGCAAACGTCAGAATCGCGATCATCGACGAAGGAGTGGATGTCGATCATGAGGATCTCGCTCCCAACATCGTTGCAGGTCACGATTCCGTCACTATTCAGGCTTCTCCTGAAGGGGTGCCAGGGAACTGCGATGTCAATGATTCCCATGGAACAGGCTGTGCGGGTCTTGCTGCGGCACGAGGGAATAATGGCATCGGAGTCGCTGGAGTTGCATGGAATGCACAGATTCAGCCGATACGTATGGGCTTTGGTAATCACTGGACACAGAATGACTGGATCATCGATGCGCTGACCTGGTCGACGGATAATGGGGCCGACATCCTTTCCAACTCATGGGGAGGGGGAGCACCCAGCACTGCTGAATCCAATACGATGGATTACGCTCTGCAGACTGGAAGAGGAGGGCTCGGTTGCCTTCTCGTTTTTGCCAGTGGAAATGAAAGTGCAGGAGTCTCGTACCCAGCCGCTTACTCGCAAACCATCGCCGTAGGTGCAACAAGCCCCTGTGACGAGATCAAATCGATTAACTCCTGTGATGGCGAAAACTTCTGGGGTTCCAACACTGGAGTCCAGCAAACAGTCGTTGCTCCGGGAGTCTTGATGGCGACCACTGATATTGCGGGGCCCGGCGGCATGGTCGCGGGTGATTACACCGCAGGATTCAATGGCACCTCGTCGGCAACACCTGTGGTTGCAGGTGCTCTGGCTGTGATCCTGTCGCAGGACCCTGCTCTGACGGCGGCTCAGGCAAAAGAAATTCTTCAAGCAGGAGCAGATGATCAGGTCGGACCTGCGGGGGAGGATCCCGCTGGTTTTGACAATAACTTCGGGCATGGTCGCATCAATCTGGCGAACATGCTGGCCTTAATGGGGGGGCCAGCTGGCCCGGTCAATTTGACCTGTACAGAATCCTCAGTAGGAGTGCAACTGAACTGGGCAGCCGGTGAACCATACGACTCGGTCACAGTCCGCAGGGATGGCGTTTTATTGTCCACTTTGGCCGGAGACTCGACGGGATATCTCGATTTGAATGTTCCAGCAGGTCAACATTCTTGGGAGATTCAGGGATTTGTGGCCAGCACTCCGAGTATTGCCCGGCAGTGCTCACTGTTTTTGATTGGGGACGCTCGCGATTTGATCTGGTCACCTGGAACGGGGGCCGTTGATTCCGGAACGATTTTCGGAACTGATCTGGTTCAGACGGGTCGCAGTGCCATCTTGACTACAAACCTGCTTTCTTTTGCTGATCTGGATGTCTTCGATCGAATCTGGGTGATGTTGGGAATGTTCCCCAATAACCATCAGGTTTCTGTAGATGAATCCGCCGCTCTTGTGAACTACCTGACCAACGGAGTCGGGGGGGAAGCCCTCTACATGGAGGGTGGAGATACCTGGTTCTTTGATCCCCAAAGACCGATCCATGCAGAGTTTGGGATCACTGCACTTTCAGATGGAAATTCGACGGATGATCTTGCGGAAGTCACCGGGGCCGTGGTTGCCGGGTGTGACCTTTCAGGAATCACTCTGACCTACACCGGGGAAAATAGTTGGGTAGATCGTATCGCTGCGAATCCCGGGGCGGGTGTTGTTCAGTCGAACCAGGCACCAGCATATGATGTGGCGGTCTTCAGAGACAATGGCGGGCGTTTGACCTTAGGAGCCTCCTATGAAAATGGCGGCTTAGCGAATGGAGTCAGCACCCGACAGCAGCTGATCGATGCACTTCTTGCTTGCATGGGCGGAATTCTGAATCCTCCACAAGATCTCAGCTGTGTCGTCAGTGGAACTTCGGTTTCTCTTACTTGGACCGTCACAGGAAATTGGGATTCGATTCAGGTCGTCGTGGATGGCGGTGCTCCTCAGATTCTTGCTGGAACAGCCACCTCGGTATTTGTGAATGGACTTGGGGTTGGATCTCATACGATTGAGGTTTCTTCTGTCGTCGGAAATCAGATTTCAACTCCAATCGCATGCACGATTGGCATTCCACCCCAGGCTCCTCAAAATCTTCTTTGTACTCCTCAGGGGAACGATGTCATTCTTTCGTGGTCAAACCCTGTTTCATACGACAGTATTGAAATCCTTCGAAATTCCGTAGTGATCGCGACACTGCCGGGGACTTCAACCACTCTCTCTGACGTCAATCCTGGTGCCGGAGCACAATCCTACTTCGTCAGAGGAATCCTCGGTGGGGTGGATAGTTCCGCGATATCTTGTGGGGTATTCATTCCGCCGTCCGCAGTTTCTTCCTTGTCCTGCGTCATGAATGGTTCCCTGGTCGATATATCCTGGAGTAACACGCACCTCTACGACAACCTTCGAATCAGTCGTAATGGGGTCATCGTTGCGACTCTCCCAGGAACTGCCACGACCTTTCAGGATAATCCGGGATCAGGAGTCCATGAGTGGTCTGTGGTAGGGATCTTGCAATCGGTGAGTTCTCCTTCAGTTCTTTGTAGTCAGACGATTGAGCCTCAGGCTCCGACAGGTCTGGTCTGCTCGATTTCTGCTGGAGCTGCTGTCCTGAACTGGACGAACAGTGAAGCATACGGATCAGTGGTCATTAGTCGTGACGGGGTAAATATCGTGACTCTTGCGGGGGCCACGACCAGTTTTTCCGAAGCGATTGAACCCGGAGTCTATTCTTATTCAGTCCATGGAATCACCTCTGGTGTTTCGAGTCCGGGAACGGACTGCCAAGTCACGCGAAATCCGCTCTCAGTTGCGAATCTCGATTGTCAATATTCGGGTGGAACTGTCACCCTGACATGGACTGTGGAATCGGGTTTAACGGCTGTGGAGGTGCACCGGGACGGATCACTGCTGACAACTCTCTCCGGTGCTTCAAGTTTCTTCCAGGAAACTTCGCCTCCGAGTGGCCTCCGAGAATATTCGGTGACTGCAATATCGGGTGCGCTGATTGCCCCTGCCAGTGACTGCAGTCTCGCAATCCCACCGGCAGCAGTCTCAGGACTCTCTTGTGCAAGCCCTGCTCCATTTGTTGGGCAACTCTCTTGGTCGGTCGTCGGCGGATCTTCTTCGTTAAGGGTCAACCGGAATGGTACACAAATTGCGTCTCTTCCCGGAGGCTCGACGGGGTACACCGATAACTCTGCGCCAAGTGGTATTCAGACCTATGAAGTCATCGTCGAAGTCTCAGGCATCTTCAGTGACCCTGCTTCTTGCCTGATAGATGTTCAAGTCCCTGCTGCTCCAGTAGCGACTGCTTCTGCAGATGTGACTACTGTTGAGCTGGGCTCTCCGATTCAGTTCACTGCGACTTCTGATGTTTCTGGGGTGACATGGCAATGGACATTTGGAGATGGACAAGGGTCCAATGAGCAAAACCCGATACATCTATATTCGACTGCGGGAGACTTCACTGCGACCTTGATTGCGACGGGGCCAGGGGGAGCAAGCAATCCGGTAGAGGTCTCTGTGACAGTCTTGCTGCCGGTATTCCTCAGGGGTGATTCAAATGGTGATGGTGGGCTCGATGTTTCAGATCCGATACAGAAGTTGAATTATCTTTTTGGATCAGGAATTGTCGGATGTGAATCGGCTCTGGATTTCAATGACGACGGATTGATTAACCTTGCCGATGTGGTTGGCAGTCTTGCGTTTGTGTTTGAGGGGTTAAATTCGCCAGTTGCACCGTTCCCCAATTGTGGATCTGATTCTACTGCAGACTCTTTGAGTTGTAGCAGTCAGGCTGGTTGCCCCTGATCACTTGAGATCAGTCGCAAGTGAGCGCATCTGCCGTTGGATCCTGACCCGGATTCGGATAAGGGGCAGGCGGATTAGGGCCTGAGCTAAAGAGGAAGTTGAGCAGTACGACCGGGTCTGCAATATTGATCGAACCCGAATCATTACAATCCATGGCGTCAGTACAGCTCGTCGAAAATGTTGAGAAAAGATAGCTGAGGATGTTGATCGCATCTGAAATCGTAATATTCGAATTGAGGTCTGAGTCGCAACGAATGAAGGGCACTGAGATATCCACCGAGCAGGATACCGGTATGGAATCGATTCCCAGAAGATGGCCTTTTAACGTGTACTCAATGCTTCCAGATCCCGGCAAGTTGTCGGAAAAGGTCGTCTGATCACCAGCCAGAGTCGTTAATGGGAGACCATTTCGATCAACACTGATCCAATCATAAGTTCCTCCGTTGACCCATGTGAGCACTGCTTCAGGGGTGTTGTAGATACAATTCAGATTGGTGATTTCAGCGGCAAAGTTCGGAAAGTTGAAATCTAAAACGCTACCCTGAGTTACAGGGAAATCCCCTTCGACCAGATCGCTGATTCCCAATGTTTGGGGAGCCACTGCAGTGAAGGTCCAGGTGCCCTCTGTCAAAGAGAGGGCGTAGTTCCCTTCGAGGTCTGTGATCGTTGATCCCCACGGCGGAATGACTCCCGTGATAGAGTCTGCTGCAAGAATCTGTATTCCCGCTAATGGAGTTCCAGAACTGGTGACAGCTCCACTGATGGTTGCGGAGGGACTGAGAACGATATTTCCCAGATTAGTTGGGGTATAACATTCCAAATTTTCAATGTAGTAGGCACCGAGTCCGCTGGCAGGGTTTGGAGTGAAGGTCAAGTTGTAGTCATTGGAGATGACTGCCGCGCTAAAATTGCCGGCCTGATTTCCATTCTCATGCAAAGTTTCATAAGCCTGACCGGTGTTGAAAAGGAAAAACTCTACATCCACCGAAGGGACTGGGTTGCCTAGGTTATCTGAGAAGGAACCACTCACCGTGACTCCGTCCTCAAGAATGATCTGCCCAAGATTAATGGGACTTATCGGTGCCAGGCTCAGCGTCATTTTTTTTGGAACACGAACGGGGCCAGTCAGTGGGGGATCCACTTCGATCACAATGTCTCCTTCGGGGAGAAGGATATCGAAGCTTCCATTCGAATTTGAAGTATCAGAGGCGATGTAGATGGACTCCCCTGTGAGGGCGTATAAAGCGTCAAAGTCTGCTCCCTGTATGAGCTCACCTGCAGACCCAGTGACGATTCCTTGAATATGGTAGCCTAGCGGAAGGACCACCGTTCCGAGGTCGATGCCTGCCAGAACTGGGAGATCGGCTATTTCGTGATCAATTCGTTCAATCCCTGCAATGGGTGTGACGACCCTGTGTCGAATGGTCCAGGTTCCTTCTGGAACAAGGACGCTGAAAAGTCCCTGAGCGTTCGTGTCGTCATTGAACAAATCGATGGCAGTTCCTGTGGCGTCATAGACATTCATGTCGATTCCAGGAAGCGGGATCCCATCTTCATCAACAACTAGACCTGAAACGGTATGTGCCCTGGGCATTTCCACCAAGCCAAGGTTAGTACTTCCAAAGAGGAGACCGAGGTCTTGCTCGATAGGGAATACAGATGGTGTCAATGAGGTGTCTGAAAATGTAATTCGATATTCGTCGATGATTGCAGGAATGGCGACAGAGAATTCTCCGAGAGAATTGGTGTTGTCGCCGATGAGGTCTAACCAACCGGCTTGGTCTGAACGAATGTCGATATCGATTGTGGGAACGGGATTCCCCTGACTGTCGACCACTGATCCAGTAATGAGCCAACCTGAAGCGAGTGCGAGAGTTCCCACATCCAGATTCCCATTCAATGAAATGGAAATTTCATCGGCGATGTGTGCAGTGGTGGGCTCGAGCTGCAGAGTGTAGGAACCTGCAGGAATAGTTGCATTGATACTGATGAGGAAACTGCCATCGATTCCGGAAGTATCCCCGGTAATCGGAATGACCGTTGCTGGTGAAGCTGGATCGACCAAGTCGAGATCGACTCCAACGATGGGGCCCCCTGCCGCATCGACGACAACTCCACTAATCGTCCATGTCTGGCTATACAGTTCCCCGCAATTCAGGGTAAACACAGCCAGAATGAGTACGACGATGAATTTCAGAGTGCGAGGGGGGGTCATTCCGGTCCTCTTCGGTTGTGATTGCTCTTGGGGGGGTTCAATTCCACAATTTTAAACAGGTGTGATCTAACGGCGAATTCGGGACCGTTACATGACATCTAGCGTCCTTTATGATACTTAACTATCCGACTTTGTAAACCATACAAAGTCGCTATAATACTAAAATGTTCGTTCTGGTCCCAGTGGAGGTCCTGTTACGGTCGATGACGATACTTGCCTGTGTAAAGATAGATCAGAGGGCTTAGACGAAAGTTACCGCTCAATGGACGGCGGTTCCCTGCTGTATTCCCGCCAGTCAGAAAATTGTTCCGGAAATGCGGAACGAGAAAGGACATTGTCGTGTTTTCACTTCGCTCGACAGGTCTCCTGATGATCATTCTTGGCTGGGCCTCCATGGTGGCTTTGGGGCCTGCCTTTGCAGATCCTCCACCGGGATATTACTCATCGGCCAGTGGCCTTGCGGGAGACTCCCTGCGTCTCGCTCTCCACGAAATCGTCGATGACCATCAAAGATTACCCTACACCAGTTCTGCAACTGACACCTGGGATGCACTGGGAGTCTGTGAGCAAGATCCCGCCAACCCTTCACGACTGATCACAATTTACAGGAACACTTCAGTTCTATGGAGTGAGCAAAACACGAGCATCGGTTGGAACCGTGAGCATACATGGCCTTCATCCTTCGGATACACGAATGACAACGGCTGCAACTATCCTTACACCGACCTTCACCAATTGAGAGCAGCGAGCCCCAGTTACAACTCAGCGCGAGGCAATCGTCCCTACGATTGGTGTACCTCCACGAACTGCGAAGCATTTTCGGCGGAAGGAACCCCTTTTTCTAATTTATCCAGCGGTTTCGGGAGCACCGGGTCGTGGGAAACTTGGGAGGACCGCAGAGGGGATGTCGCTCGCAACATCTTTTATATGGATATGAGATATGAGGGTGGCAACCATTCAGTGACGGGTTGCAGTGAACCAGATCTTCGTATCACTGATAATCGTAATTTGATTGTTTCGAATACTGGTCAAAATCAATCCGTGGCCTACATGGGGCTGCTTTCAGTGTTGTTGGAGTGGCACCTGGAAGATCCAGTCAGCGTCGCAGAACAGAACAGAAACGATGTGGTTTTTAGCTACCAAGGGAATCGGAATCCATTCATCGACCATCCCGAGTTCGTCTGCCTGATCTGGTCTTGCCCTACCACTGATACTACGCCTCCTGCGGTACCTGCTGGATTACAGGTGACTGAAGCTGTTTGTCAGCTGAATCTCGATTGGGCAGACAATACAGACACGGACCTTGCGAGTTATACGGTTTTTCGTTCGACTTCTCTCGCCGGACCATTTTCCGCAGTCGGAAGTACTTCCGTCAGTGCATTTTCAGATTCCACGGTAGAAGGTGGTGTCACCTATCATTATCAGGTGACAGCTTCTGACCTTTCAGGAAATCAGAGTTCAGCAGGAAGCATGGCTTCGGGTGTACCAGGGATTGGTACCGGATGTGGGGGACCTCCTCCAAATCCCGGAGATGTGGACTTGATCATTTCAGAGGTGATGGCCAATCCTCAGGCCGTCAGCGATTCTACGGGAGAATGGCTAGAGATTTTCAATCGAGGGACTCAATCCGTCGATCTCAACGGCTGGACTCTCAGAGATAATGATTCGGATCTTCATTTGATCAATGCCGCCGGAGGATTGGTCATCGCGCCGCGTGAATTTCTTGTTCTTGCAAGGTCAGGTGATCTTGCCAGTAATGGAGGAGTGAACGCTGACTACATTTACAGTTCATTCGTCCTCGCAAACAGTGTCGACGAGGTGGTTCTGATCGATTCACAGGGGATAGAGCACACCCGGGTCAATTACACCTCTGGCAGTTTTCCATACTCCGCAGGAGTATCTTGTGAGATCAGTGACCTGTTGGCGGCGACTCCCGGTGACCCTGCAGTGTGGGTTTCAGCACAGCAGTCATTTGGTTCCGGAGACTTTGGCAGCCCCGGAAACGAAGGCAGTGCGACTCTTCCTCCTCCGACCACCAACAACGATTTTTTACGTGGAGACCCCAATGGAGATGGCACCACTGATATCAGTGACCCGATTCTTCTCCTCGAATTTTTGTTTGGATCGGTCTCCGCTCTCACTTGCCCGGACGCTGCAGATGCAAATGACGATGGCAATCTCGATATTTCGGATGCCATCTTCCTTCTGCAGTATCTGTTCGAGGGATCGGTTGCGATTCCTGCCCCTGTAGGAACCCCAGGACCAGATCCTACTCCCGATTCCCTGGGTTGCTGATCCATAGGAAAGCGGCGATGGTCAGCAGGATTGCCAAAGGTTGACCACCTGTTGAGGTTGTCTGATCGCTTTGGATTCTTAGCCATGATTGGGTCTGGAGATCTTTCCAGAAGACTTCCTTGGCATGACCGATCTGCTCTCCTTCTTTCCACATCAGTACTTTCGGGGTGCCCTGTAAATTGGCAGTGTAATACTGGCTGCCCGGGAGTGCCGACAGCTGAATATATTCTGGCTGCTGGCCAGTACCTTGAATCTGAATCTCTTGAAGGATTAAAGATTCACTGAGCTTTCTCTCCAATAACAAAACATTCTTTCCCTCGGGTCCCCGCGTGATGGCGCTTTTTCTTTCGGTCGGAGAAGTTCGCCCCGCAGAAGTGGCGATGAGGTTCCTCAGTCTATTGTAGATGGGGGCTGTGGATTCTCCGAGCTTCAGAGGATCAAGACTCGACCACCATAGAATCCCCTGGCCTCTGTCGCGAGTCAGACTGGAGAGTAGAGGCATGCCTGAGCTGTCAGTCCAAGCGACGGTCGCAGTAAACTCTGGAGGAGTTTTCAGCCCTGGATTGAACCAGTGATCCGGAACCGGAAGATCTGCCGAAAAACCGCTGGCCAAAGGTGAGATTTCATTTTGGATCAAGGGTGCCCGGGTTCTCACCCAGCCTGGGAAATCGGTTGGGATCCACTTTGAAAGGATGGGGATGGCTTCACGGAAATCCTTTGCGGATTGCAAGGTTCCTTTTGCTGCTTGGACCAGTTCCTCTGCGGCAGAAGTTTCGACGGTTTCTCCGAGAAGAAGAATTTCGAGCTCAATCCCTGCGAGAGCCAATCGATTTCCAATCGACGACCAGTCTGCCGGAACAGTGCGCCCGTCGGTGAGGATCAGCAGTCTTTTCGATCCCTGATGAAGATCTAATTGTGGAAGGATGCCTGAGAGAGCCCGACCCAAATGAGTTCCACCACCTGAGCGGATTTTTGAAGCCAGAAGGCGAGTCGTCTCTGAATCAACCAGAGTTCCCGGATCGAGAAGCCATTCAAAATCGTTCCTGAAGCCTGCGATTCCCCAGCGGAGACCTGTGGACGGGGTATCGATCACTGCAAGAGTCGACTCGAGCAGAGTGGTTGCCGAATCGCCGATCAGGCTACCCGAGAGATCGAGCAAGATGACTCCCATATCGAGATCTCTTCCCTCTTCTGAGGGCAGAGGAGCACCGAGTATCTTTTCCAAGCTTCGTCGGGTGGGTTCGTCTTTACAAATAGAGTCTCCCGAGATGGCCAACAGGGTTCCTCCGGCGGAGATCCAGTTCGGAATTTCCTCAAGGATCTCTTCAGGGAGAGCTTCTCCTCGCCATGCGATGACACTGCCAGAGGCGGGAGAAGGCAGTCCTTTTTCGAGCAGCTGCTGACTTTCAAAACGGGGATCAGAAAAAAGGTTCGGGAGCCCTGATCCTGGAGTCGCAGAGATGGCGATCTGGATGGGAGAGCGGATATGAAAAGTGAGCTCACGGCCATTCGGATCGGTCACTTTCCAGACCCCTGGAGTTTGTTTCCGGATCGGTCCCTGAGCGATTTCAGTCGAACCCTGAGGCGAAGTCAGAAACCAATTCCCAGCAGGACGATCGCCGACAATCTCAATCATTTCTCCTGGATCGATGAGAGATCGGCTGAGCTGCCATTGGGAGGTCTTCGAAGGAGCGGAATCTGGTTGTTTCTGAATCCAACTCAATCCACGGCGGTGGATGGCAAGGGCGAGATCCGGAGAAGGAGCAGGGCTCTCCGCAGGAAGGAGGAGACGGGTGCCTGAGGGAATCGACTTGAGCTGTTCCAAAGCCGTTGTTGCACTTGTTGGGGTCTTCCAGGACCGCTCTTTCAATCCTGTTCCTGCCAGGATGGCCGCCAAGATTGCCAGGACACAAGGGAGTGAGCCGCGTTTACCGGAAAACAGCAGGACAGCCATCAATCCCAGAGAGACGATGAGAGAGAGATGTATTCCAGCCCAGGCCCACCCATGATTTTCAGGGGGTCGGGTCGTCAGATCGACCAGCATTCGAGTCATGACCAAAGGCCAATCGGAGCGGTCACCCAGATCTCCCGAATCAGGCTCAAAGCCCCAGGTATAACCTTCAGGAGTTCGCGCAAGGAGCGTCTGACCGGAAGCAGTGGTCAGTAGTGGAGTGCCCCCTTGAATTGAAAAGCCCGTTGTCACCGTCCACGAGATGGGGTCGAGACCTTCAAAGAGCGGCTCATCGGGTTGGGGAAGCTGCAGACTGGGAAGCCAGACAGGATTCCCTTTTGTCGCCAGTGCGATATGCGGTCTCGGGTTGGAACCTAAAGGACCGATGACGATGTCTGAAGAACTGGAATCCACCGACCGTACCTGAAAAATCCAGCCTTCTAGTTCCAAAGCGTCGAGAAGATTCTTCATGGCAATTGAGGATCCCTGATAGAAGATCCTCGGGGGCGTGAGTCGCGGAGGAGTCTCGAATGACTTTTGTGTGCGGCCCGATCGAATTCGAACTTCTTTTCCATCCCCAACATCAGGAAGCCAAGCAGAGTGAAAAGATTGTTCTGAAACGAAGTCGACATCAGTTTCAGAGCCATCTTCTGCTGTGATAAAGACGGCATCGACCTTCTGGGAATGGATGAAATCGAGTCTCAGATCACCGGAAAGAGATCGGGTCCAGGCGTGATCAGGAATTGGGGGGGCAAGAAATCGAGGACCTGAAGCAAGGGTGACCAAGAGCAGAGCGGGGATCCAGCGGCTCCAGTGTTGGGATCGTTTCGTCGCTGGGGTGAGTCTCTTCCAGAGTTGAATGGAGGCGACTTTTTGTTGGGAATACGGAAGGGGTCGTTGATTTTTCAGCCACCATGCGAGAAGGGCCAGCGGCAACAGAGTCCAAAGCCAGAGGGGATTTGTCCACTCCAAGATCATCCGGAGACGACCTCCAGTGGACCTCGAGTCGCTGTGAGGTCCTGCAGTATTTTTGCTGCAGAAGTGACGGCTGGAACCGAAACATGAAGACCTCCATGACGCTTTAGCCAGTCCTGAAGAATCAGGGTCTGCTGCTGAAACAGCCGCTGATATTGTTCGAGCACGCTCGGATCGAAGTGGCTTTGCCACGATTGACCACCGGGTGCCAGAAGATTGAGGGGACCGTTCCAGGTGGGTGCTGATTCTTCTTCCAGCCAGAGTGACCACCATTGCAATTGGTGGGCAGGCGGAGGAGCTGAGAATTGAGAGAGTTCATCAAAGATCAGCCGATCACTGATCACGATGACTCGACCATGTGTCATGGACTGGGGAAGTTGAAGAAGCGTTTCATCGAGGGGGACCCTTTCCCGCCAATGGGGGCTCACCGAGGCGGTCAACGGTTTGACTTCCGAGGCTTCGATGATCCATTCTCGATGGGGAACGCGGGATTGGTGGGCAACCCCCTTCAGCAGGGTACGCAGGTGTTGAAGGGCAATGCTTCGATGTCCAAAGGACATCGAGGGGGCGGCATCGATGACGACATGCAACGGTTCATCGGCTTCCTGGCGATATTCGCGGATCCAACGTTGACGTAACCTTTGCCAGACATGCAGGTCGAGGTGTTGCAGATCCTCTCCGCTTTGCCAGCGTCGATGGCCTTCAAAATCTCCACCGTCTCCAACACTCCTGGATTGGCCACCCCCGGGCCATTGGTTTCCCTGACGACGACGCCAGCGGATTCGTGACAACAGCGATTCAGGGAAATCAGGTCGCGGATTACCCATCGCTGAATCTCCAAATTTGTTCGACGCCCCAAGGGCGATCAATCGCCACGCTTTGATCAGAGATGCGTGGAGGAGGTTGAACCCAATGTACGGCCCGATAGGCCCCAGGAGCATTCTGCGGAATGAGTGCGGTAGGCGGACCCTCGAGATTCAGGATCCACAGACGGTCAGCCACCAAAAGAATTTGTGAACCCGAGACCTCTATGGCTGCGGCACGCAAGTGGGGGCGATCTCTTTCGCCGGGCAAGGGGGGTAAAGGAACGAAGTTCCAACTTTGTTCACGCCACTGGGCCAGCCAGGATTTGCCTTGATGCTGACCAAGCACCAGTGGACCTAAAGGATGTCCATGAAGAGAGTAGGCCCCTTCGACAGGCAGCGATTGTTGAAAGCCGGGTCCGTACAGAAATTGACGAGAAGAATCGATGAACCATAGAAACAGGGGGTCGGACGACGATCTGGGAGTTTTGCCCGTGTCTGTCAACAGTTGGGCACTGACACAGTGCCCTGGAAATTGATCCGGGGTTGAAACGGGACTGGCACCCTGAGAGTCGAATCTCAGAAGCGGCTCGCTGACCACCAGAAAAATACTGCCATTTGGACCGCGGGTTTCTCTGACCCGCGGAGTCACAGAGTCGGCCCATCGGGAATCTGCAGGATAGACATCGAGTGGAAGTGGCGGGTAGCCGACCCTTCCGGGAAATGGGGGTGTCAAGAGTGGCAACCAGCTTTGGGCGATCAGGGATCCCTTGGGGATCCAGCCGATTTTACCAGACCGGGTGATGGCCAAACGATCTCCGGTCCCAGTTGTGGAAAGTAATTCTTCTTCTGGAGGAAGCAGAATCGGAGTCGGGCTCGAAATGTGCCGGTTGGAAGCTTCCTGTTTTGACTCTCTCTCCAGAGTAGCAGAGCCATCAAACTGAAGCGGGTTTGCGAACGGTTGACTGGGGGCTTGCCTGGGACGGCTGCTCAGTCGGGGGAGTTGAGCAGGATTGAAGGAATTCTGATCGCTGGGCCGATCCTTGAGAAAGGTTCCGGTGATCGGACCGAGTGTCACGGTCAACTGACTGGAATCGCAATGGAGTCTGACCTGATTCTGCCATTCGGAGTCTCGCAGGTATTGACCACATGCCTTGGCGAAGTTCGCAACGGAGGCGGGCCATTGATTCCAATCCACCCGGACTTGCAGGGCTTGGGGAGTCGGATCGATGATGGTTCGTAAGAGATCCAGTCGGGGAAGACCGTCTTTCCCGAAGAGAGATTCCCCATTGGTGGCATGAAGGATCCGCATTTCTTTATCGGATCGAAAAATTGACCAACGCTGTGCAGATCCAATGATTTTCAAAGGATTGCGATTGGTGTCGGTGAGTTGTATCCGCAACGGAGATCCAGAGGGTTCTCGTCGGAAATTTGTTGGCTCAGTCTGAAGCCGTTCTTGACCGGATTCGTCGAAAATCCAGTCGGCAAGAAACCACTCTTCTTGCGAGCGATCTTGCCCGGGGATGCGTAAAGGGAGTCCCGTCACTTCCCCGATCACGGAGTCTTCAGGGTTCAGAATGGAGAAGGGCTCAGGTTCAGGAATCGGGACCTCCGCCATCGGCAGAGTTGTAGTGACACTGATTCCGGGAATGGCAAGAGGCCGACAATAGCTTTCTTCCGGCTGGATCCTGATGGCTCGTTCGACCTCCGGAAGTGAATTGGACAGCCGCCCTGCATGAAACCAGAGTCGAGCTTCAGTGAGACTTCCGGGGTTTGTGTAGAGGATCGCACGCCGACAGACGGAAGCGGCCTCGGGATCACGGATGTCACACATTTGCTGGGCGACGTGGGAAGGATCCGCCCACGAAGCCAGCGCCGGTCCCAGCACTTCTCGCCAGCGGGGATTCATGGCCGGGTAAGGGGTCATGGGAGGGAGCAGACTCTCGATGCTGATCCAGATTTTGCGAGCCAGCAGGGATTCGCCATTGGTGCATGCAAGGTTCAGCGATTGAAACAGACTCGCAAGCCGCATGTTATTCCCGATGGACAGAGATTCCGATTCGCCGAAACCCATGGAAGAATCCCACAGCGATTTCAATTTGCGCGGGACAAATTGATCCCGGGGAAGTTTCCCGCGAAGTCTTGCGAGGGGAAAAACCTCATTGGGTGAGGTGTTCTGATCGAGATCGGTATGCAGGGCCAGCAATCTTTCGATGCCGGGCAGGTCTCCGCACCTGATCAAGATCGACAACGCCGCCTGCAGATCACCTGCGGATTCGAAGAAATCCGCTCCTTCTTGGCAGAGATTCAGTCGGGAAAAGACCCGGATCAGGAAGTCCCGGTCCTTTGGAGCCATCGCTGGCAGGGACTCCGCGGCCATCTTTTCGCCCGCCTTCAGGCGCAGGAGGAAATCGGCGATCGGATCGACTCCATACTCCTTGCGAATCGACCGTGCGGCTTCAACCCAGCCCCCTTCGAGCCACAGACGACCGAGAGTCCGGGGGCAATGCAGGGAGTCGGGAGTCGCACAACCCTCTTCCAGAATGGAGATGGCTCGCAGAGGTTCTTCG
>NZJA01000044.1 GCA_002691835.1 Planctomycetota bacterium
GTCTTTCTTGACTTATTATCCCTGTTTCACCAGCATTTCTTTTAATGGCTTTTTGGATTTTTTCTGATTTTGAAATTATTGCTACTTGTTTTTTAGCTTCTGCAACCCTTTTTTGTTCTTCTTTAGATAAAGTTGCAGTTAAAGCAGCTTCAGTTTTTATACCTTGCTCTATTAACTTAGCATTTTTAGTCATTTGCTTCTGGATAGAAGAAATGTCATTATACTCACTGGATTGATTTGATATCTCTCTAGATATCTTTTGATTTATTGATAAAGTTTCTTTATCAAATTGGGAACGTTTTGTAGATAAACCCTGGGCTTCCCTAATACTGTCAACTAAAGAAGAAGACATGCCAAGTGCTTCGGCTTCCATCTTTAACATCTCCCTTTTTAGGGCGTTTAATTTTTGTTGATTATTAAGTTGTTTGTCGTTTGACATTAATAGGTTTTATTATAAATATTGTTATTTATAACTTGTTTTACCTTTATATGGAGCACTTGCTTGTTTGAAGTCAGGTACATTTATTTTACCATCTGCATTTACCATATTTTTTTCTCCTTTCTTTTTATCTAATTTTTTCATTTCAGTATTCTGAGCGTCAAAATGGTCCTGGATTTCTTTAAATGTAAATTTTCGTAGCCAGATAGGCATATTATAAACAGTGTGGTAATCAAACCCACCATTACCATGAAATACTATATCATGGATCATTTTAAATAAATTCTTCCTTGCTAGGGGTGCGGTCTTAAGCGTCAGGCCAAAAAAAGTTTAACCCAATGGGTACAACTACCTCCTTCCCATTGTCCAAAATATAGGACAAATCAACATCTGGTTGACTATCTTTAATGTGTTCTCTAAGGGCTCTTGAATCTCGTGCTAAGAATGCGTTATCAACCCATTCTCTAATGTATTTTTTTTCATCATTACCATCAACTGATAATATCATGTGTTTATAACGTGTACTTAAAGCCGTTGATGATTCTTTATTTATTTTCTTTAACCCAGCAATTTCTCTATCAATTGCTTTCTCAAGTTTTCCAGTTACTAATTGATATGTAATAATTGTTCCTGATGTTGGGAGTGTAAATGAAAATTCATTTTTACCTGCTTCATATTCAGATTCATTAAATTCTTTATTTTCTAAAGAAGATACATCTATATTATATTCTGATCCATCTACTGTTACTTTATAATCTTTACCATAACCTAATACTCTAGATGCAATTAATAATGCATTTTTATCTCCAATTATTAAATCATCAATATTAACTTTATCATTAATAATTAAGGATTTTAATAATTTATCTAATACTATACCTTTTTGAATATAAGCTTGGTTAGAAAGAATATCTTCTTCTTTAGCAGTCATATATTTCATTTCTACTTTACCGCTTGATAGTGGGTTTTCTTTTGAATAAATTAATCCTTTAGAGGGTAAATCTACTTCTTCCGTGGGGAATTTAAAATCACTCATATAATCTTTATTTAGTTCGTAACGTGTTTCTAGTTATACATATCAATATAAAAAAAAGCTTGACCGGAGCCAAGCTATTTTTTAAAATATGCGTAAAATTTCTTAGAAATTTAATATACAGTAATCTGGTTGTACTTCTAAGCTAATTTCTTGAGCGGCATTTTCAGTGTCCCAATTGAAATCTCCGAAATCTGCTGAAGTTATGATTGCACCTTTTATAATCCATTCAGATACGATATCACCTACAGGTCCTAGTACATTTAATGTTAGATCTTTTTTATAGAAATCACTATATCCATCTCTACCTGTTACTGATTCGTGATGTAATCTAACCCACTCCATTACTGCTTGAGCACCTGATGGTGTAATTGGATCAAATAACGTCATTGAAATTGGGTTCCAAGTAGATTTACCTTTTACAAATCTTTGAACGTTGATATGATTTAAAGCTACTGTGCCTTGTGAGATTGTTACAGCTCCCATACCTTTAATCTGGTAAGATGGGATTCCATCTACATAAAGAATAAATCTATTCTTTTGTTTTGGCTCAAAAGCTGTGAAAAATATTTCGTTTGGGTCTAATACTGCCATTTTATTATTTTATTTATTTTATTATAAATATTCTGTTTTTTAATTCTTATGATGGAAATGTTGCTCCAGTTGGTAAAACATTGAAATCTAGAATTATGAATTCAGCTGTTTTAGTTGGCTGTAAGTAAATTTGTCCTACTAGCTCATTTCTATCGATTACATCTGGTGTGTTATTTGTAGCATCCATTACAACTTTAAACGCGTATAAACCTTGTCTTTGTTGTACACTTTCTAAGTATGGATTAACTTGTGCTAAGAAATTATTTCTTGTGCTTATTGTATTTTGTTCAAATACTAAGTTATCTGATACTTGTACAATGTATGATTTTAATGCTATTAATAATCTACGTACATTTACTCTATCTAAAGCACTTGCTCTTTTCTGTAATGTTTTCTGTCCAAATACTACAACTCCACTTCCTGGGAATGTTGCAATTGGGTTAACATTTGCTTCATATAGATTATCTCTGTTACCTGATGTTAATTTTCTTTCTGCTTTAACTACGTTACCTAGCGCACCTCTAATTAGACCTGCTGGTGCGAACCATGGGTCTGAAGAAGCATCTGTAAATGCGTATACTCCCGGTATAAACACAGAAGCTGGCGACCAAACATACTGAGCGTTTGCGTCAATTGATTGTAGCCAAGGCCAATATGTTGCTGCATATGAACTATCAAATGCTGATGCTTGAGTTACTACAGTATTTACTGTACTGTTATAAGGTACTAAATCAACCACTGCAATACAGTCAGTTCTTGATTGAGCTAATGCTACCATCTGAGATACTACTGGTGAGTGGGCTGATAATGAGTTAATTAATCCTGGAGCTGTAATTACATTAAAGTTGTAAGCATCGGTATTTGACAATAAATTTAATGATTGTGTATACTCTGCTGCAATTAATCCTTGAATGTTTGTATTCGTGATATTTTCGTTAAATTTCACAGGCCCCATTGCTATATTGTCACCACTACCACCTTGGAATGAACCTGATCCTATAGATGGGATACTTGAGAAGTATGCTGATTTAGCTGCTCCATTATTATCAAAATAGTTTGGTGTAGGTGAATTTACTGCACTTACAAAAACATAAGCACTGTTGTTTGGATATTCACCATTTGATTTTACATAATAATCAACACCATCTTGTTCTACTGTGTAGTAAGTATTACCAATAACTTTTTCTACATAATTTGCAGCCAATGGATCCATTGATAAGTTATTGTATTGTTCTAATACTGCTTTTTGAGTAGCTGTGTCATTACCACGTCTAATAGATAATGAAAATTGTCCAGATCCTGTATTAGCACCTGTAATTTCCCATCTTACATTATTTTTAGTTCCATTTGTTAAAGTACCGTTTGCACTATCAACTCCTGATTGATAGTTATTCATTACAGCACCTTCTGATATTGTAGATAATTTAAATGCTACTTCACTTTCTAAATCTGAAGCTTTAAGAGTAATTACAAATGTTCCACTTCCGCCTCCTTCACTTCCTTGAACTGTTAATGCGTTACCTGCTGCATATCCTGCTCCTGCTGTAAAATTAACTGAAGTAACAACTCCATCTGCTGTTACAGTAAATGTTCCTGCTGCTCCAGTTCCAGCACCACCACTAACTGTACCTAAAGAATGTGTTCCTGCAGCTTGACTTGCAAGAGTATTTGCTGATATAGAAGATGACATATTAATGTCAGTTCTCAGTGTTCCTGCTGATGTAGTATCTGTGTTACTAATTGAAGATGAAGCTTCTGACCACCCTGCTGATCCACTAACTACTCTTACGACTAGTAATGATTCACCACCTTGTTGGAAGTAATTAGATGCTGCTGCTGAGTTTAGGTATGAGTATGATCGTGAGCCACTTTCAATTGACCCTCCGAATATAGCTTCGTATTGCGAGAATGAAGATACTGCCGTTGGAATTCCAACTGGACCTTGAACTGCTGGTCCAATTATTGCCGCACCAAATGAAATTGGTGGTGCTCCAATGAAGGATTGATCATTTTCTCTTGCTAATACACCTGGAGATATTAATGTTTCTGCCATTGTCTTATATTATATTTAATATTGTTTTATTATAAATATTAGAAAATATCTCAAAAATTTATTCTGCTGTAGTAAATTCTCCTTTTTCTAAGTCGATATTACCATCACCATACTTCTCTTGTAACTCCTTACCAAACTTAGCTTGGTCTTTTGTTAACTTTTGAAACTTTTCTAAAAGTTCTTCCTTTTGTCTTTCTAGGACATCAATTCTTAATTCAGTTGCTCCTGTCTGTACTACAATGTCATTGTTTCTAGTTTGGAATTCTTCTAAAATTTGCAACTCGCTTTCTGATAACTTTTTACTCGCCATAATTTTTGGTTTTTAATTTATTATAAATATGTTATTATTTGTTAAGATTAACTTCTACTTCTATGATCTGTAGTAGGGTTGGAAGTTTGTATTCCTGCTCCTTCTACATCACTTACAGTTTCCATATTAATTGTAACTTTTGCTTTTGAATTATATTTTTTAGTTGATGCTAAATCTTTTTGTATAGTATCAGGGATTAAATATCCACGTAATCTAATATTAAAAGTTCCAGTAACCAACCTATCTTTATTAATTGTTAATTCTGTAGCTGTAGAAAAACTATCTATGAATGATCTAAACATAAACCTTTCAGGGTTACCCCAATACGCATCTGATGCATACTCACATGCTTCAATAATTTTATTTAGCTGTTCCATATAATAAGTTTGGATTAAACAACTATATTCCATAGTAACATAATCTGGTTGTGCTACCACATGAAATGTATCTACTGGTATTCTATTATTTAAGGCTGCAAAATTACCATAAAAGTTTTTAGCACTAAATTGTTTAGAGAATACCCCAGTTAAATTTGGTTGATTTGCATCTAATTTATTTGCAACTGTTCTATCTTTTGTTATTGTATCTCTTTTTAATACTATAATAGGTAACATAATTGCACCTTTTTTATCTCTATAATACCCATCACGTTGAAATGATTTCCATCTTTCAGGAGCACCATATATTACAGGTACTTCTCTTCTAGCTCCATTTTGATAAACAAAAGGTTTAATCTTATTTTCAAAATAATAAAATACTGCTTCATCAATATCTTTTACACCTACAGAAAATTGTTTAGTATCATCGTCTCTAAAACTCATTTGATCCGATCTATTATGTTGGATACCAGTTTCTGAATAATTTGGGTTATTAGGGATAATATCATTATTAGGGTTAGTTTGTATCCCTTGTTCTTCTCTACCCCTAAAAGCCGTATGTTTATTTGTGCTTAAGGTTAACTGTGATTTTGGTATGGGTTTTCTTGGTTTTGCCATTAGAATCTTTCTTGATATGGTGAAATAGCTACTTTATCAGCAGGTATATAATAAGTTGAAACTAGAATTGATATATTATTACCAAATTCTTCTAATCCAGGATTAAGTGGATTAAGTTCTCCATCAGAATCATTATTAGGATATTCAGGATTTTTACCTCCCCAATATTGGTTTGCTACTGTACTTTGTACTCCATAGTATCCTTCTTGATATAATATAATATCACCTACTCTAGGTACTATATCTTTTTCTACTAAATCATCTCTTAAAAAATAAAATTCAATAGGTTGGTTAAATTGGATACCTTCTACATTTTCACCATATTCTTCATTTGACCTATTAATTAAAACATTGAATAGAAAAGGACCATTATAATATTTTTCTTCAGCTGCTTCACCGTAAATATTAACTTTTGTTTCTTCTAATTGAAACTGATAGATAGCAGCTTGTTGAGTTATAATGTTACCCATTACTTCTCTATTTAAGTGCCTCATAAGGGACCAGTCCCTTTGTCTTGTAAACATTGCCATATTATGCTATATAAATTGTGTAAGGCACTTGCTGTAACTCAATCATCTTAGATTCAGCCTCAGATGCTCTTCTATTTAATAATGCTTGTCTTGATGTTTCATCAAGGTATGTTCTTAATCTTTCTATTAATGCTGCTTTTTCTGCTGTTGCTGCTGATATTAAATCACCTTGATTTAAATTAACTTCAGCATTTGGTATTGGAATACTACTATATTTTCCTCTTACATACCCTAACATTTCTTTTGCTAAAGCTAATGTGTATTCAAATATCCATTGTCTACCTACTGAATTGATAAATTCATATGTAGGATTTTCAAATGGTGCATTTGATACATTTGTAACTTTAGTTGGAGTTTGTTTAACTGAACTATTTATTCTTTCATCTCTTAAAATATAATCAAACCATAAAGTTCCTCCACCACAAATAGCTGTTATATCTTGTTCTCTTAAAGTAAATACTAAATCTCCAGATGCATTACTAATATCATTACTAGAACCATCTATAGTAGCTGCTGATATTGTAATTACATCACCAGCTGTGTATCCACTACCTGATGATTTTACTTTAAATTCATATGTAGTATTTGTTCCTTGACTTCCTATAATAACACCTTGTGCATCTTTACCTTCACCAGTTCCTCCAGTTATATCAATTAAAGATGAAGTTAAATCACTTGCAAATGTTATTGATGGTGGATTTGATGCTGATAAAGCATTATTCAATAGTAAAGATGAACCTGAATGGAATGTTCCATCAAAATTAGGTATAGGGAATATTCTCAATTTATCATCTTGTACTCTAAATGAATAGTTAGACATTCTAACCATTTCATTCATTTCTATTTGTTGTATTACTTGTAAATCATAATTTAATGGAGCCATTAAATATCCCATTCCTTGACCAAATCCTCCAAATCCAACAATACCTGCTGCTACAGCACCTCCAAATCCAAATCCATTATAAGGATCTAAATATCTTGCTGATGCTGGGAATTTTGGTTCATAATATACTTTTTTTACTTCTATACCATTTTCGTATTCAGATCCTGTTAATCCACTTCCTGTCATAAAAGTTTGGAAATCATAATCTTGAATACTAGAAGTTAATTGGAACGAACCTGAGTAATATGGTACATTTCCTCCACTACCTGCTTCTTCACCATATTGTTCAGTTAATCTAACAATTGGTTCAAAACTTGGTGTTATTAATGCCTGGTTTAAAGATGACCCTGTTGTAATTCCTTCAAGTGATAATTGATTATCACGTATTTTATATGCATATAATTCATTTCCATATGTAGTTACTGCTTCTTCAAATGCCGTAAAAAATGAACTTGATTGTAGTTCAACATCTACTAAAGGATAACCTAACCTTGAAGCACAAAATTTTGTAACTTTTATAGCATCGATTTGAAATGTAGTATCGGTATTATAGAATCCAAATGGTACGGATTTTTCGTTCCAAATTGGACAACCATCATAAATTGGTACATTCATAGTTGAGTATTTTATTATAAATATTGAAAAAAAAAGCCCGAACGTGAGTTCGGGCTAATTTTTACTAACTAAGAGTTATCTCTGATTATAGAGTGTTTAATCCTGAGATGTTGATAGTACCGTAAAATTCTGGTCTTACCATTTTCTTAGCATATCTAGTTAACAATCCTTTTCTTGGTGTGAAAGTATTTGGATCGTATACTAGTGGAGTCATGATTAACGGAATGTACGGAGCAAATACAGCACCACTTTCCAAGAACTGAGAACCTCTAAATCCTAATAAGATTTTGTTTTCAGTCATGTAAGGGTTTTTGTATACTTTGTAACGTCCATTAATTGAACCTACTTTTTGTACACCAAACGCGTAGCTTGCTTTAGCAGCATCGCCATCTGAATCAGCAGCAAATCCTGGAATACTTTCTAAGATTGTACCTACAGTTGGAGAACATACTAAGAAGTTAGCACCACCTCTAAGAGTTTTCTGGTGGATGATGTTACTTAGTTTTTGGATTTTAGTTCCTAAAGTTTGGAACCATTGTCCTTGAGAATTATAGAATCCTAAGTCAGTAACAACAGCATTACCGTTAGCAGCTGTTGAAATTGCAGTATTGTTAACTGCTGACCAGTTTTCAGTTCCAGCTCCTGCTCCTTCGATCAACATAGAAAGAATTTCTAGGTCAATTTCTAATGAGATATACTCACTAAGGATAGAAGTTAATTCTGCTTCAGCATCTAATGCATGGTATGCATTTAAATCCTGTGCGAATTCTGGAGTCCAAACTGCTTTAAGTTTTCTAGTTTTAGCAACTATTGCAGATGATTTCATCTGAATGTTGATTTCTGGAATAACTTGTGGAGGACAGCATCCGCTGTTTCCGTTTGAACCTGAATCATTCCAAGTGTTTGGTACGCTGTTTCCAGCTTCAAAGTCACCTCTGTATTGATCAGTAGGTTGTACTTGGAATACAATTGATTGTGCAGTTGCAGCATTACCTGTAGCTCCAGCCCAATCAGCGGCTAGTGCAAGGAAATGTACATTAGTATCATCTACTGAAGTAAATGCTGATACTTGTTTACCTGCAGATCCTGTCTTTACTAGTAAAGATGGAATTCTTGATGCAGCTGAACCTGAGTATAATTGGAATCCTTTAACACCTTCGAAATCAGCCATTCCTAAACCTGTTTTAGCGAATGAGAATTTCTTATAGTCTCCGAATGATGCTGAGTAATCAGAATCATAGTTAAAGTCAGACCATTTAGCTGTTGCTACTGCAGCAACGTTTACTTGTGAAGAAGTATTTTGGATAGAATATCCAAATCTACCTGCTCCATAAAGACCACCTTCGTTAGTGTTTCCGAATGGTGCATTTCCACCTTCGTTACCGTATAATGAATCACCGGCAGCGAATGGAGTTTTGTCATTTCCGTATTGGAAATCTAGGTAAAATACTAGACCAGAAGGTAAGTTCATTGGCTGAACGCTAACAAATTCTTTTGCTGCGATTTGACCAAATACTTTTCTTACTAATGGTAAAGCTACTCCAGCCCATTGACCACCGATGTTAACAGCAGTTTGGCTTGAGAATGTACCTGAAGACGCAGTACCTCCTCCTGTTTGAGAAGATTCTACTACAAGTTGTTTAGCTTGGTTTTCTAAAATGATTCCCATGTTGTTTTTGTGGGCACCATTTAAACCTTCTAAAAGACCTGTTTTTTCCCATTTACCAGCTAATTTAGCTGCATCAGACTGTAGAGACTGATATGGGTTAGCGCTTTCTAAAAGAGTATTTAAGCTCATAATAAATAGTTTAAATTGTTAATAATAATTTTTAAATTAATCCCGCTAGCTTACGCATACGGTTGTAAACGTCATTTGACTCAATGATTGGTTGCTTTGTTGACGTCGCTTTTGGTTCTAAACCACTAGCTTTCGATGCAGATCCTAAGTTTCTTGATTCATTTACTGGAGATTTATCTAGTAAACCTTCTGATAATGTTTCAAAAATTGTTTTCGCTGCTTGTACATCCTTCGCTTTGTCAAACGCTTTTAATACCTTAACTTTTTTACTTTCAGTTAAGTTTTTTGCCTTGAAAATTTTGTTAGTGTAAAGTAATTTAGCATTTAAAAGGTTAACTTCATTCAATTCAACTTTAAGCGCTTGAATTTCATCCATTGCTTCTTTGAATCTCATTTTTTCAGTTTCTTTTTCGATTTTAGAGTCATCTTTGTCTCCATCCTCGTTTCCGACACCTTTTTCACCTTTTACACGAGATGCTTCATCGATCTCGTCTTTTGCTTCATCAACTTTTTCACTTTCATCCATTTCTTCTTTTTTGGCTTCGTCGATTTCTACATCTACGCTTAAGTCGTCTACAACATCAATGTCTTCAACGTCTTCAACTTCAACTTCGTCTTCTACGAATTCATCGCCTGGCTCAATTTCGCCGTCAGCGACCATGTCTTTAATGACATCCTCGATAAATCCTTTAAGGTCGTCTTCTGACATATCTTCAAGATCGATTTCTTCGTCCATCTCGTCTTCCATGTCTTCTTTTTCGTCCTTTTCTCCATCTTTGTACCCTTCTTCTTCTGCGTCAGTACGAGCATCTTCTTCAAGATCTTCTTTCTCGTCTTTCATGCCATCTTTGTAGCCTTCTTCTTCTGCGTCAGTTCTAGCGTCTTCAGATAAATCTTTAGAATCTTCAAGTTCAGCTAATAGTTCATCAAGATCGATTTCTTCATCCATTTCCTCTTTTTCTTCTTGCACTGTAGATTGACCTACTTTTTTCGGCGCAAGATCTTTTAAAGAGTCACCGGCTGGAGAGTTCTTTCTTTCGAAACTAGAAGCATCCATTTCTTCAACTTTGTCTTCTTTTTCTTCTTTTACTTCATCATCTTTGTCCATTTCTTCTAACTTTGCAGCTAGCATAGATTTTAGATGTGGAGTGAAAGCTTCTTCAAGAGCAAGTTTGGCGTTTGCGATTGCTGTTTCCCTTACGGACTTCGCATCGGCAATTGCCTCTTTTAGCAAATCTCTGTTTGTTGCCATAATCCCAAAATTTAGTTTGTGAAATACGTCTATTCATGAGACGTAATAGAAAATTATTAATAGTCTAACATCATATAAAGATAATCATGATGTATTACGGTTATACGTATATGAAAATATCTTAAAATTACATTACAGGGCAAGAGCCTTTTGAGCAAAGGATCTCAGTAACAATTTGGTTAACTTTTGTGTAATCATAAGAAACCATTTCTTTACCTTCTTTGATAGTATGCATATAAGAACCTGGGTTAGAAGGTGTTGAAACAAAATCCCAACATAGTAATTCAAAGTCATCTTGTACTTCCATTACTCCACCTCTATCTTGCAATGAACCCATTCCTCTTGATGATACACCTACTGTAACACCATGACCTATTAGTTCTCTAAGTATATTTCCTGAGGGAGTAGGTAAAATTTCTATTTTACCCATTACGTTATCTCCATCCCACCAAAATTCAGATATTAGGTGAGATACATTTTTTAAATTTACTACTGATGATTCAGGGTGGTCTAGCTCTCCCATTGAACGTCTTTGTTCAACAAGTTCAGCATATTTATTCATTTCTCTTTCCCATAAATCCTTAGAGTAGTAACGACCATTACCGTTTTTAACTTCAGCAGTTGCTAAAACACCCTCAACTAATAAATTACCATTTTCGGTAACATTTTCAGTTAGCTGTTGGGGTGAGGCCTTAAACTCGTGAGTTTCTATTAGTAATGTCTTCATATTATAACTTGATTAATCTCTGTAGTTACCTACGTATTTTGCATTGATTGCACCTGCAATTTTTTCTGCATCTTCTCTTGATTTACCTTGATCCATGATATCATCTACTACACTATCAAAATCTTCAGAAACTTCTTCAGTTTCGTCTACCATTTCTTTTTTAGCATATTTTTTACCACAAGATTTTTCGTAAATCTTTTCCATTTTAGATTTTTTCTTTTCTAGTTCTTTGATTTCTTTTTGCATTTGCTTCATTTTAGCTTTATCAATTAACTCTTTAAGATTTTCATCTTCATTAATTGAATTTACTCTATCTACTTTTTCAGCAATATGATCATGTAAGAAATCTAACTGTGCCTCTAATTTTACTGCTTCAGCTTCTTTACCTATTTCAGCTAATTTAGAATCGATTGATTCTTTTTTTACTTTCTTTTTCTTTTCTTTATCTTTAGCTGCTTTAGCCATTGGTTCTTTTGTATCACCATCTCCATCGATATCTGGGTAATCTGGTCTTGCTTCTTCAGCCATACCTGCTTTTTCTTGAGATGCTTCTACAGCTTTTTCTCTTGCTTCATCAAATTTATCTTCACTCATTGGAAGATCATCTTCTTTATTTAATTCATTTACAAAATTGTCTAATGAATTTGGAGTTTCTGTTAATCCTTCTTCAGCTAACATTTTATTAATAACTTCACCTGATATTGAAGCAAAGCTACTTTTGTTACCATTACTAACACCCATAAAGTGTTCTTTA
>NZJA01000045.1 GCA_002691835.1 Planctomycetota bacterium
CGCCAGTCTGGAGTTACTGGATCCCGTCAGTGGACAGCCGGTCTATCTGTTTGGAAATGATACGGATGGATTGGGTGCATTTGCCATCCGTCAAATCCCCGGGATTTATGATTTACAGGTGATCCCGCCATTGGGAAGTAGTCTCCCGACTTACAATGAGCCTGGGGTCGACCTTTCCGCTGATTTGAATCTTGCGATCGATCTGACTGGAACTCCCCCTCCGACTCCGCCGAACCCTGTTACAGCATTTTCTTGCTGTTGCCCCGGAGGAGTTACTCTTGAGTGGTCGCTTGGGGATCCTGATTACGATTTGATTCAGATTCAAAGGAATGGCAGTTTCTTAACGAATCTCCCTGGTACCGCCTCGTCTTTTACAGACAGCTCAGCTCCGCAACAGTTGATCGATTACGAAGTGATTGCTCTTAGAAATAGTCTTGTGAGTGCTCCTGTGAGCTGCTCAGTGGATAACAATCCAATAGTGGTTACTTTTCCGGTGGAAAATCTAACGTGCAGTTTTGACTTTTCATCTTCAGGTTCACTCCTCAGCTGGACAAATGGTTCGAGTAGCTACGACTCGATTGAGATCTATGAAAGTGGAATTTTTCAGCAGGTGATTGCAGGCAACGAAACTAGCGTGGCCATTGATTACTGTTGTCAGTTTCCGGTTTCTTTTGAATGGGAAGTGATTCCGGTGGAAGGGGCAGTCGCGGCGGCGAGCGAATTTTGCATCCTCGATGTTTCCGCTGCTCCGGGTTCATTTATCAGGGGTGATGCGAATGGCGATAACACCATAAATCTGGCCGATGCCATCGGGATTCTTCAGTACCTGTTTAATGGGTCAGCGGTTCCCGATTGTCTTAAAGCCAGTGATATCGATGACTCATCGAATGTAAATATCGGCGATGCTATCTCGCTTCTGGCTTTCCTGTTTTCTGGAGGCCCTGCTCCAGAGCCGCCTTTCCCAAATGCTGGTTCTGATCCCACTCCAGACTCTTTGATCTGTAATTGAGGGATTCGCGGTTGTTGGGAACCTTGATTCTTGAATCCTTCCCGTGAAGCGGGAGAATCGAGGGAGCGCTATCCAATGAGGAGGTACCTTGATCAGTTCCGTATCGGAGAACAGGGTGAGTCCCAGTAACGGAATCTTCACCGCCCTGATGGCGATCATTCTGTTTTCCCTGAGCCCACCAGCTGAAGCACAGAATCGGATCTGGTACGTCGACGACGCAGCTTCAGGTTTTAGCGGCAGTTCTTGGGAAGATGCCTTGAGCAATCTTCAGGAAGCAATGTTGTTGGCGCTGCCCGGAGATGAAATCCGAGTGGCTGGAGGAACCTACGCGACCGATTCTGGTGGAGGTCTGATTCCCGGGGATCCGTCGACTCGCTTTGTCTTGCCAGGCGGAGTGACACTTCTTGGAGGTTATGCCGGAGTCTTGGCCGCTGATCCTGATGAGAGAGATCCCCAAATCTACAGGACGATTCTGGATGGCCGTATTCAGGGGATTCATGTTTCAGCATTGGCTGGGATCGACACGCCATTCTGTGGATTGAGCCAAGATTTGCCATGCGCCACCCTTCAGTATGGAATCGACCGTGCGCTGGAAACCGGACTGCGAAATGTCAGAGTGATGGCGGGGATTTATGAGGGAACGATCTCTCTCGCCGACGACCTGATCATTCAGGGAGGCTATGACGAAGATTGGAATTGGGCCGCTGTTGAAACTCCCGGTCATGAAACAGTTTTGATCGGTGGGATCAATGCTGATGGTCAGGCCGTAACTATTGAAGCTCGTGATCTGGAGTTGGGCACGACATTGGCTCATCTGCAGATTCAGGGACCCGATGCGAGTGGATCAGTATCAGGAATCGCTCGAAGTTCCTATGCCATTCACGTCGTCGATTCCCGTCTTCATTTAGCCAGCGTGCTCATTCAAGCAGGATTCGGTGCACCCGGAATTCCTGGTCAGCCCGGTACGGGTCTCGGGAACAATCCTGCGGCCGATGGGCAAGCGGGTGGAAATGCTGATTCCTACTTTTCTTTCTGCGACGCCACTGCTTTCGGAGCGGGTGGGCTTGCCGGAGGGGGTGGTCCGACCGGTGGAGGGAATGGCGGCGGCGGCGGAACCATGGACAACAACTGTTGTGGAACAGTGCCGAACCCATTTTGTGACAGCTATGACGCCACCGCAGGATCCTCTGGTGCGAACGGGGCTGGATTGCCCGGCTGGGGCCAGGGTGGTGGTGGTGGTGGGACCTGCTCAGGAGGTGGAGATGGCGCACCCGGTTCGCCGGGGAGTTCTGGACAGGGGGGAGTTGGAGCGTTCCCAGGGGGAGGACTCAGCGGACTCTATTGGGTTGGATTTTCGGGCTCTGCTGGACAGATCGGTACCGCTGGCGGCGGTGGCGGTGGTGGTGGTGGATCCGGAGGTTGTGACAATGGCACCTTTGGTACCGACAGCTATGGTGCTGGAGGTGGTGGAGGAGCCAGCGGAGGAATCCCATCTCCTAATGCCGGATTAGGTGGGAGTGCAGGCGGAAGCAGTTTCGGTCTCTTTGTTCTTGGTGTCAGTGAAGTCGAAGTCCTTCAATCGACCATCATTCGCGGTCAGGCCGGGACTGGAGGCGAGGGTGGCTTACCTGGTGCGGGACAGTCGGGTGGAGTCGGAGGATCCGGTGGCAATGGAGCAGCGGGAACTCCGAATGCCGGACGTGGGGGAGATGGGGGTGACGGCGGAGCCAGCGGGGGAGGCGGAGGTGGAAGTGGCGGTGACAGTCATGCCGTCTGGAGTGACGGAGTGACAGTGACTGCCTATGATTCGACGGTTCTCGGTGGAGCGGCAGGAAATGGAGCTGCCGGTGGATCGGACCCTGCTCTCGATGTGGTGACTCAGGGAAGTAACGGTGCGCCAGGACAGGTATTTGATGGTTTTGATCATGTAGGAACGAGTGATCTACCCCTGGGTCCGTTCGATAGATCGAATCAAATTCTCGAATTGACGGGTGATGATAATTTGATCGACGGTGTGGTCTTTCAAGGCAGCAGTAATCGATCTGGCGAGATCCCCGTGATTGTTGGAGGAGAAGGGCATCATTTCAGTCGCTGTCAATTTGTTGACCTTCTTTCAACTGCAGGATCAACGATTCAAGTCGCCGGATTTTCAGTCTTTGAAAATTGCCGTATTCAAAATTGCCAGGCAGAGCTAGTTGCCGGAATCGAAATTCTTGCAAGCGTGGTCTGTCGCTTGGAAAGTTGCATCGTTGCAGGCAATCGTTCTAACACGGGAACTTCTGCCCTCAGTGCCGATTCAGATTCAGTACTTCTGCTCGTCAATAATACTGTCGTCAATAATGCGAATCTGATATCTGGGGGAACGGTGATAGTGGCTGACTCAGCCCAAGCGATTTTACAAAACAATATCTTTTTCGGAAATCTGTCGGTGGATCCAAGTCTTCAGTTATCGACCGCATCCGTCGTTCTTCGAAATATCATCGAGGGGGGATGGCCGGGAGACAATCTTGATGTTGATCCAGAATTGATCGAATCCCCACATGGAGTTTTGACACCTGGGCCTGGGTCTCCTTGTGTCGATCAGGCCATCTCTGCGGCCTCGACCACGACTTCTGATTGTTTAGGGCAGCCACGGCAGGTTTGCCAAGCGGTCGATATTGGCGCAGTAGAACGCCAGAGTTGTGGCGATGGTGATACTCTTGATTTCATTCGTGGGGATTGCGACGGGAATGGGGCTTTGGAACTCGCCGATGCGGTCGTCTTGCTGGATTATCTCTTCACAGGGGGATCTCTGTCTTGCCTCGCAACTGCAGACGTCAATGATGACTCGGGATTGAACATCGCAGATCCGGGAGTACTTCTTTCGTATCTCTTTATTGGAGGATCGGCTCCGCCTGAGCCTTTTGTCGCTTGCGGTCAGGATCCCGATGGATCATTCACGGCCTGCGAGTCTTACTCCTCTTGTCCCTAGATCTTTATGGGCAGATCCCTTGGGAGCATGTCAGTGAGCCCGAAGTGGGGTCGCTGAGACATGAACCATTCCCTGGAGGGGGAAGAGGCGCACCCCCAACAAACAAGGCATCCAGTATTTGAACAGCATCCGCAATGTTGATTTGATCATCATCATTGGCATCTGCGGCATTCTGACATGCCGGATTTGTTCCGCCAGAGAAGAGAAAGTCGAGAACTGAAATCGCATCTGCCAAATCGATCGTCGTATCACCGTTGGCATCTCCACGAATGAATGCTCCAGCGGGGGCGCTGTTCACTGCGATCTGCCCGTCTGTCCTTGAAGGCGAATAACCCGCACCGTTGTTTTGAACAATCACGGCTGAAATTGGCGGCAGCCCTGCTGTGGCTGGCAGACTTAGGATTAAAGATGTTCCAGCAGGGGTGGTGGGAGTGACATGCCCAAGAATCCTGCACAGGACGCGATTATTGCCAGCGGGGATGTGTTGGATATCTTCCGAATCAAAGATCAGGAAAATACTGGTCAACCCGCTGACTCCATCTGTTTCGGCCATGAAAAAATCAGCGCCTGCGGTGTCGGCGTCTTGCAAATCAACGGCATCAACCGCGAACAGTAAAGGGTCATAGCTGATAGGAATGGAAAAGCCTTCGGTCGGGAGTTCCAAAACAGCGGAGAGGGGAATCTCGAGTCCTTCGCCGGGGGTGGCGTCGAGGCTGGGAAGGCTCACCAGATTTACGGGGACAGACACTTCACTCGAACAAGAGCTAGCGGCAGAGGAGAGGCCCAGAAGAACCCCTCGTACTTCGTACTGATTCAAGCCCGGCTCTGGACTGGTGTCGATAAACCCGCTCGAATCACCCACGATGTTGGCCAGGATCGAACCATTTCTGGCGATTTCAATGCTGGCGTAGTCACTGTTATTTTGCCAAGTCAACTCGACGGATTCACCAGCCACCGCACAGTTCAAAGAAGTCACGGGTTGTGGAGGAGCGATGCCCCCCGTGAGCGAAAACACTTCATTCTTCAGCACTTGGATCCCGGAAGAGGAAGTCAGGGTGGTTTCAACTTGGAGGTCTCCACCAAAAGGAGAGTGATTCAAGATGGCGGGTGTGTTCCATACGAGGGGGACGTTGAAGCCCAGTGCTCCACTGAGTGGAAGACTGCCCGCATCGGAGACCTCCATGATCGCTCCTGAATCACCGACGAGATTTGTGTAACTGACATTGAAAGCGGTGGCTCCGGTTGGATCAGGAATCCCAAGGAAGGCTAATCCGGGAAGGACATTGCCAGTGACTTCTGTCACTACCGCATTGGCAGTCAGGGTGTTCGGGCCGACAGAGATGACCTGTACTTCCGCAATGATTAATCCCTCGACAGTTAGAATGGGGCTAGGCACGAAGAGATCAACAACGAGCCCTCCAATTGTTTGTCCGGCAGAGTATCCAGTAAATGAAAACGATCCGCGGTCGAAGTCTACGACGAGACTCGATGGACCTTCTTCACCCTCAGCAAAAAATGCGCTCTGAGAGAAACCGCTGGGAAGGCCTGCTTCCAGATTGTCGAAGGAGGTCGAGAGCGTCGGAGCAAATTGCGCTTCAGCCGAGGAAGTCATCAGTCCCAAAACCAGGCAAAGAAGGAGGTGCCCTAAGGATCGCAGACGCGAGAGCAGAGCAATGGAAACTGGTTCGTTTTCACGATTCGTGAAACAGATGGGTGTTTGAATATCCTTCAAGAGGCCTCCTCATGATTCTTCAAAGATAACCATCGATTCGATTGGAAACGACCTGCTTCAGGAGAAGGCTTCCCAAATAGGCTCAGCACCTTCAACTCCGACGAGTTTCTCATCCAGTCCAGCATGGAAAAAGCTGAGCCTGTTGGGGTCTAGCCCCATCAACTGAAGAACGGTGGCATGGAGATTCTTTACGTGCAGGGGACGCTCGACGGCCTCAGCACCAAGTTCATCGGTTTGTCCGATACTGACTCCACCTTTGGTCCCGCCTCCAGCCATCCACATGGTGAAGCCGTAAGAATTATGATCTCGACCGGTGGTGTGTGCGTACTCGGCTGTCGGTTGACGTCCAAATTCTCCACCCCAAACCACGAGAGTTTCATCAAGCATACCTCGGCGTTTCAGATCCTTGAGCAAGCCAGCGATTGGAAGGTCTGTCGCTCCCGCATGTTTATCATGATTGAACTTGAGATCACCATGTGCATCCCAGTTATTATCATCGTGATTGCCTCCCGAATAGATTTGAATAAATCGAACCCCTCGCTCAACGAGTCGACGAGCCATCAGGCACTTGCGACCAAAGTCAGCAGTCTTTTCCTGATCGAGACCATAGAGAGATTGGGTTTCCTCATCTTCAACAGAAAGGTCCACAGCCTCGGGAGCACTGCTCTGCATTTGGAATGCGAGCTCATAGCTGGCGATTCGTGCAGCAAGGTCAGGGTTGCCGACTCGGGCGGCAGCATGCAGTTCATTTTCGGCACGCAGGTGATCAAGAACCGATCTTTGAATTCCTCCGCCAAGAAGCTCTCCGGGTTCCAGATCAAGAATGGGCGGGCCTTCAGATCTAAGAACGGTTCCCTGATATTGGGCGGGCATGTATCCACTGGACCAATTTTTCGCACCAGAAATTGGTCCACCAGTCTTGTCGAGCATAACAACGAACCCCGGAAGATTTTCATTGAGAGTTCCCAGGCCGTAGTTAGCCCATGATCCCAGGGATGGTGCTCCACTAAGTACTTTTCCCGAATTCATCATCAGCATTGCTGATCCGTGAAGTGGGGAATCGGCAGTCATCGAATGAAGAAATGTGAGGTCGTCTGCCATGGATCCCACATTTGGAAACAGGTCGCTGATGTATTTTCCGCATTGCCCATAAGGCTTGAAGTCCCATTTGGGGCCGACAATACGACCGCTCTTGCGGTGTCCACCTCTACCAAAGGTTTTGACTTCGACAGTTTTGTTGTCGAGGGGATAGAGAGCGGGTTTGTAGTCAAAAGTATCGACGTGACTTGGGCCACCATACATAAACAGGAATATGACTGATTTCGCTTTGGCAGGAATCATTGCAGATTTGGGGGCCAAAGGGCTGCTGAATGCAGTCACTCCATCAGCCGCGAGGCTTTGGTTTGCGAGAAACCCTTGCCCGAGCATTCCCCCAAGGGCGAGAGAGGTGAAGCCAGCCCCCGCTTCCCAGAGGAATTCTCGGCGTGTTCGCCCACAGAAGTTAGATCTGTTTTCTTCTGATTTTTTGTTTGGCACTGTAAAGCACCTTTCTGACTCAGTCGAGATGGACAAATTCGTTGAGGTTCAATGTCATCAAACAAAACACAATCATTGCTCGGGATTCATCCAGCTCATGATCTTCCTGAAGTTTCTGCAGAAAGACTTGGTGACGATCGATCATATTTTCGGTGATGGCTTTTTGAGTTGTCAGCTCTAGTGCACGTCGAATCTTCGAGCGGACATCGGTTGCCTCGGCTTCGAGACGACGAGCGAAGTAGTGGGCTTGTCTATCGCTGAATTCACTGTTCAAAAGGGTCAGGGCCTGAGTCGGTTGGACCGTATTGAAACGCACTGGGCAGGAAGCATCCGTATCTGCCAAGTCAAAGACAGCCAGTAATGGATGGGGAATCGATCGTTTGACGTGGATATAAATGCTTCTTCGCATCGAATCTGTCAGTTCCAGAGGGTTGCCCCATGCCGCTCCTGGACGAGATGAAGTGGATAGAACTTCCTTGGGAAGAGGAGGGTAAACACTGGGCCCTGATGTCTTCAGATTGAGATTACCGCTCACAGCTAGTATCGAATCTCGGAGTTCTTCTGCAGAAAGCCTGCGACCGGAGAATCGCCAATAAAGTTCATTGGCTGGATCCAGCTGAGCTGAAAGCGGATTGTACTCTCCAGACATTCTGAACGCGGTACTGGTCACCAATTGTCGAATCATGTACTTCATGCTCCAGCCATTCGTCACTAATTCGGTGGCCATGGCATCGAGTAGTCTGGGGTGAGACGGGGGAAGTCCGAATGCGCCGAAGTCATTAGGAGTGCCTACCAGAGGGCTTCCAAAGATGTGCTGCCACAAACGATTGACGAGGACTCTTGCAGTACGAGGATTTTCCGGGTCAGTAATCCATTTTGCGAGGGCCAATCTGCGTCCACTACTTTCTCCATCTTTTGGCGGAATGATGGTGGCAGTCTGCCCTCCAAGAAACTCTGGGAAACCTGGAGTCACGACTTCGCCAAGTACAGAGGCATTTCCGCGGATCCGAATATGACTCACAGGGGGCCGGGTCACTTCTTGTGCTGAGAGTACATCTTCAAACTCTGTGGTTGGCTGTTCTGAATTTAGAGCGAGCCCTACAGCAGATTGCATTCGAAGAGCTTCTGGAGTACCGAGTTGTTTTTCGACGATTTCAAAGTAACTCGGAAGGAATCCACCACCCATGTACAGGTTCAGGATTTCTTCATGGGATAATGGACGATCCCAGAAAGTGAGATCATCGAGAAGGCCGTGAAATCTGGATCCACCTTTGAGGAGTCTGCCAATCGCCAAGTTTTCCGGAGCATTCAGAGGGTTGTTGCTACCGGTATCGAATTTTCCAGGTTCCGGTTGGTATTGTAGCCCATCGATCCATAGCGCAATATTTCCGGAGGATTGCTGTCGGGTAAAACAGACATGATGCCAGCGGTCGTCATTCATTTCCTTGGGACCTGAAACAAAGGTCTCAGGGTTCCCGGTTCCCGCACAGATTCTGCTTCCGACGATGGATATCCCGAAGTCATTGACGACCCCATTGATTTCACCATCGACCAAACCCGTTCCCAAAAACCATCGAGGATCTTGATCGTTACCGGCTCCTCGGCGGGAAGTTTTAAACCAGAAAGAAATGGTGAAGTCATTTTGAACCGGTCGGGGAATGGATAAGTGGCCCTGTCCATTGAGGAGAAGAGCAAGGCTGCCGTCTCGTCCAGGGGCTTGATCGATAAAATCGAAGACTTCTGCTTCAGGTTGACCAGCGGTATTAAAGTCCAGATTCAGGATACGTCCCTTCTCAAGAGCCGCATCCGCTCCTGAAAAGACGTCTTTTCCCCATCTCGCTCTAACTTCATCTATCAAATGCTTTACTTCACGCAGGTGTTCTGTGCGTTGAATTTTCCAGGCTGCGAGCTCAGCTTCGAAATCGCGTTCACCGAGGCCTACCGGAAGTCTGCGAGTAAAATTGGTTGTACTGATGGCGTTGCCCAGATTGGTGTCATAAGGCTTCAAGCCTTCAAAGAATGAGAGGATCCGGTAGTAATCCCGGGTCGGGATTGGATCTCCTTTGTGATCGTGGCAGCGGGCGCAGCCCATACTGATTCCAAGCATCGATCTGCAAGTGGTATCCAGCATGCTGTCGAAGTCGTTGTAGATGGCCTGTTTTGGGTCTGCTGCTTCGTCATCTCGGATGCCAAGATGCAAAAATCCTGTGGCGATATGACTTGAAACGCTTTCGTCAGGGATTTCATCGCCAGCGAGCTGTTCGGTGAGAAAGCGATCGTATGGCATGTCAGAATTGAATGCATTGACGACCCAGTCCCGGTATTTCCAGGCGTGGGGTTTGAGGCGGTCTCGCTCATATCCGTCTGTTTCTGCCCAACGCATCAAATCGAGCCAGTGTCGTGCCCAATGAACTCCGAACTGTTCTGATCCGAGAAGGCGATCCACCTCTTTCAACCAACGGTCAGAATCTTCACTGTTCAGAAACTTTGAAACTTCTTCAGGAGTTGGGGGAAGCCCCGTCAAAACATAGTGAAGGCGTCGCAACTGAATACTGGCAGATGCTTGCGGAGCGGGTTCAATCCCAGCATCTTCCAACCGTGACAACCAGAAACGATCGATAGTATTGCTGGGGAGATGGTCGAGGTTTTTCAATTGGGGAGGGCTTTGGGGGACGACAGGAAGATCACACCATGCGGGTTTGCTGACGATTTCTTCGACTTCAGTGACTGGATCATCCCCTGTGAGAGTTTCGGCAGTAGAGTCAAAAGTGAAAATGCCCAGAGTGAGCAGGAAGACGCTGATCAGCATCCTGAAAGATCGTCTGTTGATGCCCGAGGTTGCCATGCTTGAGAAAAGCCTCCCTATTAACTGTGACCTTAGGCACCGGACCTTGGCTGACACAGGTTGCAAACAGCTCGGACGGTGAACCCTGCTCAATTTTAACGGAAGTACCACAGGTTCATAGGAAGTTCGTCGGCAATAGAGGGCCTTTGACTCCTCCTAGACGATCACCTCAGCCTCATAGGGCTTGAGGGCCTCAATTAAAAAGCGGATGTGATCGTCGAGATCTACTCCGAGCAAGTCAATACCCGTGTGAACCTCGGCTCGATCTACCCCTGCGGCGAAATTTTTGTCTTTCAGCTTCTTCTTCACTGATTTGGGGGTCAGGTCCTGAAGCTTGTTGGGACGCAACCTGGCGACAGCGATGATCAGACCGGTGAGTTCGTCGCAGGCGAGGAGAGCCTTGTCGAGCAGAGTTTCACAGGTGTATCCCCATTGAGTGTAGTGACAGTGGATCGCATGAGCTTTTTCCTTTTCGCCCCGATCCTCGAGAATCCTGGTGATGATTTTGGGATGCTCTTCGGGATACTTTTCATAATCTGCATCGTGTAACAAACCAGTGATGGCCCAATGATCGGCATCTTCTCCAAAATGATGAGCATAAGCCTCCATGACGATTTCGACAGAGCGGACATGCGCCAGCAGCGCTGTGGACTGCATCATTTCTTCAAGGATCTGTCGTGCTTCGCTTCGCGTCATCATCGATTTGTCCCTGTTCTGTTGGCGAGAGCCTCTTCGATATCTTTGATGGTCTTTGGGATATTACCGGTGAGATTGACAGGGCCTTCCGCTGTCACGAGGATGTCATCCTCTATACGAATGCCCATGTTTTCATCAGGAAGGTAGATTCCTGGTTCAATCGTAATAATGGCACCTTCCGGAACCAGAGTCTCGGGCTGAACATCATGGACTTCCAAGCCGATGGGGTGTCCCACGCCGTGGGGATAAAAGTCTCCGAATCCCGCCTCAGAAATAATTTTCCGTGAGATGGAATCCAATTCGGCATATGCAATTCCTGGCTTGACCGCTGAGATGGTGGTTTCCAACGATTCGAGGACGACTGAATAGACCTCTTTTTGGCGATCACTGAAGCGACCATTGGCAGGGTAGGTGCGGGTGACATCAGAGCCATATCCACAAGGTCCCTTGCCATAACGGGCACCGCTGTCAATGACGACCAGATCTCCATCTGCAATAGGGGCACAGTTGTCTCGGTAGTGAAGGATGGTGGCATTGAATCCACTGCCTACGATGGTTCCGTAGAAGGGCCCTCTGGACCCATTGGAACGATAGGCATGCTCTGCGGCTTCTTGAAGATCAAATTCGTTTAAGCCTGGATTAAGCACATCAAGAATGGCTGCAAATCCTTGAGCGGTGATTTCAGCGGATCTCTGAATCATCGCTAACTCTGCAGGGGATTTCACCGAGCGTTGCAGTGGAACGAGTCGGCTACCATCGTGGATTCTGAAACCTGGAATTCGCTGTTGGAGTTTTTGGAATACTTCCAGGTCGGGACCGACCGGTTGTTCGTGATGGGAAATGCTGTGAAGGCACATTCCCTGGAGGGAGTTTTTACAGGCATTGAGGAGTATTTGCGGAAAAGAAGAAGTCCTCATGAGTGCTCGAAATCCGAATTGATCTTTGAGTTTGCTATCGATGGGTCCCCTCCAGCCATCCCAACGCTCCAGTTCCGGCAAGTGGGGCTCCAGAAACAAGATTTCCCTGCGGGCTGGATTCGGATCCGCTGGGTTGAGAAGGAGGATTGCGCCCGGTTCATCGATGATGCCGGTCAAATACTGGAAATTGAGGTCTGGGTGGAAGTCACTATGTAACCCTCCGCCTTTTCCGGCAAAGATGACCGCTGTTGCTCCATTTAAATCAGCGGCCAATTTTTGACGTCTCTCGGAAAACTCTTCACGGGGAATGTCTAAAACTTCCATCGGCTTCATGGTGTTTCCTTTGCTTGCTGCTGGGCCTCTTGCAAACCTTTGTGGTCGCTGGGCATTGGCACATTATCAGCAATATTGTGGGGCATGGTAGAGGCGTGCATTTTCAATCTTCAGAAAGACGAGTGGGCTATCTGAGAGGGGATTCCTGTCTCGATCTTGATGAAGAGGGCATGGGGACCGACACTCTCGTAAATGGAGGCCAAAATGAACCATTCCCAAAAGCTGAGATTCATCGCCGGTGGATTTGCCCTGATTGCAATGTGGATGTGCTTTTCGCTACTGTCAATCCACGCTGCCAAGACCCCTGACCTTGGACTTTTGGCAGGTGTATGCGGAGATTCGGGGGAAAATTGCACCTCTGTGGTCAATGGCCGCTGGGGAGTTTTTCCTCCTGGAGAGGCAGGAAGTGAAGGGCCTCACGAGGGGATTCCTGTCGCTGGAATGGGTTGGATTTATTTCACGGTATTGGCCGCTTGGTATCTATTCGTTGCGCCGGTGGTGTCTACCAGAGGCTCGGCATCAAAGTGGGTGCTTGGACTAAATGGCCTCGGTGCTCTGGGTTCAGTTGCCTATACCCTCATTATGCTTTTGCAAATTGGCACGACCTGCGGTCTTTGCCTGATCAGTCACGGCTGCAACTGGGCAATTCTGTTGGTGGGGCTTCTTCTCGAAATTCAGAAAAAAGAAGAATCCAAGTCTGAAGTTTCAGTTCAGCGGCTCATGGCAACGGTTAGCGTTCTTGTTCTCTCAAGCGTGGCGATTTCGTTTTTGGTTCGATCCGAAGGTGAAAACCGTGCGAGGTATATTGCTCTCGAAGAACAGACCCGAGAATTAGTTGAGCTGGCAAAAGATATTGAAAAAGTTGAAACGGCTTATCGGAGTTCTCCACAAAGATTTGAACAGAGTGATATCCGAAAG
>NZJA01000046.1 GCA_002691835.1 Planctomycetota bacterium
CACGGCACACTGGATGAAGTGTCCGTCGTTCTTGAAGCCCTCGAATCCCGACGGCGAAGTGTCGGTCGATTGCAACATGGCTCAACATGGCTCATGGATCGCGAGGGAATGGAGCAGGCCACACGGACCCGGGTCGCAGAACATAAAGCAAAGCGGATCCGTCACCACTTCGGTCAGGAAACAGTCATCGATCTCTGTTGTGGGATTGGGAGCGATACCGCTGCCCTCGCCCGTCATGGATCGGTTATCTATGTTGATCGAGATCCGCTGAAAGTCGAACTGACCCGCTTCAATCTTTCTGCCAGCCATTCGGATGCCGCCGCTCATCACCCCCTCGTTGCAGATGCGGAACGACTCCCCCTCCCTCCTCTGCCAATTCATGTCGATCCCGCCCGGCGTCAGGGGGCTCGAAGGGTGTACGAATACTCCGAAATGATCCCGGGACCTGAGGTGATCGAGGGGCTCATCCAGCACCATGGATCTGTCGCATTGAAGTGCGGCCCGGGTGTCGATATCGAGAATCTCCCTTCAGGAGAGGTCGAATGGATTCAGGATGGCAGCGATCTGGTCGAAGCCACTCTCTGGACCGGTTCATGGGCAGGAAGTACTCGACGTACCGCGACCCTCGTCGATCGAAATCTACAGATCAGCGGGGAATTCCAACACCTTCAGCAGAGCTCTCTCAAAGAGCCTGCATACCTTCATGAACCTTGTTCTGTCATCGAACGCTCCGGCCTTGTCGGGCATGTTCAGCCTGAAGTCGCAGCGGGAGAATGGCATCCTGGTCTCGGCTGGTTAGCAGGGCAGGAAAATCGAACCAGTCCATGGTTCAGAACTTTCGCAGTCGTCGCCCAATTTGGCTGGCATGAAAAAAAAGTCGTCGACTGGTTTCGCCAAAAAGGATGTGCCCCCAAAGCCATTAAAACTCGTGGAGTGAAAGAAGACCCTGCTCAACTGAGGCGTCGTTTTTCTGGAGATGCCGGTGATTGGATTCTCGCTCTGCTCCGCAGGGGACAGCGAATTGAAGCCTGTGTTTTGGAAGAACAAACTCACACCGAATCCTCAAAGTAATCAGAGTTATTCCTGAGGATTCGTCGGAACTGAGAAAGCTTGCGGAATCTCCCTGTCCCCCAAGATCGATTCCACTAACCAACGAGCAGTGAGGGGGCCGATCAGCAATCCGGTTCGATAATGTCCGGTCGCAACCCAAACATTTCGATTCTCAGCCAGTGGTCCTAACAGCGGGCCTCCATGTCGAAGTGATTTGGGACGCAGTCCAGCCCAATGCCGAATCACTTGATCGGTCATCCCCTTGCCGAAGAAAGACTCCGCAGCCTCCACGAGCCGAGCTCGTCCAGTCTCCGTGGGCCGGGGATCCCTTTCTCTTCCTTCTCCTGTATCGCCAACGCTGTTGCCAAACCATGAGATTCCTCCGGGTCCCGGAATCCATGAAAAGCGACTACGGTTTCCAGCAGGATCCTCAACATCTTTCAGAACCGCATCGAACGTCACGATGTGCGGCGGAGCCGGAATATCGAGGGCGATCGCCTCGCCCCGAACGGGTTCGAGGGGCAATGGTGCCTGAAGATGTGGATCAGCAAGAGAAGAAGTCTCCCACCCTGCTGATAGCACGATGGGATGCCTTGAACTGGATTCGGGTACCTGAATCGGATGCGGAACTCTCACCTTTAAACCATCTGCCGTGGAATCCACTGAGATCTCACCCAGTTCGTGATAAATCTCAACTCCAAGTGCAAGGCAGGAGGCATGAAGAGCACGCATCATTCCTGCCGGGTCAACGACGGCTTGGTGTTCGATAAAGACCCCAGCTGTCGGATTTCTTTTCATTGCAGGCAGTATTTTGGACAGCTCCTCTTTTTCAAGGATTCGAACAGCTCCCCCTGAACCATATAATTTTTCAACGGCTCGTTGAGGATTCCTGATCGTCTGATCACGAAGGTCCAACCCTCCACAAATCTTCAATCCGACGTCGATCCCCCCGCTCTCCTCTTTGAGGGATTCTGCAAATCGAGGCCAGTCTTCCCAACTCAGATGTCGAAGATCAAGGTACGGTGACCTGCGGTGATCCGGTGCCTTTAAAACCCCTGTGGCGGAATGCGTACAACCACCACCCGGCGCTCTCGTATCGAGCACCCGGACTGTCAATCCTCTCAATCGGGCTTCTCTGGCAACTGAAAGCCCTATCACTCCCGCTCCAAGGATCGTCAAACTTTCTGGCTTCATGGACTCTCCTGAGGGACATGTTGTGGATCGATCCGTCAAATCAACAGTGATAGAATGGCATCAGCCAGCTGACGTGTCGAATGATACGTGCCTGCTGTCTCATCGGAGGCTTTGTGAATCGACTCATCACCCTATGTTCGATCTTGCTTTTTAGCTGGGTTCCTTTAAGTGCACCCCTCAGTGCACCCCTCATGGCCCAGGCACCCAACGATGAATGCTCCGGAGCGGTTTCCATCAGCCCCGGAATAAATAATTTGGATTCGACCCTCGCGACGACTGGCACAGATCCGATCCCTGTCGACACCTGCCCTGGGACTGCACTGGGACAGGTCGCCTTCGATGTCTGGTATTCCCTGGAGGTTCCGGAATCCGGTCTGATGACGATCTCCACCTGCGACACTGTCAATTTTGACACCGACGTCATCGTCTACACTGGTTCCTGTGACAATTTAATCCCCCTCGCCTGTCATGGAGACTCGGCATCCTGTCTCGTTCAAGGAACCACCAACTCTTGGAATACCATCCTCTCTGACGTTTCTGTTGTCGTCGGTGAAACATTGTGGATCCGCATTGGGGGTTGGGGAGACCAGGACTTGGGAAGTGGCACCTTCGAATTGGAAATCGTTCCTCCGCCTCCGCCTCCTCCACCTCCTCCTCTTGTAGAGAATGATGAATGCCTGGATGCCAGCCCCGCTTTCGTCGGACTGAATCCCCTGGTGACCTCTGGAGCCACCACGAGTCAGGACCCCTATTCCGATATCACCGGTTGCACCGCATTGGGCCAGATGTACTCCGATGTCTGGTTTCGCTGGACAGCTCCTGCAGCTGGAAATCTGTCGTTAAAGACATGTGACAGCGTCGACTTTGATACGGACTTGGTAGTTTACAGTGGTGAATGTGATGCCCTGACTCAACGAGCCTGTAGCGGTGATGAAAGTGATTGTCTTCTTCAAGGATCCGCGACTCTCTCCTACAATTCGAGAATCGAGGGGCTCCCGGTCAACGAGGGGGAAATCCTGTATCTGCGATTGGGGGGTTGGGGCGACGGCCAATCGGGTTCAGGAGAACTCCTCCTCGAATTCGCTCCAGCCGCCATTTCTTCCGTCAGCGGGGTCTCTCATCCCGGATCCTGGGAGATCGAAGTCACGACGGAACTCGTAGCAGACTGTTCTGGACTCCTCTATTCCGTCAACGGATCAGAAACATTGGTGACAGGGCCTTTCTTCGCAGGCGACCTCATCATCGATACCTTTCCCACTCTTCCCCAACCTTCGATGATGGATTTTTGCGTGGCACCCATCTTCGGGACGACTCCCGGGGTTTCCGAATGCTCGCAGGTCGCTGTTCTCGGCCCCATCCTTGCGGAGTCCTGTGCGAGCTCTCTGGGCTTCATTCCGGATGCCGGAGAACCTCTGGAAATTCCACTGGTCATCAATGGGGATCCTGCTGCCAACGTCCTCGACCTGATCCTGAGCCTGGAAACCAATCACCCGGATGCGAGTCAGCTACTGGTTCAATTGATCGCACCCAATGGAACCACAGAGACACTTCACAACCAGCCATTCAATGCGACTGGATCAGGTCTCAATCTGACCTGGTGGATGAGTGCACCACTCCCCGGTCAAATTTTTGACGATGGAGGATTCTGGCAACCATCCTATGGCAATCTCTATTCCTTTACTGGACCTCTCCAGGAGGGAACCTGGACCTTGCGAATCTCTGATGAAGTTCCCGGTTTGCAGGGAGAGGTTCTTCTCACTTGCCTGAAGTTCTTTGACACTTCCGCAGTCCTCTTAACAGGCCAAGATCTCATCATCGGCGATGCCAACAATATTGTTCAGGTCGACCGCGATGGAAGCATCGCCAGCTTTGGAATGGAATCGGTGATCTGCAACGGAGGTTCTGATCCCCTTCATTGGTATGCCAATCCAGATCCCCGTCATCCGATGATGATCTTCAACATGTTCCGTGTCGATTCCGATCGGATCATTCAGATCGGCGGGTCTTGGGCCAAGCATGGCTGGAGCTCTGCACAGGCCGATGCCTGTGGATTCGGATGTCAACCGAGCCCCACCAATCAGGAAACAGGAATCGGTTGCTCAGATACCTACGGCGCTTCCGGGAATGCTGCTCAAATCAATATGGGACCCCGTTCAGAGATCGATCCATGGACCGGATCATTTTCGTGGAGCGGATCCTTCATGTCGCAGGATACTGGTCCATGGAACCCTACAGAAGAACGCCTGAGCATTGAAGACGTCGATCTCGACCCTTCCCAAAATCCTGCCTCTCAATTTGTAGCTGAGGTCTATGTCATCCAACCTGCAGATGAGGATCCATTCTCCAATCATGCTTGGGAACCCGTGACCGTCAGTGGGTCACCGGGAGGAACATGGGAGATCGATATGTCTGCAGTGGCTACCAATTCGCCGGTTCAGGAAGCCTGGCCAAATTCTGAGATCGTGACCGTTTCGCCATCTGGCACAGGAGATGGTCATCTTTTTCTGGCTTCAAAGGTCACCGAACTCAGCAATGGGACCTGGCAGTACGAATATGCTCTCTACAATCTCAATTTTGGAGCAGGGATTGGCGGGTTTGAGATCTCCGTGGATCCGGGTGTTGAGATCACTTCCCCACGATTCCATGCTCCCTTCACAGATTCCCCCTTTTACTCAAGTACACCGTGGGAATTCATTCGTTCCGGAACCACTTTGCGATGGCAAACTCTGCCAGAATCGTTCGGATCTTCTGCCAATCCCCTTCGTTGGGGCTGGCTCTACAACTTTGGATTTGTCGCGAATCAGGCGCCCACTTCTTCCACCGTCACATTGGAGAGCCATTTGAGTTCTCCATATCCAACACTCGAGGCCACGGTTCAAGCTCCGCCCCCTCCACCAGCGGCCCCACAGTTTAAAAGAGGGCTCTGTAATCCAGACAGTCAGTTGGATTTGAGTGATGTCTTGTTTCTGCTCGATTATCAATTCAGCGGCGGATTAAAACCAGTGTGCCTAGATTCTTGTGACGGGAATGATGACGGGGCCATCGATCTCGGTGATGCCATTTATCTTCTGGGATATCTGTTTATGGGACAGACTCCCCCTGCAGCCCCAGGGCCTCTGAACTGCGGAGTAGATCCGACCCCGGACACCTTGGAGTGCTCAGTTGCGAACCCCGACTGCCCCTAGATTCTTAAGCAACAGGATTACTCGACATCACTAATCACGGACGCATGCAATGCCCAGCTTGTTCCCGCATGATTCTCGACAACTTGATTCCAGTCATTACGAAGTAATTCCATATCAAACTTGTTTCCGAGATATGCTGCCATGCCTCTTCGGTAAAGAATCTCTGCGACCGCTGGACCTTCTGGAGCCAGAGACAGTGCCTGGTTGTACTCCTCTACCGCTCCCAAAGGATTTTTGCGTTCATGCTGGTCGATGGCCCGGGCAACATGAATCTCGGCGATCAGTTCAGTTGTCGGTAGCCAACCGGTCCATTCGCGCAACAACCTTCTGCCATCACTGCTGAAGAATCGGATTCGAGGTGAAAACGGGATTTTAGTCATCGAGGCGACGGTTTTAAAATCCGGATGGCGTTCTGTCACATTGATTTTCATCGGTGCTACGAGAGCTGTCGCTGCCTGTTGAAACTCGGGGTCAGGATACGTCACGGTATCCAATCTCTTGCAACCCAGTCACCCTGGCGCTTCCAGAATCACCAATACCGGACGCTGATCTTCTTCAGCGCTCTCACACGCAGTTTCAAACGTTGAAAACCAATCCATCTGCTACTCCCATTCGAAAGATTAAAGAATCGAGCTCCCCGAAAAAGAAATTCAGAACTACTGAGAACCTAATTGAAGGACTCTCTCACGGGCTCGATTCACATTAGGAATTTCCCTGTCGGCATCGCCCCAGAAGTTGAGGAACTTCTGATACCACTCCAGGCTCTCATCAGCTTTTCCTGAATCATCGAGCACTTTTGCAAGACGGTAAACTGAATCGATATTGATGGAATTCACCGTAAAGTGTTTCCCCTGTGGATTATTCGACAGTCTCAATTGTTCGGTCGCCTTATCAATTTGCCCCATTTTTTCATAAAGCTCGGCGGCAATCCGTCCCTCTGCACCCAAATCTCTATTGAGAATGTGAATCGCCTGTACAGTTTCGAGTGAACGAAGGGCTTCTTCCAGTTTTCCTTCAGCAGTGAGAATCCGCACACCAAGCAATCCAATTCGTGAGGAAACAAAAGGCGCATTTTTACCGATGATCTCGGTCTTCATCTGATCCAGCACTTTCTTGGCTGAATCGATATCACCACTTTCAGCAAGAAAATAACCCCACCAAAACTGCTGCAAGCCTTGGGAGTCCCGCCGGGTTTTCAGTTGTTCGAGGATTTGAAGCCCTGATTCAGTATCCCCTGTCAGGCACTTCACGCTGCCCTCAGCGAGAATCAATGGTATGTGATTAATATCACCGACTCCTGTTTGAGATCGGCTTCCCTCGATGCCCTCCCAAGCTGATTCGTAAATGTTCGCAGCCTCTGTGAATTTCCCGAGTTTGACCCTTCGTCCGTGATTTGAAAGGTATGTCGCTGATAATCGGAAACCGCTCGTACCCTCTTGAGCCAACGATTCGGTTTCAACCATTTCAGCAAGCTCTCCAAGCTCGCAATAACAGTCTGCGACCAAACTTAAATCGACTTGAACCGACTCGGAAGACTGTTGGTGAAGAGCGAGGATTTCATCAAATCGCCCCTCAGCGTTAAGTAAAATCGTACGAGCATTATTAATCGAGTTATCTCCAGGGGCGTCCCGTTCGAGTCGATCAAGGTATCGATGAGCCTCTGCAATTTTATTAGACCCGATAAAGCCCTCAATAATGTGATAGAGGACAATTCGATACGAAGGTGCGATTTCTACCGCTTTCAAAAATAACTCATGAGCTCGTGCAAGATCTTTAACAACAGCAGCGTGGGTGTAACACTCCCCAAGTACGTAATATGCAGTCGCATTTTGAGTATTATTTGCAACGAGGTTTTCAAGAAGATCTATCGCCTGATAGGGATAGCGAACATTTAGCAAGTGATCGAGCTTCGCCCGGTAAACCTTCTGGTCGTCACCCGAAAGTCGATTAATGTGAGCGAAACCTTTTTCAAGAGCTTCAATCGCTTCCTGTTTGCCACCGTTTTTCCGAATTGCGATGGCCAAATCAAGACTGGCACGGGCAAATGTAGGATCAATCTCTAAAGCACGTTGATAGCATTCGATAGCATTCGAAAAATCCAATGCCATCGCAGCCATATTTCCAGAGATATACCAATTCAATGCCTCAGAGTTCTCTGTCAAAAGTGTACGGGCCTCATAGGTTTCGCTTCCAACCGTTTTCCCTAAGCCATCTTTGATCAGCTTGCTGATTTCGGTTGCGACAGAAAATAGCTCGGTCGCCTGGTCCAGTTTGACATTTCCCGAAACCAGGTTGGTTCCATCCGCGATTCGTGTGACTTCCGTTGAAATCAGGTACGTACCACCTATCTGACTGATCGATCCCGTGACCAGAATTTCTGCGCCTGCTTTTACGGCGATCTGATCAGCCTTTGCAAGGTCAAAACCCGAAAGAGAGTCACCGAGAACTGACTGCTTGGCAAACGAAACTCTTTGCTGTGAAACTACCTTTAGCTGGTCTCCATTTGAGAGTTCACTGGCAATCAAACTGACGAGAATTGGACCTAAATTTTCTTTGTCTTCAGGATCATTCAGATTCTGGAATCCGATTACTGCGAGGGGTGATTGATCAATAGAAAAATTTCTAACCTGATCCGGCTTCTGAGTTCCTATATCTTTCTGCTGCATAAAGATCAGATACCAGACAAGGGGTACAACAGCGATGATCAATAACGGGATCAAAACTCCAAAACCCGATCTGCGGTATCGGATTTCATTCATTTCGGAATCGAAAAAATCCGGTTTCGCCAGAACTCCGGACTCGGCTTCAGAACGTAATTGCTCGAGGTCATTACGAAGATCCAGTGACGTTTGATAACGCCGATCCGGAGATTTTTCCAGACAACGGGAGATAATCCGCCCCAGATATCGGGGTAATCCTGGTTTCAACTCATTGGGTGGAGGCGGATCTTCCCGAAGCACAGAAGTGATGGTCGAAATCGGTGTATCACCCTTGAAAGGACGGACTCCTGTCGCCAGTTCGTAAAGGATGACTCCCAGACTGAAGATGTCTGTTCGGCCATCCACGGGCTTGCCCTCTGCCTGTTCCGGTGACATGTAGGCGGGAGTGCCCAGAATCTGCCCCTCTTGAGTGACGCCCGCTGAGTAATCGAGAGTCATGTCATCGTCAGCCAGGTCATTACGAGAGGTTGGGCCTGTCACCTTGGCCAGACCAAAATCGAGAACCTTGACCTGTCCGTCCTCACAAATCATGACATTGTCAGGCTTGAGGTCGCCGTGCAGGATGCCCGCCGCGTGGAGCGCGTGCACGGCGCGCAGCAGGTCGGCGGCGTAGAGGAGCGCGAGCGCC
>NZJA01000047.1 GCA_002691835.1 Planctomycetota bacterium
CCTCAACCTGATTGCCAATACCCCTGGAGCAACACTCGGTTCGAGCAGAGACAAGCCCGACGAAGATTACTGTCAAAAAATCTTTGAGCAGTTGTCCGCCCGCGACATCCGCTACTTTTTCTACATCGGTGGAAACGACAGCGCAGACACCTGCCGCATCGTTTCCGAAGTTTCACAACAGGCCGGATATGAACTACGAGCCTTTCATGTTCCAAAAACCATCGACAATGATCTTGTACTCAATGATCACACCCCTGGTTTCGGTTCAGCAGCCCGATTTGTCGCCAGTGCTCTCCTCGGTGACAGCCTCGACAATCAGGCACTTCCAGGGATCAAAATCGACATCATCATGGGCCGCCACGCAGGCTTCCTGACAGCTGCCAGCGCTCTCGCCAGAACAGAACATGGAACCGGCCCCCACCTGATTTACCTTCCCGAATCTGTTTTCGAAATCGACCGCTTCATTGCCGATGTCGATCGCGTCTACAGCAAAGAAGGCCGCTGCATGATCGCCGTCAGTGAAGGAATCCATGATGCAGAGGGCACATCGATCACCCAGATGCTCGCGGAACAGCTTTCTGGATCGGTCGAACGGGATGCTCACGGCAATGTTCAACTATCTGGAAGTGGTGCACTGGGAGATTACCTGGCGCGTCTGATTCGAGAAAGATTGGGCAGCAAGCTCCGAGTTCGTGCAGATACCTTCGGCTATCTTCAAAGATCTTTCGCCGACTGTGTCAGTTCCAGCGATCGCAAGGAAGCTCGCGAGAGTGGGCAAGCAGCTGTTCAGGCTGCACTCGATGGGCAACAAGGTGCGAGCCTGACTCTTCGCAGAACTTCCGACGACCCCTACACCATCGAATACGTGCCAGTCCCCTTGCAAGAAGTGGCCCGTAAAACCAAGGTGATGCCGAAGTCATGGATCAAAGACGGCTGCGATGTCACGGATGATTTCCTGACTTATGTCAGGCCGTTGGTCGGTGAGCTTCCGCAAGTCGGATCAGTCTAGGAAACCGAATCAACGGGATTGAAACTGAAGCTTGACGAGGCGGGCGTAGATGCCATCTTTCGCGACCAGCTGTTCGTGGGTTCCAGACTCTCTCAGCTGGCCGTGATGCAACACGAGGATTCGGTCCGCCTTGCGCACGGTACTCAATCGGTGTGCCACGATGACTGAGGTTCGACCCTGAACCATTCGATCGATCGCTTCTTGGATTTTTGCTTCCGTCTCTGTATCAACATGACTGGTCGCTTCATCCAAAACGAGAACTTCTGGATCTCCTGCCAAGGCCCTGGCAAATGAAACCAGCTGACGTTCACCGCTGGAAAGAGTTCTGCCCCTCTCCATCATGGGCTCATCGAGGCCACCTTTCTGGCGCTCGACGATTTCGCTCCCATTGACCTGAGCCAAGGCTTCACTGATACGCTGGCGAGAGATCTCCCGATCAAATCGAATGTTCTCACCCAGAGTTCTCGTGAGCACCGAAACATCCTGGAGTACCAATCCAAAACGCTGTCGATGCAAATCAAGTGACTTCTCCCGGACATCTTCACCATTGACCAACACTTGACCTGAAACAGGGTCATGGAATCGCAGCAACAGATGAATGATCGTGCTTTTTCCGGCACCAGTCGCACCGACGATCGCAACCGTCTCTCCACGCTTGACCGAGAAAGACACATCATCCAGAACCGGCGTCTCCCCATCGTATGAAAAAGACACCTTTTCAAAACGAATCTCATCCAGCGACTTCTGTTCGTTTTGCTGAGACGGCTCCGAATTCTCAAAGCTCGTATCGGTATCGAGAACTGTGAAGACACGTTCACTGGAAGCCATCGCCGACTGTAGCAAATTGTATTTCTCTGCAAGGTCTCGGACTGGAGTGAAGAGCCGGGTGAGGTATGTCCAGAAAAGGAAAAACTCACCAAAGGTGGCCGTTCCAGCTTCGATCCGCTGGCCGCCCTGGACGACGATAATCCCCAGAGCCACCACCGATAGCAGTTCAACCGTCGGAAAGAAAAGTGCATACCAGAAGATGCTTTTCAAATGAGCATCTCTGAGTTTGCCGTTGATCCCGGAATACTTCTCCGCTTGCTGCTCTTCACGACGACAAACCTGAATCACCTCCATGCCACTGATGGATTCTTGAGTGAAGGCATTCAGGTGAGCGAGACGACGGCGAACTTCACGATAGTGTTTGCGGGCAAACCTGCGGAAAATCGTCGTCGATATCAGCAAGACGGGTGCAGTGGCCAAAACCATTGCAGCCAACTCTGCATTGGTCCAAAAGAGCATGATCACGATTCCGGTGATGGCCAAAATATCGCCCACCAGAGTGACGAAGCCACTGGTGAAAAGCTCGTTCAAAGACTCCACGTCACTCGTCACCCGAGTCACAAGTCGCCCCACAGGATTCTTGTGATAAAAAGATGCGCTCTGTTTCTGTAAATGGCCGAATACCTGCAGGCGTAAATCTCGCATCACATTTTGCCCGGTGTGATTGAGTGCCATCGTTTCGCCATAACGCATCAGGATCTGAACCAGCAATGTCAGTGCATAAATTCCAACGAGGAGCCAGAGCCATTGGATTCGTTCGTCCACTCCTGCTCCGACAGCGATGGGGCTGAGGCCCACACTTTCACCAATATCCGTGATCCATTGGCCCAGTCCGGTGAGCTCGCGAGATTCCATTTCTTCCGTAGGGAGCGCCAGTGGACCATCAACGGCCTCTTTGATCAGCAGTGGGCCAATCAGCGATAGCCCCGTATTCGTCAATATCAGCATCACCGACAGAAGCACCAAGCCTTTGTAGGGTTTCAGGTAGTGCATCAGTCGACCCGCCAGCTCTCTGCTGAAAGGACGATCGATCACTTCTTCGACATGGAAATCTTCCGCTTCATCTTTCTGTGTCTTTGTATTTTCTTTTTTGGAGGTCATTGCAGATCCTCCAATTCACTCTCGATGGTTTGCTTTCGCCAAAGCTCGCTGTATCTGCCTTTTTGTGCCAACAATTCGGAGTGATTTCCGCGCTCTACCACCCGACCAGATTCCAGAACAAGGATTTCGTCCGCATGAGTTACTGCACTCAGGCGATGGGTGACGATCAATGCCGTCAGTTCACGAGTCCAATCTTTCAGACCTTCAAGAATTGACGTCTCTGTCTCAGAATCGACAGCAGATAACACATCATCGAGTAACAATATCTTCGGCCTCTGCAGGATCGCCCTGGCGATAGCGATCCGCTGTTTCTGTCCACCACTGAGAGTGATTCCTCGCTCACCAACCCGCTGCTGATAACCGTCTGGGAACTTGTCGATTTCCTGATCGATTCGCACCAGCTTCGCAACCTCACGAATCTGATCTTCAGAGGCTTCGCTAACACCGAAGGCAATATTTTCAGCAATGGTGGCGCTGAACAGAAATGGATCTTGGGGAACCATCGAAATCGAGTTCCGTAATGTTCCGAGTGGATACTCTTCAATCGACTTGCCATCAATCAGCACAGTTCCTGAACTGGCCGGTGACAACCTCGGGATCATATTGAGCAAACTGGTTTTTCCACTCGCAGTCGCGCCAACAATCCCAAGAGTAGCCCCTGCCGCAAGATCGAAGGAAACATCCTCCAGTGCTGGTGCTTCTCCCTCAGGATAACGAAACGAAACATGCTGAAACTGAACACTGCCCCGACTGACTTCGGCATGCTCTTGAGCAAGGGAATCATCGACCAATGGTTTCGCATCGAGGATGGTCTGCAATCTTTCAGCACTCGCCGCACCACGATGAAAAAGATTCATCACCCAACCCAGAGCGATCATTGGCCAGATCAAAAGAAGTTGGCAGCCATTGAAAGTTGCGAAGTCGCCAAGCCCAAGCTCACCTGTCAGAATCCGTGAGCCACCGATCAGCAAGAGCGTGACGAGAGCGAGATCTCCGAAGAGCCACATGGCACTGCCTGAAATAGCACGAAGCCGGGCAATCCTCAAATTTTGACGGAAGTAATCATGACTGAGCCGCTGCATGCGCTCGACTTCAGCATCCTCGACGACAAACGCTTTGATCACTGGAGCATTAGCGAAGTTTTCCTGTGAGTGGACCGAAATCCCCGACAGCATCTCTTGGGCACGCATCGATTCGCGATGAACTTTGGGGCCAATGACGCGAATAGCGACGGTGAGGAAGCCCAGAGGTATCAACGAATAAAGCGTCAGCTGCCAATCGATCTGAATCATCATCGACAAAGCGAACACGAGCGTGAAAGCGGTCTGTACCGAATACATCACTGCTGGCCCGAAGACCATCCGCACCGCTTCAATGTCACTGGTAAAGCGACTCATCAGATCGCCGGTGTGAGTCTTTGAATAGAAAGACCCATCCAGGGAAGAGATATGATCGTAGAGTTGATCCCGCAGTCTTTTCTCAATCCTCCGACTGGAGGCGATCACCGTTTCCCGAGTCCAAAATGAAGTCAATCCTCGAATCAGTACTGCCCCGATCATCGCCAGGGCAATCGGGCCGATGAAGTCGAGACCGATTCCCGATTCCAACTTCTGAATTGCCAAACCCACCAAGCGAGGCACCGCCACCTGCGACAGACTCGTCAGCAGTATGAGGACAATCCCGATGGCGAAAATCGGTCTCTGCTCTCGAACGAGAGGTCCCAGAAATCGGAAAGCACGAAAAGGAAACAAGCGCTCTCCTGCTCCTGCCGGATATGGCCAGATGATCGATGAAGTATCTCCAGCTCCAGAATCCACCCTGGGAACCGTGATGTCGAGCGATCAGGGCTACTAGGGGCGGGTTGGCATGAGCATTTTTCGATCTCGACGCCAGCGATCGAGGCGTTCATGCATTTCATCCACCTTTTTCGGTTGCTGCTTCGACAGATCATCCTGCTCTGTTGCATTCGAGAGGTCGTACAACTGCTTTTCCCCTGACTCGAGAAATTCGAGCAGTTTGTCGTCCCCTCGCATAATGGCGGAAACCGGGGTCGTTCTCCAAACGCCATGCCTCTGGGCTGATCCCGCAAGGTAAGCAGGGAAATGCCATTTCAGATCTCTCTCAGGCAAAGCCTGTCCATCTTCCAGGAGTGAAACCAAGCTCGTACCGGCCAATGGCTGCGCCTTGGATGCCGTAGCCCCTGCCCATTCCAGAAAAGTGGGTACCAAATCCGTGAGCTGGACCGGGTCTTTTGAAATCACTCCGCCCGCAGGAATACGATCTCCCCAAGCGATGAAGGGCACGCGAATTCCGCCTTCATAGAGCATTCCCTTACCACCCCGCAAAGGACCATTGTCGGTGAATCCTTCGAGGCCGCCGTTATCACTGGTGAAAATGACCACCGTGTCACGACTTGTTGGGTTCGAATCAACTTCACTCATCAGGCGTTCAACAGAACGATCAACACTGTCGACGAGAGCCGCATACTTCTGCTGACGACGCTTGGCTTCTGGCCAGCGCTTCTGCCAACGCTTCAGAGCGCTGGCTGACACCTGAATCGGAGTGTGAACTGCATAATGCGAGAGCACTAACAGGTAAGGCTGATCTCCGCAGCTGCGAATGAAATCGATGGCATGGTCGGTGAGGGCATCCGCCAATTCAGTTCCATCTTCCTGTTCCGGAAGATTCGGCAGATTCCACGGAGCCAGATGGGTTTTCGGATGACCTCTCCGATCACCGGCGATGGAAACATCAAAACCCTGAGTGCTCGGATCATCTCCCAAATGCCATTTGCCGATGTGGGCGCTGCGATAACCACGGGTCTTCAGCATCTCAGCCATCGTGATTTGCTGATCCTCCAGAGTTCTGCGAGTCTTCGGTGGAACCAATTGACGGTTTTGAGCTTTTCCACGAGCGGCAGGAGCGACGGTGAAAACCCCATGGGCTGCGACGTCGAGACCCGTCATCAGGCATGCCCGACTCGGAGCGCAGTTGGGGCCATTCGAATAAGCGCGGGTCAATCGCACCCCTTCAGCGGCCAAACGATCAATCGCCGGAGTCTGCCATGCGCTCCCCTGGCAGGAGATGTCCGCCCAGCCAAGGTCATCGGCGAGAACTAAAATCACCGAAGGCGGGGCCTCTGTCACCTGTCGGGGTAACGAAGCGCAACCGCTGAGAATACCCAAGCAACAAACCCAATATCGCCAATAGACCCGATTCATAGGCCCCCTCTCAGCTTCAGATCTTGACCGATTTCATCCACCCCGACCATGACGATTCCTCTGCTCAGATTGTTTTCTTGCCCCAACCCAACCTCTCTGCCACCTTCAATGACAAGAAATCGAGGCGCTTTGATCGATCCAGAACCTAAATTTTGTCACCAGTGTGGCAATCTTCTCACCCAAAAGATTCCAGAGGGTGAAGATCGTCCCCGTGGAGTGTGCACCTCCTGTGGCAACATTCACTACATCAATCCCCGGGTTGTGGTCGGCACGGTCATCGAAAATGACGACCGCATCCTCCTCTGCCGCCGCGCCATCGAACCTGCCCACGGTAAATGGACACCCCCCGCAGGCTTTCTGGAGATCGGTGAATCGACCGTCGCCGGAGCCATCCGCGAAACATGGGAAGAAGCCTGCGCAAAGGTGAAGGTGGTGCAGCCGCTCGTCTCCATCGATCTGACCCGTATCGGACAGATCCATATGAAGTATCTGGCAAAAATGGAATCGGCTGACTTCGAGGCCGGGCCAGAAAGCCTCGAGGTGCGCTGGTTCAACTACTCTGAGATCCCGTGGGACGAACTGGCTTTCCCGGTCACTCACTGGAGCTTGCGTCTGCGCATCGCAGATCGGGCATTGGGACAGGGGCGTTTCCACCGCGGAACCCTCGCCTGGAACCAAAAAGGTTCTCCCCTCGACATCGACAACTACGACCTTTCCGATTTGCAGTCATGGCCACTTCTCTCCACGGGAGACCCTCCACAAGATTGAAGTGAGGTTGCATGTCCGCGAGTCGGTGGATCCGAATCCTGCTCTTCATCGGGGCGGCCTGGCTTCTCTCGATAATCTATCTTTCGAGACAGCCACCACCCGTCTGGATTGCCAGAGATGCCATCACCCGAAGCAGCAGTTTCATCGATCTGGAGGCAAGGATTCCTGTCAGGGATGGAAAGCTCGCACGCATCGCCACCACCGCCCCGGGAATCACTCCCCCCGCACCGGTCTCTGTGAAAAAGGGCCGGGCCCAAATCCGGGTTCCGATCTCGGCGAGTGTGGAAAGCCATGGTATGCATCTGTGGTCAGCCCTGCCCGCTTCCGGTGAAGCCCCCCCTGCCATCTCCAATGGCACCCTCACCATCCTCGACCCGCATGCAAATTGGATTGCGATCGACCTCGACCCGTTGATCGCAGATCGCCCCTGGGACTCACTCGGAACGGAAGACCCCCCTCTCCCTCACACACCGGTTCTCGATGGATTGCTCCAGTTGTCGCAACACGCAGTCCTCGTCTGCTCGACCCGACTCCGGGAAGACCAACTGCCCCTGTTTCGCAAATGGTGGGACCGCCACTCCTTTCCGGTCAGCGTGATCTTTCCGGAATCGGATCTGCTGTCCCTTTCCGAACTGCTGGCTTCCCGGTTGGGAGCCCCTGTATTTCATCTCACAACCGTGGACAGACTCCCCGAGGGAGAAAACCGAACACCGTACAGCTCTCCTGCATTTCCGGTCTCCCGGATCGCTGCAGATTGGCAACAGGTTGAAACACAATTGCTCAACCTTCTTATGCTGAAAGAAAAGGAACAACGATGATGATCTCCATGATGTTACTCGCTCTGCTGGGCTCGCTCCCGCAAGACCCTGCAGATACCAAAACCGAAACAGATCTGTCAGCGATTCGCTCAGCAACAGAATTTGCCGGTATGTCCTTTACCGATGAGGAGCTGGCCCAATTGCTGCCCTGGGCCACCAACAACATCTCAGCATTTGGTGCACTGCGGGAAGTCCCCCTCAATCACGGCATCGCACCTGCAACCATCTTCATGCCTGCACAACCCAGAAACCAAGTCTCCCAGGTGGCAAAACAGGATCCGCTACCGGAGGTCCTGCGACCCAATAACCTGGAAGATCTCTACTGGGCCGACATCCCCACTTTGTCCGCGTTGTTGAAAAGCCGGCAGGTCACCTCCGTCGAATTGACACGGCTGTTCCTCGATCGGTTGAAGGAGGTCGACAAAACCCTGCTCTGTGTCACTTCTTTCACCGAGAAGATCGCTCTGACTCAGGCTCAGAAGAGGGACGAGGAACTCGCCCGGGGGCGCTGGCGTGGACCCCTTCACGGCATTCCCTATGGCCTCAAGGACCTCTGTTCAGTTCGTGGAACGAAAACGACCTGGGGGGCGACCCCCTTCAAGGACCAGTTGTTGAACGAAGACGCGGCCGTCTTTCGCAAGCTGGACACCGCCGGTGCAGTCCTCATCGCCAAAACAACTCTTGGGGCCTTGGCCATGGGCGATGTGTGGTATGGAGGAAAAACCCGCTCCCCGTGGGATACCTCCATCGGTTCGAGTGGTTCGTCAGCCGGATCCGCAGCGGCTGTGGCGGCCGGTGCGCTTCCCTTCGCCATCGGATCTGAAACTTTGGGCTCCATCATCAGCCCGTCCACTCTTTGCGGAAACTCAGCTCTGAGACCGACCTTTGGAAGAGTTTCTCGAACAGGGGCGATGGCACTCTCATGGACGATGGACAAACTCGGTCCGATGTGCAGAACTCTTCAGGACACCGCTTTTGTTCTCAATGCCATCCATGGAACCGATGGTAAAGATCTCGCGGCCGTGACTGTCGACTTCACCATCCCCGGAAAAACCGATGTCCGTGGATGGAGAGTGGGTTACTCCCCCGCACACTTTGAAAACAGCCCAGAGCATCTGGCTGCCCTCGATCAACTTCGGGAAATGGGCATCGAGATGGTCGAGACACAACTGCCCCAGTACCCCGTGTGGCCGCTAATGATCATCCTCTTTGCAGAATGTGCGGCTGCCTTTGATGACCTGACCCGCAACAATCTGGATGATGAACTGGTCGAACAGGGCCCCAATGCATGGCCGAATACTTTCCGTGTGGCACGGCTGATTCCTGCCGTCGACTACATCCGCGCCCAAAGAATTCGCACCCTGTTAATGCTGGAAACAAATGAGGTCTTTCGCGACCTGGTCGCGTTTGTTTCCCCCGCCGGCAACTTCGAAACTCTCGGAATCACCAATCTGACAGGACATCCGGCACTGGTGGCTCCCTGCGGTTTCCGCGACGGCATGCCGGTATCGCTGACCTTCAATGGGCAACTCTTCGATGAATCGAGATTGATCGCTCTTGGGCGTGCCTGGCAGGAGGAGGGTGACTTTCACCAACAGAGACCCCCATTGAACCCTCTCGAAGACACGGGAAAATAAGAACTGTTACAAACCTCATTATCTGAATGAATCAGGATGTTGAAATGAAACCAATCAGATCTCTTTGCCTCGTGCTGTTGAGCTTGTGCTGCCTCGGAGCCACGCTACCGATCACGGCACAGGATGTTCCCGTCAGCAGTCCCTATTTCAAACAGGCGTATTACACCAACCCGGATGGCGGGGCCCTTTCGTACCAGATCATGATCCCCCAAGACCTGAGGATCGATCAGAAGTACCCCCTCGTCGTCGTCCTCCATGGAAGGGGTGGCAAGTCGGTGGCCGCGGATGTGCTGGCCAAGGATGAGATGCGCGCACAGTTCCCCTGCTTTGTCATCGCTCCCGTTTCCGGCAGACAAGCGGTGTGGGCGAAACCGGGATCCTGGGAGGAGGAGAGTTGGCTCGATCGCCCGGAGAGGATCCCCGATGTCATCGCCCTGGTTGAGGGCATGATCCAGAGTTCACCCATCGACGCCAATCGCATCTACGTCACCGGGCAGTCGATGGGTGGGATTGGCACCTTCGGCATCATCGCCAAAAGGCCGGACCTCTTCGCAGCAGCGGTTCCCCTTTGCGGAGGGGGAGATCCCGCCTCTGTTGCCGCCTTCAAGGATGTTCCGACGTGGGTTTTCCACGGTGAAAACGATCGGGTCATTCCTGCAGAACGCTCCAGAGTCATGGTCGAAGCTCTCAAGGCTGTCGACGGCAAGGTGAAGTACACCGAGCACCCGGGTGCAGGACACAACATTTTCAGACTGACCTACGGCGAGATGGAACTGTGGGAATGGATCTTCGAGCAATCGAAAGTACAGGCTGACGCCGTCGACCCGATGCAGAAGTGGATGGAGTTCATGACTCCGGGCAAGGAACACGAGTTCCTGAAGGCACGGGTCGGCCGCTGGAAGATGGCCAATCGCCAGTGGACAGCTCCAGATCAGGACCCGATCGAAACCTCCATGGTCACCGAATACGAGTTGGCGATGGGCGGGCGCTACCTGCTCCAGAGAGTATTACCGATGGACTACAACGGTATGCCCTTCGAAGCCCGTGGATTCATCGGCTATGACAACGGCAAGAAGAGTTTTGTCTCCTCCTGGATCGACAGCTTCGGCACCGGTATCGCCACCGGTAGCGGAAAGCGTACCGAAAACGGTATCGAATGGATCTGGACCCTGACTGATCCCATAACCGGCACCGAATCGAAAATGCGTGCGGTGGAAACGATTCTCTCCAAGGATCAATTCCGATTTGACATGTTCTCGGTTCTCCCGGATGGGACCGAGCTGAAATCGATGGAACAGATTGGAACCCGGGAGGAGCAGGAATGACCTTCTCCAGGCTCGCCCTTCTGATTGCAACTGCTTGGGTTTTCCTGTTTGCACCGGTCATCGAGGCCAGCAAGGCACCGTATTCAGCAGAGCAACTGATCGCTTCCTCTGAGATCATCGCAGTCGGTGAAATCCTGTCGATGGAAAAAGCGATGATGGCAAGTGATGTGAACAGTGGCATCTATCTGTGGCAGGTTC
>NZJA01000048.1 GCA_002691835.1 Planctomycetota bacterium
TCATCAAATGGTAGCGCCCTGCACGGTCGAGGTCCTCTGGCCGCCATTGTTGCATCGATCGAGACATCGGATTTTCCTTCCCCACAGGGGATGTTGGCTTCATGAGAGCCCCGGGGCAAGAAGGAATAGGAAGCGGTTCAATGATCGGGAGCTGTTTTTTCTTTCGGTGGACAGGGATAGCATGGATGCTGATTTCCTTAGTTAGGAGCACCCGTGATCTATCTCGACCATGCCGCCACTGCTTATCCACGTCACCCCGGAGTGTCGGAGGCGATGCTCCAGGCCTTGGAAGTAGCAGGGAGTGTTGGCAGGGGAGGGCACGCAGGGGCTCGCAGTGCTGGTGATTTGGTCAGCTCTTGTCGTGAGCTTCTGGCAAATCTTCTCGGTGTCACAGATTCGCAAAGGATCAGTCTTTTTCCATCATCGACGCTTGCGTTATCGACCTTGATTGCCGATGTGACTCGGAATGCAGACCCTCAAGCGACGCTCTGTATGGGAGTCCTTGAACACAACGCAGTATGGAGACCGGCAGTTCGGGCACTCGGCGAAGAGAGAATTCAATTCCTTCCTTCCGATGCGGATGGCTGTGTTGATCCTGCGAGGTTAGGTGAAGTCGATGCTTCGAAGGTCATGGGAGTGGTGCTTCAGCATGCCAGCAATGTCAACGGTATCCTGCAGCCGGTAGAGGAAGTCGGGGCATGGTGTCAGCAGAACGGAATTCCCTTCATCGTGGATGGAGCTCAAGCCGCTGGATTGGTGCCCTTCTCTGTTGCCCGTTGCCCTGGGTTGAAGGCTTATACGATGGCTGGCCACAAGCATCTGGGAGGGCCTCCCGGAATCGGGCCGTGCTACTTTGCTCCGGGATATGAGCCCGAGCCGCTGTGGATCGGTGGAAATGGCATCGACAGTGAATGGCCCAAGATTCCCGAATCGGGACCGGGTCGTTTTGAATCTGGAACCCCAAACCTTCCCGGCATTGCAGGCCTTGCCAAAGCACTGGAGTATTTTGATGGCCACCCCGTGAGTGAACGCTTCAGAAATGGAAACGCTCAGCGTCAGCTTTGGGTTGAAGCGTTGCAGAAGATCGAAGGTGTGGAGATTCCCGGGGAGAAAGGGACGTCTCCGCGCACACCCGTGATTCCACTTCATGTACGGGGCTATGCTCCGGAACAATTGTCTGCGGAATTAGATGCTCAGCTTGGAGTTCGCTGTCGTTCAGGATTGCAGTGTGCTCCTCTCGCCCATCGATATCTCGGTACCCTTGAGGCGGGGGGGACTCTTCGCATCGCTCCTGGAGAAGAAACCGGCTCTGAAATTATCGACCCGGTGTGTTCTGCTCTTGCTGATCTGATTCGCTGACAGGGCAGTCGGTTGACGGAGGTCGTGCTGCCGATTTCTTGCTGGGGCAAGACTTTGATCAGCTGCTGTCAATGAAGCCGACTGCGAATCGCCACCGACTTTTCCAGGGTGGATCTTTCTCTTGAATCGGCGGTTTCATGAGGAAATAGAAAAATGAGCGAGGGGGGAATCGAACCCCCACCCCTTGCGGGACCAGAACCTAAATCTGGCGCGTCTGCCAGTTCCGCCACCCGCCCATTCAAGCTAGGAAAATAACGCTTCGGACGACTCTCGGCAATCCGACCTGAACAACTCGGGGCTGTGAGGGGCTCTCAAAGGGCATTATTTCGCCATTTTCAGGAAAATTCGGAGAGTCCTCCAGTTTCGAGCTCTGACGGCCGATGAAATCCGTATCAGAAGAGCCCGGAAAGGCATGGAAGACGATGTTGAATGACGATCAGCGCCAGAAAGTGGAAATCCGCCAGTTAGCGGGCGAACTCTCCGGAATCATGGATCGCTTGCACCAGCTGCACGAAGAATTGGGCCAGGTCATGGTTGATCTCGACGAGGCTCGGATGCAGGCCGATTACGACGCTGTCGCGCAGCACGGAAACCGTGAATATCGTCTTCTTTCGCGCCTGATCGATGAAGAACGTCAGCGTCTGATCATCGGAGAAGAGCTCGGAGATACCCTTGGACTTGCAGAGCCTACCGAATGGACCATCGAAGATCTGGTTCCGCACATTGAAGAAGATCTTGCGGCGAGATTCCGTCATCTTCGGGATGGGTTACGTCAACAGTCCTATGAACTACGCGCACAAAATCGTCTGTCCGAACTTCTTCATGGTCAAATTTTTGAGCACGTCGAAGTTTACCTGAGTCCTGGAACCCGTAGCTGGGTTGAGCAGTCTGAAGCTTCGATACAGGAGCGGGATGACTCTATTGATCAGGGATTCTCTTTCGAGACCGATCAGTAAGGACATTTCGAGAGTATCCGAGGAAAATAGATTCAGGTCAGTGGCCATCAATTCAAGTGGCCATCAATTCATCCGCACGAATTCATCTGAACGTGGCCTGAGAAATTCCAGACTTCCGCATTTCAAGATCCTTGAGTGATGAACCCGCGTCTGTCCCGAATTTGAAATTCGGGATGGCGAAGTTCATCCGATGTCGAATTTCGGGGAGGATCTCGATGAGATCTTCGGGTGGTTGGGGCGGAAGAATCGCTTTTTATGGCAGGCCCGTAAGAACTGGAAAGAGGTCTTCCAGGATTCAGCCCAGCCTAGAGATCTGGGTGAAGCGCGAGGGCTTTCTTCGGGGGGTCTTCGGCGATCCTTGAAGGGGCTCGATGGGCTCGGCCCTGAAATCCGGCAGAGAATCGACATTCTGGTGATTGGGGGAGTCCCTCGACTGTCAGGAGCAAATAAAGGGGCGAGAGGAAGGACCTTCTCTCACGAGCAAGTTATCTGCAACCTGTCAGAACTACAGAACTCGGTCTCATAACCTGCGAGAGTGCTTGATTTTAGACTCTATTTTCTTTCATCCTATGCGTCCCCACATTTTGTCTGCGAAAGGCTGATGTGGATGAAAGGAAGAGTCTTTCATGTCGACGGAACAACCCGTGAATCCCTCGGTAACGGAAACCAAACCGGCCGCAGCTCAAGGGAATCTGGCTCCCCTCATCGAGGCGAAGGGTCTGCGTCGCACCTTTGGTGCAACGTTGGCCGTGGATGATGTTTCTTTTAACGTCCAGCGAGGTGAAATCCTTGGTTTCCTCGGTCCCAATGGTGCCGGTAAAAGTACCACTCTGCGAATGATCACTGGCTTGATTGCTCCCGATAGGGGACAAGCCCGTATCAAGGGTATCGAGATCAGTGAAGATCCGCTGAGTGCCCGTCAGGGTTTTGGTTTTCTTCCCGAAAGCATTCCTCTCTACGATGAGATGCAGGTGATCGACTATCTGCGTTTCATCGGTGGAGCAAGAGGACTTGCCGGAACAGATCTCGAAGATCGGATTACCCATCTTTCAGATCGGCTCAGCCTCAGCCCAATGCTAAGACGCCGTTGCGGAACTCTGTCAAAGGGTTTCCGCCAGAGAGTCGGCCTGGCACAAGCTTTGATCCATGACCCCGAAGTGGTCATTCTGGATGAACCAACGAATGGTCTTGATCCACGGCAGATTATTGAAGTTCGTGAGTTGATTACAGAACTGGCTCGTGACCGGGCGGTTATTTTCAGTACCCACATCCTTCAGGAAATCGCCGCCATCTGCACCCGCATCATCGTGATCAACTCGGGTCGCCTTATTGCAGATGGGACTCCCGAAGATTTGACGGGAGATGATCAAGGTGGTTGGCAGGTCATTGTCGCAGGTCAGTCCCTCGACGATTCCACCTGTCAGAACCTCAACCTGGGAGCCGGAATCCCCGGTTCACCAGGTGAAACGATTTATGAGTGGAAGGGCGGAGGAACCCCCGATATCGCCTCTCTGGCATCGTCGGTGGAATCTGCTGGTGGAAACTTGGTCAGTGTTGAAAGGTCTCGGGAAACCCTTGAACAGGTTTACCTGCGATTGACCGGAGCAAGGGGAGGTCAGCGATGAGTTCGATCATGGTGGTCATGCGCCGGGAGTGCGGTGCTTATTTCCATACTCCCATCGCGTGGATATTTATCGCTCTTCAGATGGCGATTATGTCCTTCTTCTTTTTTCAGTATTCCCCATTCTTCATCATCGAGAGTGCAGACATGCGAGTTTGGTTTGCCCTGACTCCGTTCATGATGATGGTCTTTGCTCCCGCTGTGACGATGCGTCTTTGGTCAGAAGAACTTCGAACTGGCAGTACAGAAGTTTTGTTGTCACTCCCGGTTCGTTCTCGAGATCTCGTCATTGGGAAATGGCTTGCAGCAGTCGTCGTCCTTCTGGCAAGTGTTGCGGCAAGTCTGGGAATCCCGGCGACTCTCGGCTGGCTGGCTTCGAGTCCCGTGGATTGGGGACCGATCATCGGGGGTTATATCGGAACTGTTCTCGCAGGCATGATGTTTCTTGCCCTCGGCTGTTGGGTCTCTGCGCTCTCCAGTAATCAAGTGGTTTCACTCTTGGTCGGCGTGTCGGTTGGCATCTTGTTGGTGTTGGCTCTCAGTCCTGATTTTGCTTCCTACGTCTCGGCAGCCCAACCGGAGTTGGCACGGGTCATTGAATCTCTGGGGGTTCAGTCCCATTTCCAGGCGATTGAACGGGGAGTTCTGGCTTTGAGTGACGTGGTTTATTTTCTCTCCGGAACCACTCTCTTCCTGACACTGTGTGTGTTTCAGGTTGAGTTGAAGAAGCAGTAGGGGGGCACATGATTGAAAGAAAAAGACAGTTCCTGATTCGGTGGCTGATCTCCATTGTCGTTTTGACAGTGTTACTGGTGCTCGTGAATGGTGTCTCGCGTAATTTTGATCGCAGGCTCGATCTGACTGAAGCCGGGACTCACACCATCAGTCCAGAAACGGGAAAAATTCTTTCGCGACTGCAAGAGCCGGTCACTCTGGAATACTGGGTCAGCGAAAAGCTGCCTTCCGGATTGCAAAACCTTCGCAGGGATACCGTTGATTATCTGGATGAGTTCCAGCGGGCAGCGGCAGAATCGGGCGGCAGAATCGAAGTCAAGGTCATCGACCCTGCTCGTGTGATCGAACAGTACGTCAAAGATCAGACCGGTGACGGCGAACAAGAAGAACCTGATCCGATGGCCGCGTTCATGGGAGGTCCGACTTCTCCGGCAGATACCAAAAAGCAGGAGTTGGCTCAGCAGGGAATCCCCGAACTTCAGGGTCGATCGATTAAGGAAGATGGCATCGAAGTCGTGCCTTTCTTCAGTGCGATCGTTCTCAAGTATCTGGATCGGGAGAGTGAAGGAATCCCTGTGCATACCTCCTTGGAGGGGCTTGAGTACGAGCTGGTCAGCAGGATTGCCAAGCTGTCCCTGAACAGCAAACCGGTCGTTGCATTTTTCCATGGCAGACCGGAAGACATGATTCTGCAGGGGCCAGATGGATCACCTCTGCCTGCACCGATGAGTCATTTTGATCCTATTTTGGATGCGTTCGGAGACCGTTTCGAGATTCGGAAAATTCAGCTGACGGCAGAATCGCTGATTCCCGCGGATGCTCAGCTTTTGCTGATCGCTGAACCCAATGGAACGACTCCTCGACAGCGGTATGAGATCGAAAAATCAATCCGCTCCGGCATGCCAGCGATGATTCTCGCTTCGACGACTTCCGGCAGTATGGAACGGGGATTTCAGCTGACACCGTTGAACCCGGGTCTCGCAGAAAGTTTCGGGCCTTGGGGAATCGACATTCAGCCGAACATGATTGTCTCCAGTGAGCGTCAGTGCGGCAGTATTGAAACTGTGACGGAAGGCCCTCTTGGAATGCGCATGCGAATTCCACAGCCTTTCCCTGTTAGTCCCGGAGCTGCTGGAAACAATTTGGATAGTGCTTCTCCCTTCACTCGTGGAATTCAGTCTCTCGTCTTCCCTTTCGCCAGTCCTTTGATCATCAATGAAGATGTTGCCAAGAATGCAGGGATCAAAATTACAGCTTTGGCGAAGTCTGACAGCGATGGTTGGCTCACGCCCTTCGGGCCCTCTCTGAGTGGAGCGATGGTCACCGCACCAAAAGACCCGGCACTCCAGAAGAGTCGGGTTTTGGCACTGGTCGCTGAAGGGAAATTTCCCTCGACCTTTGCTCCCGGTTCAAAGATACCTTCGTGGGATCCGACTTTAGAATTGTCAGGGGGTGAGGAAGCTGCCGAACTGGTTGAGGAGACTGAGTCGCAGGATTCAAGACTCCTGTTGATTGCCTCTGCGGATATGGCCAAGTACGCCTCCCTGAACATGTACCGTCAGAATGTTGCATTCATGATGGGGGCCGTCGAAGCACTCGCTCTCGATCCGGATCTCGCCAAGATTCGCGGTAAAGTGCAGATGGCGAGTTCTCTGCGAGAAACCACGCGCGAGGAACGCAGCCTGGCGACCTATGGAAATATTGCGGGAGTTCCGTTGTTGCTCCTGGTCATCTACGGTTTGATTTCGGCGAGCCGGAGATCCGGCGCACGTCACCATGAAGCACTCCATATGCTTCAGGTTCCTCAGAATGGAAATGAAAATAAGGAGGCCAGTTGAAAAGCAACAGTCTCATGATCATGGTGTTGTTGATTCTTGTTTCTGGAGCACTCCTCTTCGTTAATCAGGAGAAGGAGTACACCGAAATCGCCGGTCCCCCAGAGGCGTTGTCAAAGTTTGCTCAGATCAATCCCGAGATGCTCGATGCCATTGAATTGCGCAAAGGAGATGTCTCTTATCAGATTCTCCGAAAAGGTCGGGAATGGTTTCTGCCAAATCTGTGGGATTCAGCTGCAGATCGAGATGAAGTAATTCGTCTTCTGGATGATCTCCAGTCGATTTCAGATGCTGAGAAACGGGGCGAGAGCTCTGCGAGTCATTCCACCTTTGAAGTTGATTCAGAGAAGGGGATTCGAGTCACTCTCAAGAACCTCGATATGGCGACCTTTGTTGATCTGGTGATCGGCAAGAATGATGGAAACGGCAAGTCCTTTGTACGTTTGGCGGACAGCGATCAGGTTTTCAGTGTCAAACCGAATCTGAGACGCAGGCCTGCACTGAGTGGGGCAGAGTTCTCGGCAGATCAGTGGTATCACAAAGTGCTTTATCAATTACCTGAGAATGCGGTAGTGAGGGAATTGATTCTAAATCGTGGAGATATGCGGATCGTTCTCGAATGGGTTCCCGGAGCTCCTGCAAAAACGGCGACCGGTGAATCCGGAGAACTGGTTCAGTCTGGGACGGATCCGGAATGGTGGATCCGAGAGCCAGAAAATGTTCAAGCCGATACCAATACGGTCAAGGGTCTGATCTCCGCACTGAAAAATGTGCGCAGTGAGCTTCCCCTGGATCCTACCGATACAGAGGCGGCTGGTTTCAAGGAGCCTTCCGCCTCACTGGAAGTCGTTCTTGTCGATGATACGAGGGTGATTCTGGAGTTTGGATCAGAGCAAGATCTACCGTTCGGAGGGCAGGGGATTGCCGCAAGAATCAAGGGGGATGACCGAATCGCAGTCACACCGAAATGGGTTCGCGATGGCCTTATCAAAAGCCTTGAAGATCTGAAAGTGGTTGAGCCGGTGACTGAAGATTCACCGGAAAGTGTTGGAAACACTGAGTCTGCGATCTCGCCCGCTCCGATTCCCGCCTCAGAAGACTAGGGATTTCAGAGAAGAATATCACGGGCATGGAATGACCCTCCTTCCGGGTTTACCCTGCGAGTCAGGGAAAACCCGGTTGGAGGCATTTTGGCAAAACTATATTTCCGCCATGGCACTGTGGGCAGTGCAAAGACTCTGAATTTGCTCGCTGTCGCTCACAATTACGAACGTCAGGGCAAAAAGGTCGTGGTGATCAAGCCCGGATTCGATAATCGATATGGTGAAACCGAGGTGACCTCAAGGGCGGGGTTAACCCGTGAAGCCCATTTGGTGATCTCTGCTGACGATCGCATTGAAGTCGCCGATTTCGAGGGTGTGCACTGCGTCCTTGTCGATGAAGTGCAATTCTTTCAGCCCGAACACATCGATCAATTAAGGGATGTGGCGAATCAAAAGCGGGTCCCCGTGATTTGCTATGGCCTTCGGAGCGACTTTCGAACTCGTCTCTTTCCAGGAAGTCGACGATTACTGGAATTGGCGGATTCGATCGAAGAGGTCAAAACGACCTGCCATCAATGCAACAGCAAAGCCATCTTCAATTTGAAATCGATTGGTGGAGTGGCTCATTTGGATGGGCCCAGCCAACAAGTCGCTGGAGATGAAACATTCCAGCCAGTCTGTTCAGTACATTATTCAGAGCAACTTTCGATCTCTTCTTATGAAGAGCTACGAGAGGAAGACAGGGAGTTGGCATGAGCAGCGATCACGTGAAAGAAACCGAACATGAAGCAGTGACCGATCTTCGCCAGCATTTGAAGAAGATCGCCTTGATCAACCATGCTTCGACGATCCTTTCCTGGGATCAGGAAACCCACATGCCGTCGAGTGGTGGCGGAGTCCGTGCGGAAGCCCTTGGGGAATTGGCTGGAATCGCCCATGAGCGAGCTCAGCACCCGTCAGGCGGTGAACGTATCGGGCGTGCTGAAGAGGCTGCAGAGGCTTCTGGCGATGCGACTCTAAAGGCGATGGTGCGTGAAGTGCGTCATGACTACGAAAGATCTCTGAAGATTCCTGTGGATCACGCCACCGAGTCTGCCGAAGTGAATTCGAAATCGATTCAGGCATGGCAAAAAGCACGGGAA
>NZJA01000049.1 GCA_002691835.1 Planctomycetota bacterium
GCCGTCTTGGTCGACTCCAAGGCCTGAGAGCAGTCCATCTTCGACCCATGTACCATCTTCTTGTCGGATCCACAGATGATTGGGGCAAGAATCATTGGCGACAAAAATTTCCGGATACGGACTCCCGAAAAGATTGACGATGGTGACAGCAAGACCGTAACCGGGTCGGGCATTTTCAAATCCCCACTCAACGGTCCGGTCGATGAATTTTCCGTCACCCAGATTCTCGAAAACAAGATCGTGGGCTGCAGAAAGTCCTCTAGGTCCGCAGAGAACAGGCATGTTCTCCCAAAGGCAGGACCAGTCTTCACCATGTTGAGGGGGGGAGTCGAATGGGAAGTCGAGATAGCGACACAGATACACATCGAGGTCACCATCGAGGTCAAGGTCCGCAAATGAAGCACTCGTGCACCATGAAGCAGTTTCAATGCCTGAATTTGGGAAGGGACGGAAGCTGCCATTGTGATTTTCAAGAAGGAGAGAGCCATCAATGCCGGTCAGGAGAAGGTCGTCATCTCCATCCCCGTCAATATCAGCGGCGGCACATCCGGAGGTCCACTTGAGAGCCGGAATTCCCGCAGCGCCATCGATGGGCACTAAATTGAGCTGGTCATCGATGGAGAAAAGGAGGGGGGCATAGCTCGGCATGCCCTGATTCCAGCGATCGAGATTGGATCCGCAGGTGAGTAACAGTGCGAGATCTCCATCCCCATTTAAATCCAGAAGTGCCATTCCAGTGGATTTGACATCCACAATCCACTGCGCTGGCTGGGAACCATTTAATTGCTGGTAGTGGGGAGGCTCAGCAGGGTTCAGCTGGGTAAACAGGTAGTTTCGTTGATCGGGTGACTGCCCAGTGCAGCCGGCCAAAAGAAAAAGTAGTGGCCCGAGTCGTATGAGGGTCTTCATGTTGGTTGCCGGCAAGCGATCTCCTTGAGTGACGGTCAGCTGTTCCCATGAGTCTCCAAGATAACTGAATTCGTCTAAAAATACGGCGATGAAGCCAGTTCAATGCGACATCTTTTTTGGAGTTGAAGGTTTAGAATCGGGTTTTGCCCAGATTTGAGGTAACCCGGTATTTTCTGCGGGGTTATTATCATGAATTGGTGAAGTAACCTTCAGCGAGAGGATTCCAAACCTCGCCAGGATCGATCTTTAGGCTTAAAATAGAGATTCACACAATAATAGGGGAGCAAGATGAATATTTTGTCGAGTCGGACGATGAGCAAACAGTGGGTGACACTTGGAATTCTTCTCGTTTTCCTCGGTTTTGCGAACGTTGCATATGCGCAGGGTCCGCCACCGCCCCCTCCTCCCGGAGGAGGCATTCCTCCTTTGCCACCTGTTCCACAACCGGCCCAAAACCCGGGGACTCCGGAAAAAGAGCTCTTGGGGAAATTTCTATTCTGGGAAACTCAGCTTTCTGCCGACCGAGCTGTTTCGTGTGGCACCTGTCATTTTCCTGAAGCGGGTGGAAGTGATCCTAGGTCTCTTTCGCAACTGACTCGTCACCCGGGAAGCGATGGAATCTTCGGGAACGGGGATGACGTCATCGGTTCATTAGGACTGCAAGTTCAGGACTGTTCAGGGGAAATCCTGGGTTCGAGCATCTTTGGTATGGAGCGCCAGGTGACTTCCCGTAAGTCCCAATCAACGGTGGGCGCTATGTATTCTCCAACTCTCTTTTGGGATGGAAGATCTGGACCAGAGTTTGTTGACCCTGAGACTGGCATCGTCAGTATCCCCGGAAATTCGACTCCAGCTGGCGGGGCCTTGGAGGCTCAGGCCCTCGATCCGATTCTTTCTGAAATCGAAATGGGCTGTGCGACCCGAACATGGGACGAAGTCCGGGCCCGACTGATTTCAGCGCCACCTCTGCAGTTTTCCACCAATATTCCTTCGGCGATGATCTCAGCTCTTTCGCAGTTTCCGGATTATCCAGCTCTCTTCGAGATGGCTTTTGGGACACCAGTGATTACTGCCGAAAGAATCGCATTTGCGATCGCGTCTTATGAGAGAACCCTGTTACCGAATCAAACTCCTCTCGATCTATTCATCAATGGAAACCCCAACGCCCTGACGCCATCTGAGCAACAGGGGATGAACGTGTTTTTGAATAATTGCCTGCCTTGTCACGGGGGACCTTTCCTCAGCGATAACGTTTTCCATGATATTGGAGTTCGTCCTGAAAACGAGGATACGGGCAGATTTCAGGTCACTGGTAACAATGTGGATCGAGGCCGATTCAAGACTCCTCACCTCAGGAATGTGGCTCTCCGCGCTCCATTCTTCCACAACGGTGGCAAGGATACTTTGTTGGAGGTGGTCAATTTTTACAATGCTGGAGGAGACTTTCAGAATCCGGAACAAGGACCGGGAACACCTCCTCTGAACCTTCCTCTGGGCGCACGCCTGGATCTTGTCGATTTTCTTGAGGCTCTGACGGATCCAAGAGTGGAAGCGGCTCTTCCCCCATTTGACCACCCGGCGATGCCGAAGTTTTTTCGAAGGGGAGACGTCAATAGAGATGGAGAGGTTGATATCAGTGATGTTGTCAATGGGCTTCAGTATCTCTTTGATAATCAGCTGATTACCTGCGAAGACGCTGCTGATGCAAATGACGATGGTCAGATTAATGTCGCAGATGCTGTCCGGCTATTAGGGCTTCTCTTTAATGGATCTGAATCTCTTCCTGCTCCTTCTGAATTGACTGAAGGGCCTGATTTGACTCAGGACTTGTTAGAGTGCCTCGACTGATTTTTTCATCGTTGATTGATTTGCTTATAAAGGTGAAGAGCCAAATGGCTCTTCGCCTTTATTTTTTTCGACTAATAAATGATTGTTGTGTAATTCGTGACTAACAATGATCAGGGGGAATCCTGAATTGGAGTGAACCAGCAAACTTGTATGATAAAGGGACTATTCAAAAATCGAGTCCGTCTATGCTGAGGAACTGGATTCCAGGAGTCTTTATGTTCAGGATTATCGTCCTACTCATCTGTTTGCTTCCGAATTCTCTGGAAGCTCAGGTTCCTACTGCGAGTTTGCGTATATCGAGTTCACAGGCCAGTCCTGGCTTACCTTTGGTCTCCAGAGTTTTCCTGGACCATACCAGTGATTGTGAAGCATTTTCGTTTGGCGTCACTCACGACCCCTCCCAAATGGAATTAATCAGCTTGGTCAGAGGGGCTCATCTGAAGGATGCGACTCTCGGGGGAGTCTCACCAGATTATTTAATGTTGGAGATATCCCCCACAGGAGGTGGTGGATACATCGTCGGTTGTCTCTTTGATCTTTCGCCGCCAATAACAGATCTTGCCGCGGGGTTGGATAGAGAGCTCGTGTTGGCCACTTACGAAGTCAGTCCGACAGCGATGGGATCGACACAGATTCTATTTTCGGGAGATTTACATGTTCCACCTGTCGATCTTCTTGTCGTGATGCAGGGTCTGGAAATCATTCCAGCTGTTAATGGTGGAGTGATCGATTTCATCACTGATTGCAACATGAATGGTGTCCCAGATTCTGACGATATTGCCAATGGAGTTAGTCAGGATTGTGATGGGAATGGAAGTCCGGATGAATGTGGATTTGATCCCACACTTCCTGATTGTGATTTGGATGGGATTCCTGATGTTTGTGAGACTGATTGCAATGGCGATTTGATCGCAGATCAATGTCAGCCAGAATTAGATTGTAATAGTGACGGGATTCTCGACTCCTGTGCTATTGCGGATGGTCTTAGCCAAGATTGTGACCTCGACGGACTTCCGGATGACTGTGAAATCGCACAAGCTCAGGAGCCAGACTGCGATATTGACGGAGTCCCGGATGCATGCGCTGTCGCAAGTGGTGCTGTAGCCGATTGTGATGGAGATGGTGTCCCTGACCAGTGCCAAATCCAGTCCGGGTCGGTGGACTGTGACCTGAATGGCGAGCTGGATACTTGTCAGTTGGCGGCAGGAACTGCCTCTGACTGTGACGCAGACGGTCTTTTGGATGTCTGTGCGATCGATCAGGGTTTGGCTGGAGACTGCGATCAAAATGGGACTCTTGATGCATGTGAAATCCAGTCTGGAATTGCCCAGGATTGTGATCTCGATGGACTTCCGGATGAATGCGCAATCGCCCAGGGATCTGTAGGGGATTGTGATCAGGATGGTTTGCTAGATCACTGTGAAATCACGAGTGGCTCGGCGACGGATTGTGATCTCGATTCTGTCCCTGATGATTGCGAAATCATGAATGGAAATGGTCTGGATTGTGACCTTAACGGAGTTCTGGACGATTGTGAAATCGCAACAGATCTTTCCCTCGACTGCGACCTCAATGGAGAGTTGGATTTCTGTCAAATCTCTTCTGGGTTGGCAGCGGACTGTAATCAGAATGGTGAACTGGATTCTTGCGACATTGGATCAGGAGTGAGTAGTGACCTTGATCAGGACGGAACTCCAGATGAATGTCAAAGTGACGAGTTCATTCGAGGCGACTGTAATGCCAATGGAACTTTTAATATCGCGGATGCAATTGTCACCCTTAATTATCTATTCGGGCAGGCTACTGTGACCTGTAAAGATGCCTGTGATGTGAATGACGATGAAGTGATCAACATTGCAGACGCTGTGTACAAGTTAGGGGCTCTATTCAGCGGGGGAGCAATGCCGTTGGCACCTTTTCCGAACTGTGGCCCCGATCTTGAAGGCTTCACCCATGGTTGTGAGAGTTACCTTGCGACGTGCCCCTGAATAGGCATGGGGTTATGAGATCTATGGGGTTATGAGATCTATGGTTCTTGAAGCGACCAGTCAGGTTAAAGCGTCAGGACTTTTGGCGAGCGGATTTTTTTTCCGTTTTCCGAGCTGTTTTTCTTGATCCTTTACGGCTGGAGGATCGATGAAGGCGTCGATGTCTAGCAAGGGCTGCTTCGACCAATAACCGAGTGAATCCCTCATGCCCCTCCGGGTCAAAAGACAGGCAGACGTCCGCACTGCTCCAGTCGGCTTTTGGATAATAAATCCCGCAGTTGGAATTAATTTCCAGCATGTAAGTCGTGCCATCTTCTGCAACGCGGATATCGCACCTTCCGAAACTGGCTCCTTTAAGTTCGACAAAAAATCTTGCGGTTTCATCCTGCAGTCTTTTGGATAAAACCGGATCTTTGACCTCGATTGCCGAAAGACCTGAGTAGTCGACCCACTTCAGATCGGAATGCTTGAAACTGTCACCTTTAGGAAAGATGTATTGGGCTGGTGGATAGGTGATTGGTTTCTTTGGGTTTTTCGGATTTTCTGCAACAAGGACAGTGCATTCACTTCCCTCGATAAATTCTTCTATCAGGGCAGTCCCATGAAGAGAGATGATTTTTCGAGCCTGAATATTGAGGCCTTCGGGCGTCATGACTTTGGATCTTCGACTAATGTCGAGTGAAGCATAGCTATTATGATGTTTGACAAAGAGGGGGAACTTTAACTTTTTGCTGGCCTTTTCGATATCCGCTTCATTTCGCGCGAAGACATGTTTGGGGGTTGCAATACCAAGTTTTCGGCATGCCTTTTTCATCTGTGCGCGGGTGGGCTCGTAGCAATCAGAACATGCTCCAGCATAAGGAACCTTATGGCGTTCCAGAGTCTTGATAACCTCGATGCCAGGAGAGTCTTCTTCAGAAGAGCCATCACAGAGATTAAAGAAAAGATCGAAGTCTTGAGTGATCAATTCTTCGACATGCGGAATGCAGTCATGCTTTCCCTCGAGGACTGCTACGTGCCATTCCGCTTCTGGAAGGAAGGGGCGTGGGTCACAGGGCCAGTCGTCATCGGGAAATGGATCTTCATCGAGATCTTGCGTTGTCAGAAGGCAAATACGCAAATTACTGCTCTCCCCCGTAAGAGTTTTGAGAACTGTAACAGTTGAGTTGTACGAGTGGAAGGATCACATGTCGCGAGGAGCGATCGCAGGCAAAGAATTTAGCTCGAGGGGCCTCTTGCTGACGACCGTTGTTTTCTTGAAGGTTTACCACTTCCTGCAGGGCGCTTTTTGCGACCTCCTCGAGGAGACTTTTGCTCGCCACTATTACTACCGTCGTCGGTTCTTCTATTTCGACGAGGGCCATTGCTTGCTGAGCTCCCTTGGCGTCGATTTCGGGAGGATCCTTGCTTTGGGCGTCCTCTTGACGGCCCCGACCGTGGCTTACGAGCTTGAGACTTTCTACGGCCTTTTTCGGGTCTCGTGAAGTCCACTCCATCAAATCCGGGGGTTTCGATGGTTTCGATCTGTTGACCGATAATTTTTTCGATCTCTAGAACCATGTCCATGTCCGCATCGGAAACGAAGGTGAAGGCTTTTCCTTCACGTTCGGACCTGCCGGTCCTCCCGATTCTGTGTGTGTAAGCTTCAGCAGTACTTGGGATATCCAGATTGACGACATGGGAAACACTTTCCACATCGATTCCGCGTGCAGCAATGTCTGTAGCGACAAGAATCTCGAACTGTCCCTTACGGAAACCATTCATTGCTCTATCGCGTTGATTCTGCGACATGTTTCCCTGAAGAGCGACGGCTTTGTGTCCATCTTTGCCCAGTTTTTCAGCGAGTTGTCGGGCTCTTCTTTTTGTTCGGGTAAAGACGATAGCGGAAGTAAAAGAATTCTCCTTGAGCATTTTCCTGAGGAGCTCGATTTTCTTTTTCTCAGGTACCGGGTAAAGGGCATGCTCAATGGTCTTGGCTGGAGCAGTGTGATTAATTTCTGCAACGAACGGATCGACTAAAATTTGCTGGGCCAGTTTTCTGATTTCTGCAGGCATTGTCGCAGCGAAAAGTAGATTTTGTCTCTGATCTGGAAGCTCTTTTAAGATTCTTCGAATATCGGGAAGAAAGCCCATGTCAAACATATGATCAGCTTCATCTAGGACCAATTTTTGGATGTATCGAAGATCGACATGTCCTTGTTGCATGAGATCGAGAAGTCTTCCAGGACATGCACAGATGATATCGGGATATCTTTTGAGCTTTTCAATCTGGGGTTTTTCTGAAACTCCACCATAGATAGTCATCGATCGTAATCTTGATCCACGTGTGAGTTTTTTGAACTCGTCATCAATTTGTGAAACGAGTTCCCGGGTTGGTGCAATTACGAGAACCCTTGGCCCTCTTCCTTTATTGCGAAGAAGAGATTCAATTGCTGGAATTGCGAAAGCAGCTGTTTTTCCCGTACCTGTTTGTGCTAAGCCTAGAATATCCCGACCTTCGATAGCGGGAGGGATAGACTCTGCTTGAATCGGGCGTGGATCCCGATAACCGGCTTTATGGATCGCTTGAGCCAGCGTTTCCTTCAGAGGAAGGTCAGTAAATTTCTTCAGCTGGATTGGCTCTTCTGGGCTCATCTCGACGGCCGGCTTTCAGGGAAAATATGCCATTGGAGTGAGGCTTTCAGCGACGGTCCAATGGGCTTGTGACTTAAATCGTTCAAAGCAGAAGTATATCGGTGAAGAAGTTGGATGTTTCCGATTCTGACGATTTATAGTCAGATTATGTCTTCTGAAGTGCCTGAATCGTCGAAAGGGGCTCGAATGAGTGAATCTTATCCTCCTCGACAGGATTACAATTTCGCTGAATCTTCGATTCGTGCTGAGAATGTTCATGCCGATCCTGTGAAGCAGTTCGAAGCCTGGTATGCCGAAGAAGAGGCTGCCGGTCACGGGGAACCAAATCGCATCGCTTTGGCCACTTCAACCCCTGATGGGGTTCCTTCCCTGAGAATGGTCCTGTTAAAAATATTTGGACCAGACGGCTTTCATTTTTTTACTGATTACACCTCGAGGAAATCGACTGAGATGGAAAGTAATTCCAACGTGGCAATCTTATCGCATTGGCCACGATTACAGAGACAGGTTCGAATCGAGGGAGTCGTTGAACGATCGAACCGTCAAATCTCGGAGGAGTACTTCAACAGTCGTCCTCGCCTTTCGAAAGCCGCTGCTTCAGTTTCGGACCAGAGCTCGGCGATGACCTCAAGAGAAGAGTTTGAGAAGAGATTGGACTCTCTGTCATCCGGAGAAGACTCGATTTCATGCCCGGAAAATTGGGGTGGATATTGTCTGAATCCCATCCGATTTGAATTCTGGCAGGGGCAACCAGGAAGGGTTCATGATCGGGTTCAGTATGATCTTCAGGGCGGTATTTGGA
>NZJA01000050.1 GCA_002691835.1 Planctomycetota bacterium
CCTGTCACACATTGCCGATCGGTATCGGGCCCAATGCAGTGCTTTCGGGTCCCATTTCGATGACGGAGTTACCCGACGGCCCCAATGGTGAAAAGCACCACGGCATCGTCAGTGTCGATGGTTCGAGCCAGCCTCACTTCAAAATTCCCCAGTTGAGAAATATCTACAAACGTAGCGGATTTAACACCACCCAGATGGCCAATACCAACGGCTTTGGATTTCTCCATGATGGCAGCGTGGATTCCATCGAGCGCTTCCTCAGTGAGCCCGCTTTTGACATCCAGAATAATCAGGAACTGGCAGATCTGGTGGCCTTCATGCTCGCGTTTTCGGGGTCAGATTTGCCCGATGGCAGTTTCTCGAATCCTTTTGAACCCTTGGGCAGTCCCAGCCAGGACTCGCATGCGGCAGTCGGCAAACAGATCACCCTCGACAGTTCCAACAATACTGATCCGGTCTTGCTGGGCTTGATTGAGGTGGTACGCCAACAGGCAGCCCAAGGGAAGATCGGTCTGATTGCCAGACAGAACACTGCCATTGGAATCCGTGGGTACGTCCTCGTCGGCAGCGGTAGCCTGCTACAGTCCGATCGTGCCAGCGAGAGTGTCGATCTCAATCTGCTGATGGCTTCTGCCTCTAATGCCGAAGAACTGACGATCATGGCAGTTCCCATCAGTTCAGCGATTCGTCTCGGGATTGACCGGGATATGGATGGGGCTTTCAACGGCGATGAGATTCTCGGTTGCTCAGATCCTGCGGATCCGACTTCGTTGCCGGGGAGTTGCGGTCAGCCACAGTTTATCCGTGGAGACGGCAATCTGGATTCTGTCCGGGACATCTCGGATGTGATCTCGACACTGACCTACCTGTTTGGTGGCGGGACGACCAGTTGCGAAGATGCTCACGATTCAAATGATGATGGGGCGTTGAATATCGCGGATCCCGTTCAGCTTCTGGGGCATCTCTTTAGTGGAGCGGGTGAGCTTCCACTGCCGGGCGGAACCTGTGGAGGGGATCCGACCGTGGATAGCCTGGGTTGCGACGCGTCCGGTTGTCCTTGATCCGATTCTGAAGCGCTCGCTCTACTAGAGTGGCCAGATTACGGGGATCAGCCAACCGGCGATCGCCCACAGGATCACCACAAGCGGGGCACCCACGCGTGCGAAATCGCTAAATCGATATCCACCTGCTCCGTAGACGAGGGTATTGGTTTGGTAACCTACCGGAGTCAGAAACGAAAGCGATGCTCCGAAGGCGACTGCCATGATGAAAGGTTCAGGATTCACGTCCAGTCCGGCCGCAATTTTTAACGCGACAGGAACAAGAACCGCAGCCACTGCCGCATTTGAGATCATTTCAGTGAGAAGTGCGGCAACGATGAGGGTCACGACGACAAGACCTGGGGCTCCAAATACTCCCTGTAGATCGGTCACCTGTTGTGCAATCCATTGGGCGGCACCGGTTTGGTCCATCGCCTGACCCATCGCCAGCATGCCGGCAATCAGAACGAGAATTCTCCATTGAATCGATTCGTAGGCTTTGGTTCCGGAGATGCAGCCACTCAAAACCATCAGTACTGCTCCGCCAAGAGCGATGGCTGCCATGGGCAGGGCTTGCGTCGCCAAAAGAATAATTACTCCACAAAGAATCCCAATGGCGATGGGGGCCTTCTCTTTTTTGACGAGCACGTCCTCTACACCGGACATCAATACCAGGCCCTCTTCTCCGCGGATTCGTTCGAGGCTGTCAGGAGTCCCCTGAATCAGCAGCACGTCTCCGGTTCTGAGGGGGTGTTCACTGATCTTGCTTCGCATGTGCATCCCATGACGCTGAATGGCCAATACGTGAAGTCCATATCGCCGACGCAGCTCCACAGATCCCAGAGTTTGACCCATAAAGCGACTGTTCGGCAGAACCAGTAGTTCAGCCAGCTCCGCTTCTTTTTCCTGAAGAGTGCCCTGAGTTTCGGAGACGATTTCCGCAAGGCTCGCGACGCCACTTTCTTCCTGAATCTTCATCAGCTCTTCGATGGTGCCGCTGATGACGAGAGCGTCACCTTCTTGAAGGACGAGATCATCTAACGGTGGCCAAATGATCGATTCCCCGCGGATCACCTGAAGAATCCGGGCTTTTCCTGAGGTCGCCAAGAGTGTATCCGCGAAGCGGGAACCGACGAGGTCGCCCCCGAGAATTTGGACTTCGGTCACATATTCTCGTTGACGGCGATCTCCGCCGAGACTGGCGAGAGACGTGATCGTCTGTCGTTCAGGGACGAGCTTGGGCCCGATGAAGATCAGATAGATGAGTCCGATGATCGCCAGTAATCCTCCGAGTCGGGTGAAATCAAACATTCCCAGTTCGATTCCTGCCGATTCCCGTGCGATGGAGGAGACGAGAATATTGGTCGAGGTCCCGATGAGTGTGCAGGTGCCACCGAGAATTGCTGCATAGGAGAGGGGGATGAGAATCTTGGAGGGATTCACACCGGTCTTCAGACATGTACCAAGGACGACAGGGATAAACATGGCGACGACGGGAGTATTGTTAAGGAACGCACTGGCGACAAGGACGATGATCAAGATCAGGATCGTGAGCAGCCCTTGATTTCCACCACTCCATTTCAGGAGTCGATTGGAAAGAAAACCGAGCGCTCCGGTTCGCAAGAGTCCCTCACTGACAATGAAAAGTGCCCCGACACCGACGACTGCGGGATGTCCGAATCCTGCAAGGGCGGGACCGATGTCGAGAAGGCCACTGACAACGAGGACTAGCAGAAGGCAAATTGCGACGATATCGACAGCAATCAGCTCGCTGGCGAATAGCAAAAGGGCGACGACGAGGAGAGCGAGAACCTGAAAGATCTCTGATTCCATGTCAGTGCTCCTCTCTTTCAATTAGCACAAGTTGGACAACTTGGTCCCTGATCCATGTCCCTGAACCGCCTCGGCGGTTAATCTGAAAGGATAACGGGGATGGAGTCCTTCTCTCCAGTCGATTCCGGGAGAGTTGGAGATTTGCCCCAATCTATTTGCCCCATCGTGGAGGATCATGGCTCCTCATAGAGGATTAAACCGAGATCAATTTGATGTCGTCGTCATCGGAGCCGGTCTCGCTGGTTTGGCGACCGCGTGTTCATTGATCGGGAACGGGATCACCTCTGTTCTCGTGTTGGAATCCGAAAAAGTCCCTGGTCTGCATTCCAGTGGCAGAAATGCGGGTCTGGTGCGACAAGCCGCTGAAGATCCGACAACCACCCAGCTTTGCGTTCGTGGGGCGGAATTGATCCGGGAATGGTCCTCCAAATCGAATCCGATCTTTCACAGAACAGGTTCATTGATTCTGGCGGATTCGGATCAAGTTTCAGCGGATTCCTGGGATCGAGTCGAGCATCACAGCATTTCCGAGTCAGAAGTCCGCAGGCACTACCCGGAATTGGAAGCATGGCCGGGAGGATCCGCTCGCTGGACGCCAGGGGATGGAGTGGTGGAGGTCCCTGCTTTGATCGGTGAAATGATCGAACGGATTCTTCTTGGAGGAGGGCAATTGGCCCTCGGAAGCCGGGCAGGCAGAGTTCGTATTCCACAACCGGGTCAATTTCAGACTGAGATCTCCTCTGGAGATGAGCTCGGAAATTCGATTCAGAGGGTGGTTCATTCACGCCATGTCGTGATTGCGAATGGGGCATGGGCACGAGATTTCTCGGAAGCGAGTGGCGTACCGGCACAGCTTTCTCCCACCAATCGAGGTTGCCTGATTACGGAGCGGGGCGATTTTGGACAGCAGGCTCGCCCATGGATTTGGGCCCATGTCCCTGGCTGGTATCTCCGCTCTCACGGTCATGACCTGCTGTGGAGTGCCTGTGAGGAATTGCCGGCAGAGCCCGGTGACGATTCCCTCTCGCAAGATCTTGAGGAATACTGGCGAAGAAAAATTCAGCCGTTTTGGGGGAAATCGATCAGCGGAGCGAAGCTGATTCACCAGTGGGTTGGTCAGAGGACTTTTTGTCCTGATCAGCGCTTTTTGCTGGGAGAGGATCCCCGGTGTCGCGGCTGGCATTGGGCGGTCGGCCTGGGGGGGCATGGGGTGACCAGTGCCTTGGCAGTGGGTGAAGAGCTCGCCGCCAGTATTCAGGGGCAGGGATCTATTCAGGGGCAGGGATCGTCACCCGAGTGGGCTTGGTCGGAGCGTCGATTTACTTCTGAGACTCACAGAATATCTTGAGTTGAACCCCTAGGGGTAGATGATTCAGCAACACTGGTGCCAGCCAGTATCCATGATTCAGCAGAATGCGAATAGGGTGGGGAAGAGATGCCAAAAACAAAAAAAACGCGCGGTTCAAAGAAGAAAAAAGAAATGCTGACTGCCAAGAACACTGATCGTCATGCTCTGTATCAGAGTGCTGTTCAAGAGCCTGAAGCGGATACTCGTTTCATGGAAGAAACTTTTGTCGATAACTTTGGGCGTCGGCCGGTTCTGTTGCGCGAAGATTTCTGTGGAACAGGTTTTTTATCCGCAACGTGGGTGAAAGAAAAATCAGACCGTCGGGCTGTGGGCTACGATCTTGATGAGCCGACAGTTCATTGGGGAATGAAGCATAACATTTCACCCTTGACCGATGAGGAGAAGGAGCGGATCGATCTGCGAATCGCAGATGTTCTGGAGGCTCCTCTTGACCCGATTGACATCGTTTGCGCGATGAACTTTTCATGGTGGATTTTTAAAGAGAAAGCCCAGCTTCTCGACTATTTCCGTTCTGTGCGAAAAAGTTTGCCGGATGAGGGCCTCTTTGTTCTCGATATTTATGGCGGCAGCGAGGCCTACATCGAGGTCGAGGAAGAGCACGATAAAGAAATGGACGGGAAAGATTTCAATTATATTTGGGATCAGGACAAAGTTTGCGGGATTACAGATGAGCTGCTTTGTCACATCCATTTTCGATTCAAGGATGGATCGCAAATGAAGAAAGCATTTACCTATGATTGGCGTCGATACGGCATGAAGGAAACCCAGGACCTGCTCATCGATGCTGGTTTTGGCAAGGTCGATGTTTTCTGGGAGGGCTCTGATAAAGACGGAGATGGCACCGGAGAATTTTCCCGCCAGACCCACGCTGAAAATACGGAAGCATGGATTGCCTATCTGGTGGCGACTCCCTGATTCAACTCCCTGAACCAAATCGCTGAAACGGCTTTTTTAGCGAAGGCTACTGGCGTGAATTGGGAGTCACTGTGGCTACGAGCCAAGCGAGGACCCGGTACCCGGCAGCCTCGAGAGCCTGAGTGCAAACCCTGAGGGTGGTTCCCGTTGTCAGGACATCGTCGACGAGAACGATTCCTGGGGCAGGGGTTTCCATGGGGTACTTTTTGAGCCTCTTTTTCTCATGATTTCTGAGTTGGAAACGATCCCGGGGCATCGATCGCCGGAGGGCCCCCGTCTTGCGGCTCTGTGCCCCGAAACCGTTTTGACAGAGAAGAGAACGGTCGCTGAATCCCAATTCCTGGGCAATCTGGGTGGCCAATAATCGAGTCATTGGTTGCCCTTTGATCAGCACTCTCAGCGGGCTTCGCGGAATCGCTGTGATGATGGGTTGGCCAGATCTCTCCGACTCACAGGGAGTTTCTGAAGATTCTGTGTGGCCCTCCAGTGTTTGTTTTAATTGCAGATATTGTTTCCAAAGTTCCGAAATGCCTTGAGCCAAGGCCATGGTCAGATCTTCTCTCTGGCCATGCTTCGCCCACAGTACCCAGCGTCTCAGTGAGCCTTCATGGAGTCCTAGCGAAATGAGAGGGCGTTCATGGGGGTGGTGGCGACATATCTGGCATTTCGGTCCGGGAGGCCCTGGGAGGTGCAAACAACGCCGACAAAGCTGCTGGATTAGCGAGAGATCCTTGGAGCAGGATTCGCAGAGTGGGATCAGGGGAGGCGAGAATCGGACGAAATCCGACTGAGGACGGTTTGCGCACAGCCCACAGCTCTTTGGAATCAGCAGATTTTTCAGCGAGATGAGGACCCCGGAAGGATTCCGGACGACCACTGGCGAGGAACTGGACGGTCGAACTGGACAGCGAGGGATCTTCACGCTATGGTCGCTTTTCGTGCCGGTGTAGCTCAGTTGGTAGAGCAAAGGAATCATAATCCTTGGGTCCGGGGTTCGAGTCCCTGCGCCGGTACCATTTTCTGATATCCAGACTCCCGTGGAGCAGAGCTCCCGGGAGTTTTTTGTGTATGGAGATTCTTCTCATTTCCCTGCTTCCATTTTCTTGCTTCCAGTTCCTTGCTCGCAGATTCCCGTCTGTATCCCGATATGGACCTCGCGAATGCCAGCAGATCTGCCATCGATGAGGTTCAGTGTGGACAGGGGCTTGTATCTGCCACCAATCGCGGTCAATTTTACCTGCATCACCGGGTCAGGCCTTTCAGCGCTCCCAAGACAATTCGTCGGGAGATCTCCCGGGTGATGCAAATCATGTTCCTGAAAGGAACTGCTGGTGTCTGACACGTCCAAATTCAATACCGGTCCGGGTCATCCGCATATCGATGAGGATCTGGTCAGAAAAACTGCCCGCCTCGCTCGATTGGAGATTCTTGAAGATGAAATTCCGAATCTGGTCGAGCATATGGAAAAGATTCTCGACCTCGTCTCTGATTTGGGGATAGAGGATTCTTCAGAGGAATCATCTGCCAAGGGTTCTTCTGACGAGCTTTCCCGAACCCTTCAGGATTGGCGTGCGGATGAACCTGCAGGGGAAGATCAGCCAGGCGGGCCGAGGGATCCCGATCAGATTGGCAGCAACGCACCTGACTGGCGAGACGGAACGTTTGTCACTCCCAGAGTGGTGGGAGGAGAGTAGGGATGAATGAATCTGCAAACTCGACTCTCCCGGCTCCAGAAGCCACCTGCCTGGAAGTGCTGGAGCACCTCGAATCTGGGAAGTGTTCGACTGAGGATCTGATCGGCAGGTATCTCCAGTTTCTGGAAACGACCGGTCGAGACCTCGGAGCTGCGGTAGAAGTTTTTCATGAGTCGGCTTTGGAGGCAGCGCGGAAAAGTGACGCTCGCAGAGAAGCCGGTTCGTCGCTGGGCTTGCTGGAGGGGGTTCCCTTCACTGCCAAGATGAATATCGCAACCGATGAGGGAACGACAGACGCTTCCAGTGCCATACTGAAAGGGTTTGTTGCGGGCGAAGACGCTACCGCTGTGGCGAGGCTCAGGTCCGAAGGAGCGATTCTCGTAGGAAAGTCCAATTGCGACGAATTTGCTATGGGAGCGTCTAATGAAACATCGCATCACGGGATCGTTCGTAATCCCTGGGATATCGAACGTGTTCCCGGAGGTTCCAGCGGAGGTGCTGCAGCATTAGCCGGCAGTTTTGGTTGGGCATTTCATCTCGGAAGTGACACCGGTGGATCGATACGCCAGCCAGCGGCTTTTTGTGGGGCTACCGGAATGAAGCCAACATGGGGCCGGGTTTCCCGCAGGGGGCTCGTGGCTTTTGGATCGAGTCTCGATCAGATCGGACCTCTTACCCGAGATGCGAAGTCTGCCCAAAGAGTCTTGCGAGTGATGGAGGGCAAAGATCCTCTCGATGCCACGACTGCTGAATCGCTTCAGGCAGAAACAGGCCCCGTTAAAAGAATTGGCCTGGTCTCTGAGGGACTGGCAGATGGAGTGGATCCCGAAATCCGTCAACGAACGCTGGAAGTTGCAGATCAACTGAGAAGTCTTGGGTTTGAAGTTGTCGAGGTTTCACTTCCTACGATGTCGAAAGCCAATGCCTGTTATCAGGTCATTGCGACAGCAGAGGCTTCGTCGAATCTGGCTCGTTATGATGGTGTTCATGTTGGAGCAAGAATCTCTGCAGACGATCTTCAAGATCTCTACTGTAAAAGTCGTAGAGAAGGTTTTGGTGAAGAAGTTCGTCGGAGAATTCTTCTTGGAACGTTTGTTCTCTCTTCGGGATACATCGATGCCTATTACGGAAAAGCACAGAAGGTCAGAGGCGACATTCGGGATGAAATCTTAAATACTCTCGAATCGGTCGACGCATTACTGATGCCTGTTTCTCCTTTCGCCCCTTTCCGAATTGGTGAAAGAGTTTCTGATCCTCTGGCACTCTACGCCTGCGATATTCTGACGGTGACGGCAAACCTTGCTGGTGTTCCAGCGGTGGCTGTTCCTTGTGGTAGCGATTCGGAAGGACTGCCCTTGGGTCTGCAGTGGTTAGGGAAGCCTGGTGAAGACCATCGTCTTCTTGATCTCGCTGCTTCATGGCAAGAGACCGATGAATCATGGCGTCAGTTGCCAAGTCGGAGGAAATCATGAGTTGGACCACCGTAGTGGGCTTGGAAATTCACGCCCAAATGGCCACCCGCACCAAGATGTTTTGCGCTTGCCAGCGAGAAGCGGGGGCTGAGCCGAATCGCCACGTATGCCCAGTCTGCGTCGGTTGGCCGGGAGCATTGCCAGTGTTGCAATCAGAAGCGGTCAGGTGTGCAATCCGTGCGGCTTTGTGTCTGAATTGTGAAATTCAGCCGCTGAGCCGTTTTGACCGTAAAAATTATTTCTATCCGGATTTGCCCAAGGGCTACCAGATTAGTCAGTTCTATCGTCCGTATGCACTCGGTGGTGCGATTCCGTTCACCCGAGACGATGGCTCACTTGCGAAGCTTCCTTTGGTTCGGATTCACATGGAAGAGGATGCCGGCAAGTCCTCTCATGAATCGGATGGAACCAGTCGGATTGATCTCAATCGTTGCAGTTCACCTCTTTTGGAGATCGTTTCTGAACCGTTGGCGATGAGCGGATCTGAAGCCGCTTCCTGTGTGCGTTCAGTACGTGATCTCTTACGTTGGGTGGGGGTCTGTGATGGAGACATGGAAAAGGGAAACCTTCGTTGCGATGTGAATGTCTCTGTGATGCCTGAAAATGAGACTGAATACGGAACTCGCACTGAGTTGAAGAATCTGAACTCTTTCGTCTCAATCGAAAGATCCGCTCTGGTTGAGTCTGCACGGCAAATCGAAGTGATCACCGGAGGGGGAGAAATCCGTCAAGAAACCCGGTTATGGGATCAAGATCGTGAACTGACTCAGAGTATGAGAGGAAAGGAAGATTCTCCGGATTATCGATACTTCCCTGAACCTGATTTGCCTGCGGTGGAAATCATGGCAGTGGACATCGACCAACAGAAAAAAGCATTACCGGAGATGCCTCAAGAACGACAGTCTCGCTGGTTGGATCAATACGGATTTCCTGAACTTGAAATCGTTCCGTTGATGGCGAGACGCGAAAATGGGGATTACCTCGAAGAGTTGATTTCTGCAGGAATCGATCCATCGAGTGCGAGCAATTGGTTCCGCGGTGAAATTCTGCGACATCTCAATGATCGATCAGAGAAAATCGAAGACTTTCCAGTAGGTCCTGGAGATATCGTGGCCCTGATTCAGGCGGTTGACGAAGATCGAATCAGTGGAGGTCGTGCAAAAAAAATATTGCAGAAAGCTTTGGATCAAGAAACGTCAGTGAAGAGCTTGCTCGCTGATGTGGGCGATCAAGTTCAGGACGAAGGAGCCTTGGCTGGCTGGGTTGATCAAGTTCTTCAAGAAAACCCGGAAGCCGTAACCAAAATTCAATCAGGTGATCAGAAAC
>NZJA01000051.1 GCA_002691835.1 Planctomycetota bacterium
CGTCGTCACAGTCGTCTTCGGTACCGTCAGTGTCGGTATCGGTCTCACAGGACTGCAGGACACCGTCGGTGTCGCAGTCGAGAGCCGGGTTATCGGCAATCTGACAAACGTCGAGAACGCTGTTGCTGTCACAGTCGGTCGCTCCTCCGGCGAGATCACAGGAGTCGAGAATACCGTTGCCATCACAGTCGAGGGATGCATCTCCACCCAACTCGGCACTGTACTCACAGAGGTCGAGAATACCATCGACGTCGCAGTCGTTGGCGGGGTTGGCGGTGATTTCACACTCGTCAACCTGACCATTGGAGTCACAGTCGGTTTCACACTCATCGGGAATCAGGTTTCCGTTACAGTCCGGAGCTCCCAATGCCACCTCGCAGGGGTCGAGAATTCCGTTGTTGTTGCAGTCTGCACCGCTCAAAAACTGGCAGATATCGGGAATCCCGTTATTGTCACAGTCCTTGTTCGTGCCATCGGCAATATCACAACTGTCGGGGACTCCATTGGAGTTGCAGTCCGCGCTGGTGCCGTCGGTGATATCACACTCGTCGGGTACACCGTTGCTGTTGCAATCTTCGCTCGTGCCATTGGTGATATCCGTCGAATCTTCGATTCCGTTACCGTTGCAATCGAGCATCGGAACTGTCGGAAGAATCGGAATCAGCAATGCTGCTGAAGCAGAGGAAGTCATCCCTACTGCAAAGAAAATCACCATGGCAGATGCAATACATCTCCATGCTGAAACCAAACATGAACTGGAACTGAGCGGTGACATAAACACTCCTCCGAAAATATCTAAGTGCGGCCGAAGCCTTAAAAACAAATTAATGATGGCAATTCAAGATTCTTGAGCAGGTCTAAAAACTTATTTAGCGTCGAAGACGCCGATTAAAATTTCTCTAGCCCAAAAGCACTTGAATAATCAACTTCAAAACAAGCTGAGGAATCCTGCATTATTCGGACGTATCGCAAACCATGGATCGTTCGCATGGTTCGACCAGGCAGGATCGAAGAACACACCTCCGACCAAAGCCATAAATATCAGAATACTCTAATTCCTCACACACTCTCATTCGCCAATACTATTGGCATTGAACCGGAATCAAAACAAAAAATCGGGGAGCACCAAGACCATTTGCGATAAAGATACAATAGGTATTGACATACTTATCCTGTCAATCTTCATCGATATGGTCAGTCATACCATCCCATGCTGTCAGTAATCAGAACATGACATTCACATAACAATGACCGAGTTGTGGCTGCCCTTCCCACCCCGGTTCACTATTTAGAAACCTTGCCTTTTGTATCACTTACGATTTTCTGACCCGAATAATGTTAAATAGTAAAAACCTGGGGCCCCGTTGCCACATGCAGCCTTCAGCTAAGCATTCATTCATTCGAAATCTTATCTGTAAGTGTTAGAGGCACCTCCCTGAACAAAATTACTCGTAGTTCTTTTGCTCAAATAATCGTTCAATTTGAAGGCGAGGTCTCGAGTTCAGGACCTCATTTATCAATTTTTTCTCGATTACAGCACCTTTAGCAAATCCGCCTATTTAGTTTAGAGTCATGGAAATCCACAAAAGTTCCCAAAAAATAAACAAATCTCAACTGCTCGAATTGATCTCATTCTTTTAAAATCTAACGGACTCTAGGGAAGCTGCTTCCGAAGTTCATAAATCAGATTCAAGGCATCTTTAGGTGACAACTCATCTGGATCGACGTCCTTGATTCGTGCCATGAAGACTCTTTCCACCTCATCAAAAAGACCTGGTTGTTGCAAGGCTCCCAAATCACTCACAGCCTCAGAGTGCCGAATCGCCGCGGCAGGGGAATGATCTGTAGATTCCAACTCGGAAAGAATCGTACGAGCCTTCTTTAATACTGGCGCAGGGACTCCAGCAAGGCGGGCAACGTGGATTCCGTAGGATTTATCTGCTGAGCCAGGTCGAATTTTGTGAAGAAAAACGATCTCATCTTTCCACTCTTTCACCTCGACACATAAATTAGACACATGACCCGGCATGAGTTCTTCCAAGGCCACCAACTCATGATAATGAGTCGCGAAGAAGGTTCTGCTTTTGACTCGAGTCGCCAGGTCCTCAGCAATGGCCCATGCGATGGAAATACCATCATGTGTACTGGTTCCGCGACCCACCTCATCCAATATGACGAGAGATCGATCCGTCGCATTGTGCAGAATCCTGGCTGTCTCGACCATTTCCACCATAAACGTAGACTGGCCATGAACCAGATCGTCTGCTGCGCCGACTCGGGTGAAAATCCTATCAGCCAATCCGAGGACTGCTTTTGTAGCGGGAACATAGGATCCCATTTGACCAAGAATGCTGATCAAAGCAGTTTGACGGATGTAGGTCGATTTACCCGCCATATTAGGGCCTGTAATCACAGCCAGAGTAGGGCCTTCGCCACTGACCACATCATTGGGAGTAAATTCACTCCTTGCTGCACCTGCCCCGACAACCGGATGGAAGCCCTCCTCTATCTTAAGAATCGGCTCCTCAACAATTTCAGGTGCACACCACTCCTCCTCAGCGGCTACTCGAGCCAATGATTGGAAGACATCGACTTCGGCAATCACCGCTGAAGTGGTTTGAAATGCGCGGATATGGCCCAGAAGTTCCTCTCGGAGCTGCTGAAAAATTTCCAACTCGAGCTGATCTGCCCGTTCCTTTGAGCCAAGGACCTTTTCCTCCATCTCCTTTAGTTCAGGAGTGATATAGCGCTCTGCGTTTTTGAGCGTCTGTTTTCGGATATAGGTCTCTGGGATTCGACTCGAATGGGTATGAGTAACCTCAATGTAGTAGCCAAAGACCCGGTTGTACCCAACCTTTAGGGTCGGGATTCCCGTTCTGGCCGATTCTTCAGCCTCGAAACGAGCCATCCATGAGACCCCATCTCTGGAAACAGCCCGAAGCTCATCCAGATCAGGGTCATACCCGTCGCGGATAAGTCCTCCCTCGGTGAGAGTCATGGGAGGATCCTCAACAACCGTATCCTCAATACGTTGAGCGACAGATCGGGCGAAATTTCCATCAAGATCCCTCACCAATTCCACAAATCGGTGCGGCTCCAGATCCTTGAGAGTTGTTTCGAGATCAGGGACAGCGTTCAAGGATCTCGCCAGCGATCTCAAATCCCTGCCGTGAATCCTTCCCATAGGGAGCCTCGAAGCCAACCTTTCAATATCACGAACTTCGGAGAGCACTGATCGAAGGCTGTCGCGGAGGTCCTTGTCACGAACTAGACCCGAAATCGCAGATTGTCTTGAGCGAATTGGCGGAGCATCCGCAAGCGGAGACTGGATCCACTCCCGAAGTAATCGAGCTCCCATCGCCGTACGAGTTTTGTCGAGCAATCCCAGAAGGGAACCCCTGCGTTCACCCGTACGGGTCACTTCGAGAAGATCCAGAGCCCTATGGGTTGAGGCGTCTAAGCCCAGTTTTCGCTGCTGCCCTGCGCTTCTTAAGGAAGTGATATGAACCAATGATTGGCGTTGAGTTTGCTGCAGATACTCGAGCAACGCTCCCGCGGTGCCAATCGCTCCGTTCATGTGCTCCACCCCAAAGCCATCGAGTGTCGTCATCGCGAAATGGGCCAACAGTCGCTGACGTGCAGACTCCAGTTCGAAGTGCCATTCTGGCCAACGGGTACAAGTGCAACTGGGCAGATAAGCGGTGAGCCATTCCAAAAGAGGATCTCCCTTAGGATCAAATCCTTCAGGGATCAAAATTTCACGTGGCTGAATGGCCAACAAGCTTTCTGTTCCTTCGCCTTGATCGAGATCTTGACAATGGAACTTGCCGGTCGACAGGTCGACCCAAGCCAATCCCCCAAGACCATGCTCAGCCGGTCGATAAGCGGCAAGATGAATTGGAGAATGATCTTCCAAGCTCTCTTCAGGAACAAAAGTCCCTGGAGTCACAACCCTCACAACTTGGCGGTCAACAATCCCCTTCGCCTCTGCGGCATCTCCCACCTGCTCACAAATCGCCACCCTATGACCCGCTTCAACAAGCTTCTGGATGTATCCATCAACACTTTTGACAGGGATTCCCGCCATTGGGATTTTCTGCCCGCTCTTGTCCTTTGAACGAGATGTGAGAGTGATCCCCAGTAGCTCTGAGACTAACCGGGCGTCATCAAAGAACATTTCGTAGAAATCGCCCATACGAAAGAAAAGCACCTCATCAGGGTGATCGCCTTTCGCTGCATGAAACTGCCGCATCATGGGTGTATCGGTCGTTGCCACTATCTATGACCCTTCCCACCAGATCTCACTTTTTGGATACCGTCGACATTCTAGCCGCTGATTGCCCGCTGACGAGATCCCGTAGCCATAGAATGCGGCATAAATTCCCTGATTTGTATCATTCCACTCAGAAAGAAACAGACGTTATGATTGTAGGTGGGAATCTCTGTATCGGTTGCCCTGAGAATCGGAGCCTTCATGATTTCCAGATCTCTTAACCCTCGGAAGAAACAGGAGTGTCAATGCACCCCTTTATCAAATCCTTCCTGATGACAGCAATGTGCCTGTCATTTGTTTCAGCAGGTTTTGTCCATGGAGATATTATCCAGTGCACAAATTTGCCCAATGCATTGCCCATCTCTGAAGATGCTGCAAATCCCACCGAGGTCGTGATCAGCGTCACGACGGATGAGCCAGTCATCGATGTCGACATCTTGGTGGATGTGGCTCATGACTATATCGATGATGTCATTGTTGAAATTATTTCTCCGGCAGGCACTTTGGTCAGACTTCATGATCAAGGCGGAGGAAGTAACGACTTCATTAATGTTATCTTCGATGATGGAGGAGCACCCAACGGAAGCATCCCATGGGATTCTGGTTGCAGAGTTCAACCATCTGGACCAGGTTCACTATCGGATCTTTCCGCTACAAGCTCACTTGGAGACTGGACTCTCAGATGCCAAGACATCTTTGCAGGAGGGGCAACCGGCGCACTGAGTGGTTGGTGTCTGAATACATACGACCAAACAGTGTCCTCTGCCGTAATCGCCCCTTCCAGTTTTCTGTGTCGAGATTTGGGAGGCACCGGATCCATTGAAATGACATGGACGAACCCTCAGCTCTACGACGAAATCCAGATACTCTCTGCAGGAGCTCTCGTGGATGTCCTCCCCGGAGATGCCACTTCATACACCCTGGCTTCAGGTAGCGTAGGAACGACTCTGGAACTTTGCCTGCTTCCCTCCTTAGCTGGCGCAATTCCATGTACCACCACCTGTGCGAACTTGACCACTCAGGCCATCACCCCCTCCTTGGAAGAATGCCGGACCCCGGCTGCTGTGGTCGGGAACACCGTCTCAGAAACCTTGGACGTGATCACTATCGGCACAGATCTTGAGATCGGAGATCTACAGGTACAGGTGGATGTTCAGCACCCGTTCGTTGGAGACCTGGTCATCGATCTGAGCCATTCAGGAACGACTGTCAGGCTGCATAATGAAAATGGCGGAGCAGCGACTCAGGTCGAAGCCACTTTCTGGGACCTCGGTGCTGCACAAGGAACGACAGCCGTCAATTGTGGGTGTCCTCTCCAGCCGACAGGACCTGGAGTCCTTGGAGATTTCAATGGCAGTAACACTCTCGGTGACTGGACATTGCGACTGGCAGATGTCTTTTCCGGGGGTGGGCCAAGAATTGGATCTCTCGATTCATGGTGCCTCCGTGCATTCGAATTAGGCAGTGTCACTAATCTGGTTTGCGATACTCCATCCGGCTCAACCACAGCAACATTGTCATGGACCAATCCTCAAGATTTCGACGGGTTCGAGATCTATGCCAATGGAATTCTTGAAGCGTCTATCCCAGATGGGACTGTAACCAGTTACCTAACTGTTCCGCAGATTCTCCCAGCGCAGGTCGTTTACTGCATCGTCCCTCTTTTGGCAGGTGAAGTGGTTCCCCAGAATTGCTGTGAAGCCAACTTCCTCGTCCAGCCCATTACAGATCTGCTGGCCAATGCAGAGCCCGGTACTGGCGAAATCACTGCCAACTGGAACAACTCAGATATCTACGATCAGATCAACGTTTATCTGGATGGCAATCTCGAAGCAACTCTCAACGGAGACGTCACGACCTGGACTGGTGGTTCTCCATCTACTCCGGGAACAGCAGTGCTCTGCCTCGAAGCACTCCAAAATGGATTTGTTTCCGATTTCAGCTGCAGGAATGTCGCCCTTCTGCAAGCACGCGACTATTCAGTCTGCCGAACTCCGGGTTCGCCGATCAATCAGGCTGTCAGTCCGGTGACGGATATCATCTTTGTCCCCTCAAACAATCTCATTGGTGATCTCGACGTCCTTGTCGATCTTCGCCACCCGTTTGTCGGAGACCTCACCGTGGATTTGGCTTCTCCTGGAGGAGTTGGCATTCGCCTGCACGACCTTCTTGGTGGTGCCGATGCCGACATGAATGTGGTCTATACCAATGGGGCCCCAGCCAATGCCGGTCCGTATGACTGTGGTTGTGCTATGGAAGCCAGTGGTCCGGGATCCATGCAGGATTTTGTCAATACCACAAGCTTCGGACCGTGGGTGATGACGATCTCCGATATCTTCCCAGGCAATATTTCGACTTTTGACCGCTGGTGTCTTCAGATCGATGCAGGCTGCCAGACTCTTCCTCCTCAAGACATCTCGGCAGTCTCCAATGGGACCGAAGTCACACTCAGCTGGACAAACGCATCACCTTACGATGAAATCCAGTTGGTACGCGATGGAGTGATCGTTGCCACAGGGATTCCGGGAACCTCGACCAGCCTTGTCGATACCCCACCTCCGGGAGCATACCAGTACGAATTGATCGGATTTGACTTCGCGCAGGCCTGCAGCAACACCAGTGACCCCATTACCGCAGGAGTGGGTATCACAGATGTGGTCTGGATTGGTGAAACCGGTGGAAACATCCTCAGTGGTGAGTTGCTGGCAGACAGCCTTTCACTATTGGGAAGAGTCGTCATGACCGTTGATACTCTGACCACTGATCTGATGGATCGCTCAGGTGTTCCTGAAGCACTATGGGCATGCCTGGGAACTTACCCTGAACGCTACGAACTGACTGCCGCAGACGGCCTTCTCCTCTCTGAAATTCATACTGGAGATGATGGCCTCGATGGGATTCAGGACAGATCATCCGTCTCGATCTACATCGAGAGTAATGATGCCTGGGGCTACGATCCCCAAACCATTTTCTCTAACTACGACGGAGTTGAAGACACCAGTCTCGGCAATGTCGAAAATGGGGACGACTCATTGGTCTCCCTTGTTGGATTTGACTCTGGCTTTGGTCTCAACTGCTCATTCCTTGACGCACCTTATTCCCAAGACTCTGCGGGAAATGATTACACCGATCGCCTGGTGCCATGTGATTTGAATCCCGACCTTGGTGGAAATCGTTCTGGAGTTACCTGGCAGGGTTCGGATCTCTTTGGTCCCTACACCGTCGGTATTTACTACGACAGTGATATTGCCCCAGTCATTTGCCAAACATGGGAGATCGGGGGATATGGAAATGATCTTTTTCAGATCCTGCCCCTCTACATTGCCGCTCTCGAAAATAACGTCAGCCCACCTCTCGACCCTCAATTCATCCGAGGTGACGTCAATAACGACGGAGGCCGAAACGTTGCTGACGCTATCTTCTTGCTCGCGAGCCTTTTTGTGCCCGGAAGCCCTACAGCGAGCTGTCTGGATTCGGCTGATTGCAATGACGATGGCTCAAACAATGTCGCAGATGCAGTTTTCCTCCTGAACAACCTGTTTGTTCCCGGAAGCGCACCGATCCCTGCTCCTGGATCCAACCTCGACTGCGGATTGGACCCCACTGCGGACAATCTTGATTGTTCCAGTACTGGTGGAAACTGCCCTTAATTGGGAAACGCTTCTTTCGACAAAAAAATCGCCCCCGGGGGTTAACCCCGGGGGCGATTTTTTCATGCTTCATCCGGTCTGTCTTTCAATGGCCCTCAAGGCAAAGCTTTTAGAAGCCTTCCCAGCCCAAGGACGAGAAGCGCTCCTAATATCGCTCCAAGAATCATCTCTCTCGCACCTGCTGAACCGGCTTGAGGATCAGTGTATGCCTCTTCAGTCCCCTGCATTTCAGAACTCTTGGCAACTTGGGTGACCGTTTTCGCAGGGGTATTTCTTACGAATGGAGAAGGCTCCCCTATCGGCATTTTGCCCCTGCGACTCTCGCTACCGGAAGCTCTCGCTTCAGAAGCTGGTTCACGGTAACCCGCCGGAGCGATGGCCACTTCTTCAACTGAGGCGGAAACTCTCTCCAACGAAGGGGAGGACTTTATCCTCTCTTCAGTGGCGATTAGCTTCGTTTTCTTGGGGACATCGATCTTGGCGACATCGTTCTTGGGCATATCGACACGAGGCTCACCCAAGGAAATCAAACCATCCGAGCATGCCATTTTGAGAGATTCCAGTTCGCCAATGTTTTCTTCACACCGAAGTAATCGCTGACGGATTCGGTCAATAATCTCAGGTAAATCTCGCACTCTCAAATGCCCCTGCTGTGCTTGCTCTTGAGTCCGTATGATTTCCTTCATTCGAGAAGCCAATCTCTTTTTCAGAGACTCAGCATTTTCGACGATCGAATGGGATTCACTCTTCAGTGCATGGAAAACTCTGGGCTTGGAATCACTTTCCTCTGCCCAGAATCTCAATCGACCGACGAATCCCTGCCCCGAAGAAAGAACCAGGTCGTTTCTGTCCTGCATTTCTTTCACTTGATGGGCGAAATCCGTGAGGAGATCTCGATAACCTGACAAACTCAGATTTGAGGGGATCTCTTCCGTCAAAGTCTCAGATCCGGAATCGCCTGCTGAAGAAACCCCGTCGGAGGGGGTCCGCTCCTTTTGCTTCTTTGCTTGAGCCTTCAGCCTTCTTTCCTGACGATCGCGTTCTCGAAGCCGGATCAATTCCTGCCGTTGTTGGAGAATCTCCTCTGAAGCGGAGATTCCCAAGGGTTGAGAGAAGATCAGATCCTCAGACGGGATTTTGACCGAGTAGTAGGAGGCCAACTTCTGATTGAACAGGCGTAATCGATACTGCTCATCCTCAAGGGTGATTTCGGCAACATCCTGCTTCTCGTTTCCAAAGAGGCGAAAACGAACAGATTCCAGCATCACGGGTCCCGAACTCTGCGGAGAAGCGGCATTTGCCAAATCTGCACCGCTCAAGCAGGCAAGACTCCATAAAATCACCAAGTTAAAGCGCATCAGGCTAGGATCTCCCAGAGTTCCGGATTCAAGGCTCCAGAACCCTTATTTTTCCCCGACTCATTTCTTTCGATTAACGATCTTACTTCATAGCCAACTTCATTTCCTTAACGTTTCCGGGCTTCAGAAGCATGATAATATTCAACCGTTCCCCTTGGCCCTGAGGAATCGAGTTTCAGGTGATTCGCCTTTTCATGGTTTCCCACCCTGTTGAAAACGCAGACAAACTGGCCCGAAGTCTGGTGAGTAAAAGCCTTGCGGCTTGTGTACACATCCTTCCAAAGGGTACTTCTGTGTATTCATGGAACGGGAATCTTTGTGAAGAGGAGGAAGTTCTTTTGCTCGTCAAAACGGCTGCAGAGCCAAACTTGCTGACCTCTGAAATATTGGAAGCTCATCCACATGATTGCCCTGAAATTATTGGGCTCGATATCAGTACAGGTCATCAGGATTACCTCGATTGGATTCTGAAATCGACGAAAGGGACCCCTTGATCTCTTTAGAAGACGTCCGGCGTAATATTCTTGAAAGGATTTCGGTCCTACCGGCAGAAGAAGTCGACCTTGCTGATGCGAGTGGACGAACTCTCGCCTCCAGCGTGACCTCCGCGGATGCTATTCCCCCATTTGACAACACGGCTATGGACGGTTTTGTCGTTCGCTATGAAGATCTCGCCGAAGCAAATGAGAATCAGCCGGTCACTCTTCCTGTCACAGGAATTATCGAAGCAGGAATGCCTGGCGATCAACCTCTCGGGTCAGGCGAGGCAATGCGTATCTACACCGGGGCCGTCATTCCCCCGGGTGGAACAGCCGTCATTCCTTTCGAGATCTGTGAACAAAATGGCAGGGATTCCGTGACTTTTGTGAAACCCGCAAAGTCCGGCCAACACATTCGTAGACAAGGAGAGGATGTCGCAAAGGGTGGAGAGGTTCTTAAAGAAGGCACTCGCTTGAGCCCGGCAGCGATCGGACTCCTCGCCAGTGTTGGAGCAAGCAGAGTCTCGGTCTATCGCAGACCTCGAGTCGCTGTCCACTCCAGTGGAAATGAGCTGGTGCCCATCGAATCCGCACTCTCACCGGGAAAAATCCGCAACTCCAACCTCTACTCTCTCTGTGCCAGAATTCAGAGCTGGGGAGGAATCCCCATCCCAAGACCGGTTCTCAGCGACGATATCGAATCGATTCGCAAAGGCATCGCTGACACATTGGCAGAGAGTCCAGATGCAATCCTGACCACCGGTGGGATCAGCGCAGGAGATCTGGACTATATCCGCGAAGTTGCCCGAGAAATGGGTGAGGACGTCCACATCCGCAAGGTCGCCATGAAACCCGGGAAACCTCTGGTCGATGGAACCATCGGAG
>NZJA01000052.1 GCA_002691835.1 Planctomycetota bacterium
ATAAAGACTCCCAAGCATTTCCATATTCTTTGCCGGGAACCTGGGGCCTCAGGAGCCATGCTGACGAGGGCCATGCAAAACCCCCAGCCCAATGAGGACAGAGGCCACCAGAGTATAAAAAGACCGATTCCAGAGAGCCAAGCGGTCCATGAGCCCGGATCCCCAAGAACAAAGATTCCAAGGTAGTTTTTAGCGGCCAGTGCGATCCACGGTAAAGACGCTCCTTGAACTCCTAGGCCAAAAACCCAGCCCAACAGGAGAGATCGGCGAAAACCGCAGCGATCGGTCGCCAATGCCAACAACATGAATGCGAAAGGCATGAGAAAGCTCAAGCCCCAAGGATCGAAGCCGAGGGGCACCATGATTCCGGCAAAAAATGAAAGAGTCAAAGGGACCCGAAGGGATCCAGCTCCTAGGGAAGCCATGCTCAGAGAGGGGTTTTCAGGCCCTTTAGAGTGATTTTCAGAGCTTTTATCTGGATTGCTCAAATCAGTCCCCCTGTTTTTTGCCCCGAATGACCCTGAATCGAGCCATGGGCCTGATCCTGATCCCTAAGTTTGGTTCTGTCCAGTGCCGAAGAATCGCCATCCGGAAGAAACGGCCCCTTTCTTCTGCTTCCCTTGCCACAACATCGGGCATCCCCTACAATTCCTGTTTGCCATTGGTTTTACGGAGTCAGGATTCTGCTCCCGAGACTGCTGGCTAAATCGTGATCTGCTTTCGACCCGGATATGCGAACTCTACAGACGTAACTTTAGAGACGTGAATCTGGATCCGATGCCGCAGGATACCCAGCGGGGTTTACCCCCGTTACCTCACTTTGTTACCTCACTTTGTTGAGAGAAAGAGGACTGACTTGATCCGTGTGACAATTCGCAGCGGGGAAACTCCCGAAAAGCTGCTGCAACGATTCAAGAGAACTGTCGCCAAAGAGGGCCTTCTCAAAGAGATCAAAAAAAGAAGCTTCTATGAGAAGCCTTCTGAAGAGAAGCGCCGCAAGCAGCGGGAGTTTGAAAAATTGATGCGCAAAAAAGACCGCAAGATCAGCATCAAGGAAACCCGCAGAAAGCACCGCCGCCGATAGGCGATTCGGAACGGTGTGGGCGGCTCCTTATTCAGGCCGCCCACCCCGTTTTCGAGGGTGCTCTTTCCAAAACCTTATGCCCATGATCCGGTTTCAGCGGGAGGCTGTCAGTTGAGTAAGTATGGACTCTGGCTCGTCGGTGCCCGCGGAGGAGTCGCGACGACCGTCACTGCAGGCCTTGCAGCACTGACCCGACAACTCTCCCCGCCCATCGGGTTGATTACTGAGCACCCAGAGTTTTCAAACTGCCAGCTCCCACCTTTGGAATCCTTTATCGTGGGTGGTCATGAGATCCGTGAAGGATCACTGATCGAAAGCGCGAAAACCATCGAGGAGGATTCGGGCAGCCTGTCCCTCCCCTTGATCGAAGCGATTCGCGAAGACCTTCAGAGTGTCGACCAACGAATCCGGCCAGGAATTCTCATCAATGCCGGCAAAGCGATCTGCGAACTGGGGTCAGCGACAAAAGAGCCCGCTGGGCAAACTCCGTCAGCAGCATTTGAACAGGTCACTTCTGACCTCAGGGAATTCCAGACCCGTCATCAGCTTCAGGGAATCGTTGTCGTCAATCTCTCATCGACAGAAGCTCCGGTTCCAAATCATCCGGCACACTCTTCTGCGGAAGCTCTTATGGAGGCCTTGAAGAACAACGATGCCAGTGCTTTTCGTTCCAGCACGATCTATGCGATGGCTGCTGCTGAAGTCGGTGCTGCATACGTCAACTTCACGCCCTCTTCTGCAGCTTTGGTTCCCGCCACCAGACAGTTACTGGAGGAAGCCGGTTGCAGCTATTGCGGAAGCGATGGAAAAACTGGAGAGACGCTGGTCAAGTCCGCACTCGCTCCCATGTTTGCCCAGAGAGCCATGCAAGTATTGAGTTGGCAAAGCTACAACATGCTCGGTGATCGAGATGGCGAGATCTTGGCTCACGAAGAAAACAAACGTAGTAAAATTGCCTCCAAAGGTGAGCTGATTCATGAACTCCTCGGAGAAGACGTCCATAGTCAGGTCAGGATCGATTACGTTCCCAGCCTCGGTGACAACAAAACAGCATGGGACCTGATTCACTTCAAAGGATTTCTGGGTCACAGAATGTCGATGCAATTTACGTGGCAAGGTTGCGACGCAATTCTTGCTGCGCCCTTGGTGATCGATCTTGCCCGACTGCTGACTCACGCACAAAGCCAGGGCGAAAAGGGATTGCAGAAATACTGCTCTCTCTTTTTCAAGAGTCCGATCGACGGATCCAGCCATGCACTCTCCCACCAGTTTGATGAGCTCATCGAAAAAGCGCGGAACTGGTCCTGATCCTTAGAGAGTCGTTAATAAAATCGCAGAATCTTCCTCTTTGTTATTGAATAAAATGGTCTCGGCAGAGTTCCCTGCATTCTGAAGGTTTGTCTGTCCAGCGAGCTGGCACTCGAATCAGCGATCTTTGAAACGGGCTTATGAAAACCTGCGATTCTGGAAAGAACGAGATTCTGGAAAGAACGAGATTCTGGAATGACCGAGATTCTGGAATCGAAAGCGCCCCCCCACAGTACCAAATCTCAGCAGTGCCAAATCTCAGCAGCGAGTCTTTTTATCTCTGAAAAGCACCGCCGGATCGCTCAGCCTTGTTTTCAAAAAAAAAGAGGCGCCGCTGGTAGAGGATACCAGGAGCGCCTCATGGGCTCTGAAAGGTGGGATTGCAATTTAACTTGGCGAGCAGAGTCTGTCAACAACATCGCAAGCGCCTGTTACTTTAACAAAAAGCTAACAAATGTCGGTCCCCTATAAGCTCAGCCACTGGGCCACTCTATGACTCTCTTTGGGGAACTCTCTCACAACGCCTGAGTCATTCATATATGAAGACGCAGGGGATTCCAAAGGAGTTCCCTGAAATTATTGACGAATAGGACGGAATTTGGAGGGGGATGTCGGACGAATTAAATCGCCAAACTCAGGAAGAGGATTCCTGGTCCTTGGGTTTGGGGACAATTCCAGGTTCTGTATGAAACGACACTGTATCCTGGAGGAATTGACGTAACTCAGCAGGGAGCAGGATTCGCTCAAGGCGCTCGACGATCTGGTCTCCTTTGAAAATCAGAATCGTCGGCAGGGATCTGACCTGAAAACGCTGAACCACCTCGACTTGTGTCAGCTGAAGTTCGATCTCGATCATCTGAAGGTCTCCCTGAAATTCCGGAGAAATGATCGACAGGCTTCTTCTCATAAAGTTGCAAGAAGTCACCAACGAGCTTCCAAAATGAACCAGTTGTAACCCTGCAGTCGTCGTCAGATGCGTGTCGAGACTCTCTGCATCCAGAAATTTAAAATCTGCCATGATTTACTCCCCAGTAAATGCTGAATAAAAACTCTTCTCTCGACATCCAGATCATAGCCACTGCCCAGACCCGGTGCCTGTTTACACCTCCTTTGAGGGCATATGGGTCACAAAAGAAAGGAAGCCCCCTTCATAGAGTGCGTCGGATTTGCCGAATTAACGTCAAACATGACTTCCATCGGGTAAAAAACGACAAATTTGCTTACTTCGCCTCCCCCCAATGGGAGACAATGAAGAGGTTAATCATCGCTTACTGGCAAGATTCTTGGGACCGGTAGACCCAGACTTCCCAATGAGTTGCAGAAGTGTCACTTGAGACAGATCACAGGAGAGACCCATGGCATTTGATAAAGCTCGCGTTCTCGAAGAGATTCAAACAACTCTTGCGGAAATTCCACTCCCCGGTTCGCCAGGAAACGTGGTTCAAGCAGGACTGATTCAGAGAGTGATTGCCCATGAAGGTGAAATCACACTCGTCGTAGAATTCCCGGTGGAACTCACCAATCAGCAAGGCTCATTAAGCGAACGTCTCGAGGACGAGATCGGACGCATCGATGGAGTCCAGAAGGTCACGATCCTTCACAAAAAACCTGAAGACTCCTCTGGGGATGCGGCCGCAGCTGGACCGGGAAGTGAAGGTCAAGGAGCCCAGGGCCCTGGACCCAATACGGTCGGGGCGCAGGATATCCCAGGGGTCAAACATGTGATTGCCGTCGCCAGTGGCAAAGGTGGTGTCGGAAAATCAACCGTTGCCGTCAACCTCGCAATTGCGCTGCAAAAGATCGGTAAAAAGGTCGGTCTCCTCGACGCCGACGTCTATGGTCCCTCGACACCGAAGATGTTGGGAACCGAAGAGGACCGCCCTCAGGCGACGGAACAGGAAACCATTCTGCCAATCGAATCCCACGGTCTGCAGACGATGTCGATCGGGTATCTACTGGAGGAAGACTCCCCAGTGATCTGGAGAGGTCCAATGGTCACCGGCCTATTGAGGCAATTCCTCTTTCAAGTCGAGTGGGGTGATCTGGATTTCCTGGTTCTCGATCTGCCACCAGGAACTGGAGATGCCCAGTTGACTCTTGTTCAGTCCCTATCGCTGGCAGGCGGAGTCATTGTGACGACCCCACAGGATGTCGCCCTGCTCGATGTTCAGCGAGGCATTCAGATGTTTCAAAGGACCAGCGTTCCGATCCTCGGCGTGATCGAAAACATGAGTCACTTTGAGTGTCCCCAATGCCAACATGTGACTGAGATCTTTCCGGGAGCCGGTGGAGAAGACATCTCCAATCGCTATGAAGTCCCCTTCCTTGGAAAAATTCCTCTGGAGCCATCCACGGCAATGCAGGGTGATTCTGGAGTTCCAGTGATGGTCAGCCAACCGGATGGAGCCCTTGCCGGAACGATGCTTTCCATCGCCCATCAAATGGCAGAAGCTCTCGTCCAGGACTAGCATTCGGGAACCGTTTTCAGGACCAGCTTCGATAGCAGCGGCTTGAGTCTGGCGGCTTGAGTCTGGCGGCTTGAGTCTTGGGACAGGACTATGACTGAGGTTTCTGGGCGAGCCACGAACGCGCTGCCGCCAAGACCTCTTCAGGCTCAATGGCCTTCATGCACTGGTGATGGCCCAACGGGCACACCTTTTTCTGGCAGGGACTGCAATCGATCTGTTTTCGTATCACCGTCGTGGTCTCAAGAAATGCATCGGTGTAATCAGGACTGGTCGGCCCCATCAAGACCACCTGAGGTGTCGACATCCCCGCAGCGATATGCCGAGGTCCCGTATCACCGGTGATCAGCAGAGCGAGTTTCTCCATCAGAACCTTGAGCTCATCGAGAGGCCAAAGCCCAGCTGCCAGATTGATCACAGGGCCGTCGATTCGAGCCTCCAGGTCTTGGGCCAATTCCTCTTCTCCGGGTCCACAGGTGATCACGATTTCACACCCGTCGACATCGCGAAGTTCCTTTGCGACTCTTGCGAGACGGTCGAGAGGCCAAATCTTTGAGGGCCCAAAAGCGGCACCCGGATGCAGACCAACCCATGGACGATCTTCAGAAATTGACCAGCGTTGCCAACGCTCTTGAGCCCGCAGACGACAATCCTCGGACGCAGCCAGCTGCGAGCCTTCCCCGTCGCCGTCCACTCCCAGGGTCGCAACGACTTCCAGATACTCATGGTGCATGGGGTAAGCCCTGCGCCCCGGGGCGAGACGGGGCATTTTCAAGGGGTCTGAAAGCAAACAGCTTCGCCATTGGCGGGCCATGCCGATTCGACGAGGGACACCGGCACGCCATGTTTCCCATGCTGTCCGAAAGGAGTGAGGCAGAATGATGGCCAGATCAAACTGGCCCTCTCGGATCCTTTGAATATTCGTCCGGACTTTCTGGGGCCCCGAACCAACGGTGATCCAGGCGTCAAAGAGGTTCGCCTCCGCAAGGAGCGGCTGTAGATGGGCCCCTCCCATGACGGAAATTTCTGAATCCGGGAATCGTCTTCTCAACCCCCGCAATGCGGGAGTCGCCATGACGGCATCTCCGACCCATGTCGGAATGCGAACGAGAATTCTCTCACCCGATTGCAATCGATCACCCCTTCAGGAGGTGTTGAAACTTCTTCTTCTCTGCAGCCCAGCGATAGGCGTTTTCTGCAGAGATCGAACCCTCTTTCAAACGAGCAAGAATCGCATCATCCATCAGCTGCATTCCCTTGCCCCTGCCGCCCTCGATCAGGGAGACGATCTTGTGAACCGCACCTTCACGAATAATGTTCGGCAATGCGCCATCATGAAAAAGAAGCTCATTGACAACCACCCGGCCTTTGCCGTCCTTCTTGGGAATCAGTAGCTGAGCAATAATCCCCTTGAGTGAACAGGAGAGCATCGTTCGAACCTGGTTTTGCTGCTCTTCCGGAAACACATCGATGATCCGGTCGACCGTTTTGGCCGCGCTATTGGTGTGCAGTGTTGCAAAAACCAGATATCCCATTTCTGCGGCAGTAATCGCCAACCCGATCGTCTCGAGGTCTCTCAATTCACCCACGAGAATCACATCCGGGTCTTGACGACCGACCGACCGAAGAGCTTTGGCGAAAGATTCAGAGTCGATGCCCACTTCACGCTGAGTAATCTGCGACATTTTGTTCGCATGCACGAATTCAATCGGCTCTTCAATGGTAACGATGTGCCTCGACTGATTTTGATTGATGTAATCGATCAAAGCAGCCAGCGTCGTTGACTTTCCACTTCCTGTGGGCCCGGTACAAAGAACCAGTCCATTTCGCAGATGGCAGAACTTTTCAATGTGGGTGGGCACTCCCAAAGCTGAAACCGGAAGAATCTCTTCGGGGATCATTCGAAAAACCCCAGCTAAACCGTGCTGCTGCCTGAAAAAGCTGCAGCGGAAACGAGCGACTCCGGGCATCGCATAAGCCCAGTCGAGATCATTTTTTTCAGCCAGCTGTTTTTGACGTTTCTCATCAAGCATCGGCAACAGCAGCTGCTCAGTTTGCTCGGCGGTGAGTGGATCCTTGGTCACAGGACGGAGATGTCCATGGACACGAATCTTCGGTGGCATTCCAGCACTCACGTGAAGGTCTGAACCATCCAGATCTTTGATCATCTTCAGTAATTTATCGATTTGTTCGGTGCTCATAACTCTCCTAACCCTTCATCGTCGAGGGGTCTTCCGCGTGATAGCGGGCCACCTCCGGTGTGATCACGCCCTTTTTCAGCAGTTCACGAATCGAATCATCCATCGTGATCATTCCCTGCTTGCGTCCGGTCTGGAGAACCGAGGGCAGTTGGAAAGTCTTGTTTTCCCTGATCAGGTTCCCCACAGCCGGTGTGGCAAACATGATTTCCAGAGCCGGCTCTACGCCGGTTCCATCTTTTCGAGGTAGCAACTGCTGGGAGATGACCCCACGCATCGATTCCGAAACCATGGCCCGAATCTGCTCCTGCTCCCTCGGTGGGAAGACATCGATGAGGCGGTCCAGAGATCGAACGGCATTCGTCGTATGCAAGGTTGCCAATACCAAATGCCCGGTTTCGGCAGCCGTGATGGCCATCGAAATCGTTTCAACATCTCGCATTTCCCCCACCATGATGACATCGGGGTCTGCACGCATCGCCGATTTGAGGGCTGAATAAAAACTTTCGGTATGACGTCGCACGTGACGTTGATTGATGTTCGATCCAGAGGCTTCAAAAATGTACTCGATCGGATCCTCAACCGTCACGATATGGTCGTTTCGATTTTTGTTCACGAGGTCGACCAAAGCCGCCAAAGTCGCCGATTTTCCACAACCTGAAGGCCCCGTGACCAACACGATTCCCTGGTTGTACTGGGTAAACTCTTTGAGAATTGCCGGCATGTGCAATTCTTCCAGCGACGAGACCTTTTTCGGAATCAGGCGGAAGATCGCTTCCTTGCCTTTTCGCTGAACGAAACAGTTGGCACGGTAGCGACCGTGATCTTCTGTCTCCAAGCAGAAATCCAGATCGAGATGCTCTTCCAGCTCACGCATTTGCTCAGCATCCAGCAACTCACGAATCGCTTTTTCTGTGTCCTCTGCCGAAAGGGTCGGATGCTTCAAACGAATCAGCTGCCCATGGAGACGGACCAACGGTGCTGAATCGACCTGGAAGTGAAAGTCGGAGCAACCGAGCTCTCTCGCCTTCCGCAAATATTGGTCGATGGGCTTGCCGCTCAGTTCGGTAAAATCCATTCTCTGGACGTCGGCGACCGTAGGGCCTGACCCCGCAGACGCAGTCGCTGCCGAAGTGGCGGTTGCCGAAGCAGCAGCCCCCCCCAAACGCTCCTCAATCTTTTTCTGAATCGCTGAAGCATGCTGTGCAGTAATCAATCCTTTGGCCACCAGCGTCTCACCGAGGTCTCCTCCCTCAGGCAAACCGGCCATCACCTTTTTCAAGGCGGCTTCATCGACCAATTTGTTTTTGAGGACGATGCGACCGAACATCGTTGCCATCGCGGAACGATCCCGTGTCTCTTCAGTCATTTTTTCTCCCCGAACTTTGGGCTAAGGAATCTCCGAATCACCTGCGGTGAAGATTTCTTCGATTCCAGGCTTCCCGGGAATGGGCTTTTGGGAATCCCGGGCAAGTCCGTATCCTAGCCTTCAGGGGTTTCGGGGCAAGATCGTGTCCCACTCCTGATTTGCTCAATCAGGCCAGAGGTCGAGAATCCAGGCTTCAAAGTCACTGTTTCCACCCTTCCTCCCGCCGCTTCGACCACTTCCCTGCCCACCACCTCTTCAATCGAATAATCAGCCCCTTTGACCAAAACATCCGGAAGTAACTGACCGATCAGTGATTCCGGGGTGTCTTCATCAAAAATCACGACATGGTCGACATTAGAGAGGGCTCCCAAGAGACGGGCTCTTTCCGTCGCTGGCAGGATGGGTCGCTCGGGTCCCTTCAGACGGGTCACCGATGCATCCGAGTTCAAACCGACAATCAAGGCATCGCCAAAAGCTCTCGCCGCTTCAAGCAGCTGTAAATGCCCCGAGTGCAAAAGATCGAAACAACCGTTCGTGAAGACGACTGTCTGCTGGGAAGACCGATACTGATCCATGATCAGAACCATCTCTTCGATACTGTGTCCGGGATCTTTCTGTAATCCACAATAAGCATCTCGGGCAGAAGAGAGCTCCCAAAGTTCCACCGGCTGAACACCGACTTTTTGGATTTCTAAACCCGCACCGAGATTCGCCAACTGACACGCATCATCCATCGACCAGCCAGAAGCCAATGACAAGCCCAGAAGCGAAAGCACCATGTCACCTGCACCGGCGACATCGGTCACTGCCTGAATCCGGGTCGGATGACGGCGAAGTCCTCCACCCTTGGAAACGCGAGTGATTCCATCCCGGTCGAGAGTCAAAATGCAGTGCTCCAAATGAAGCTTTTCAACAAGGGCTTCCCCAACCCGAGCGTGATCAGCAACCTCATCGCCGACCTCCATGCCACTGGCAGCAGAGGCCTCGTATCTGTTGGGACAAATCAGGGTTGCCCCCCGGTACTTCTGCCACTCCCCCGACCGGCCAGGATCGACCAAGACAGGGATTCCTCTCGCCCGAGCCTCATTCAGCAATTCCTGAAGCAACTCTTCGCCGAGAAGCCCCTTCTCGTAGTCGGAAACCAAAATGATCGACAAGGGTTGATCAAGAATCCGCTTCAATGCCTGACGACATGCGGAAAACTCAGACTCACTCAGGGGTTGGACCTGTTCCCGATCTAATCGAAGAATCTGCTGCTGTCCTCTTCCCGCATGCTGAACGCCTGCCAATATCCGGGTCTTGCAGCTGGTGGGACGATCCTTGGAAACCACGATATCGGAGACATCTGCGCCCAAAGACGCCAGAGCTTCACGGATATGTTCTCCAGCCTCATCGTTGCCGATCAGGCCAATGACGTGGGTAGAGACACCCAGTGCTGACAGATTTGCGACAACACTTCCGGCTCCACCAACCCGACGTTCATGCTGTTGCGATCTGACGACTGGAACCGGAGCTTCCGGTGAAACCCTCTCGACGTCACCGTAGTGATATTCGTCAAGCATCAAATCACCGATGACCAGAACCGGTTTTTCAACCTGGATCGATTCGATTTCAGGAATCATGAGGTTCCTTTCGCCAATCTTTGGAGGAGAGCCATCCGGAATAAGGGCAAATTGATTTCATGATGCCCAATCAGCGAGATGCCACGTTCAACCGGTCGCTGGAGAACATTCCGACTGGTTCGGTAATGAGGAATCATGTCAAAGTTAATCGCCGTCACTCCTGCAAGTTCTTGACCCAGATTTCGGGCAATATTAATGACTTTCAGAAAAACTTCCGGCATGACGACAGCCGAGCCAATATTCAGCCAGCAGCCGTTTTCAAGATCTTGAACGACCGCGGCCAAAAGACGGAAATCGATGGCGGTCGCCTCCCCCATATCCGCTCCAGCAACCCCCGGATGCATGTGGACAATATCCGTTCCCACAGCGACGTGAACCGTTGCAGGAATTCCCAGACGGCGGGCACTCGCTAAAATGGAAATCTCTGCATGAGGAAATTTTGAATCGAAAATATAATCACCCAGTGCTGCCCCAAGTCCGACTCCGGTGGAACCCGATTTTGCCGCCTCACGAAATGCTTCCGCAGTTTCGGCAGACATCCCAAATGAACCATCGGCAATGTGGGTCGCCACATCCTCCGAAGTTTCACCGATCATCGCCAGTTCAAGATCATGAATCGCGGTCGCACCATTCATCGCCAAAGCCTGAATGACACCCCGTTCCATCAAGTCTATGAGAATCGGTCCCATCCCGACCTTCACGACATGCCCTCCGAGTGCAGCCACTACAGGAGCCTCGGCAGCATGCGCTGTCACGACCGCATCGACTGCAGCACGTAACTCGCCGGCAGCGAGAATATCGGGAAGGTGGTCGAGCCACTCACTAAAAGACGCATCCACCGGACACGGCTTCCGAAATTGACTTCGGCGAACAATATTGTGCCGATCACGGATCGGGGTGGCTTGGATTCCGTCAAGATCGAGTGGTTGCCAACGGCTCTCTCGGTTCATGGAAACTCCTCTTCGGCATTTCGGGATGCTATCAGAGAGAGCTTTGTACTTCACGCCTCCCCGGAAACTGATCTTAGGGCTGACCAGCCGTCCATCTTGAAAGAATGGCTTCCACAGGGAAATCATGCTCAATCTCAAGAACGAGAATCCTGCGCCGTAAAGGCTCAGGAAGGCCTAATTCTGCAACCTTGGCCGAATCTTTGGCAGTACAGACCAATGCTTGACATCCATTTTGGTCAGCAAGACTCAGAAGCTGATCCAGATCTCGCTCAGAAAAATGCCGATGATCCTGGTAACGAACCTCTTTCAGAACCCGAATTCCGGTGGATTGCAGGGAGTTCAGGAACCCATCCGGGTCACCCAATGCACTAAAGGCCAGGCAGGAATCTACCTCTGCAGGAACTGGATCTCCCCCATCGAGGGGTCGAAATCCAAGAACTCGAGTCTGGCAAAGATCCACAGGAATCTGCGGATGAAGCTGACGGAAATATCCGGTGACCTGATCCAACCACTCCGGCGAACAACGCTCGGTGCGTGTCAGGAGAATGTGATCCGCTTCTGAAACGGCGTCGATCGGTTCTCTTAATCGGCCGAGCGGAAGACAGTAGCCACCGCCAAAGGGATCCTGCGCATCACAGAGGAGAATATTGAGATCCCGGTACAAGCGACGGTGCTGAAATCCATCGTCGAGCAGAAGAAGGTCGACTTCAGGGTGCTTTGTGAGAAGAAGCTTACCGACGTGAAAACGGTCTTTATGCTGGAAATGCGGAACATCGGGAAGCTTTTCCTGCAGCATTTGAAACTCATCGTTCACACTTTGCCTGGAACCGCTCTCAGATCCGGCTCTCGGTCTAGACTCTGCACCATAGCCTCGACTCAAAATTCCAGGACGACCTCCCAGATCTTTCCAGGCCTTTGCCAATGCCAAAACTGTGGGAGTCTTTCCCGTACCGCCAACGGTGATATTTCCGAGACTGATGACCGGAACCGGGAGACGTAAAGGCCATTCACCCGATCGGAATTTCGCTGATTCTCGACGCTTTTTTTGGCTCACACCCCAACGCCACAACTTCTCAAGGATTTGCAGAAGAGGACCCGGGAGCGGGAGGACCGGACGGGCGGACAAGGGCATTGAGCGGCTCAGATTACTTCTCCTCGACACCTTCTCGGGGACGGTCATGAATGATCGTCAGGACTTCCAGAACCTGCTTCTCTTTCATATGTCCAAGGTCGATCAATATCTGGCCGAGAAAACGGTGGGATTCACCCCGGGCCTCATCGCGAGCCTGAACGGCAAGACCTTCATAGAGTTGGGCGGTGGTGATGTATTGCAGTTCGAAGGCGACTTCTCCGAACAGTCTCATTTCTTCTGGCAAAAAAACCTCCTTGTCAACTCTGGGATATCACTACTAAAAGGATACCCGTCTCGCCATTCAAGGACCAGTAGAGCATCTTCCAAACGTATTCCCTCGTTAAAGGTCACGTCGGCGTCTTTCCATTTGCTGGCGATCATAAAGCTGATTGGCATCCAGCCGCAAATCTTCGACTTCAAGAAGCCTCTGAACCAAATCTTTGGGCAGTCCCGATTCTCCGCTGCAGGCTCCGGCGAGTGCTCCCCCAATTGCCGCTGTCAACTGAACTGCCCCACCAGCCTGTAAACAGGAGAGCAGGACTGACCGCGGAGATCCGGGATCTCTGAACCAGGAATACAATGCCACCATAAAGATGGGGAGGCAGCGATCCTCAACACCGATCCGATCAGGAGAAACATCTCTGTGATCACCCAAGGAAGCGAGTTTCAAAAATGCATCTTGTTCATTCAGTGTCAGCATTCCAGGAATTTGCTGAATCGCCTCTGCAACTTCAGAATCGATACGACTCGCCGCAACAGCTGCTGCATCGAGAACGACACCCAAAACAATCTCATGATGAGTCAAGCAGTGAGCAATAATCGTTGCCAGCGCCGCATTCACTGCACGAACCCGAGTATCCTCATGAGTGATAGAAGTCAGGCGATCGACCGCATCATTCAGCTCTTCTGGAGCATCGTGACACCAAAGTCCCACAAGAATGCTGCACAAGAGAGCCGAAGCCCCATCTTCTCCAGGAGGACAGGCACAGCCCCGGGCTGAGCTTCCCTGACGCAACCACCGGGACATTGCTCCATCGATGTCTGACAGACGCTCGATCATTCGATTTTCACGCCACAGTGGAATCCACGCCTCAACGATGGAACCTTCCCGGATCAACCCCTCTTGAGAGATCGATTGGGAAGCGAGGGAAAGTAATTGAATCGACGCGCCATGCTGTCCCTCTGGAAAGTAGCCCGATCGATGACGGACATATCCGTCGACAGCTTCTTCCCCCAGAGCGCGCATGAAGATGCGTGAAGAACCCGCATAAGGAAAACCGAGAGCACTGCCCACCGCTGCCCCAAGAAAGGCTCCCCTGAAACGATCTTGTAGCTGCTCCTTGAGAGTCAGAGACGATTTCATTTCGATTCACCCTGATCTGTCACTGGTGGGGAAGGATCTGAATGAGACTTGCGCCATTCGGCGAGTGTCTGCAAAGGACAACGCTTACGCCAAAAAGGCTTCATATCCCGAAACCACCCCAAGCCGACCCCTGCAAGGAGTGCGGGGCCCCTTGAAGGTTTTCCAAAATCTGCTGACAGTCGAATCTCTTCTGCATTCCCAGACCAGTCGTATGCCGCCGCGTCATCGATGCTGTCGTAAATGACATCGATCTCCGGCTCTGCGCCTTTTCTGGGATCGGCCGCTTCAGTCTTGGCTTGAACATACCAGTGGTCTCCATGCGGAGACGGAAGAGCATTTCGAGAATCACCTTCAAAATCACTGGCGGGCACGACCGTCCAGGTTTGAGCGCCCTGCTGATCGAGAAGTACAATGCGTTGGCCAGAAATCGGCTCGCATGCCATCCATAATCGGGCAGCAACGGGTGTAGTGCCGGCCATGAACCAGGTCCCCCTCGGCAAACCCGTATCACGAACGAGTTCCTCCTGAAGGATGCCCACCCTTTGGTATGCGGGCATCACTGGCGGAAGCTGACCCGAAGCAAGACCCACCCCATCCACTTTGGCAGGATCCCAACGCTCAATCGAGTGAGCTCCCGGGGTCAGTCCCGATTGCCATGCAAAAGAGGTCGTCGTCGCGAGAGCACCAGTCCAGCGATAACGCAGCCAATCCTGAACATCCAGAACCGCAACCAAACTGCGGGTCAGACCCGGTTGAGCAGAAAGTGTTGTTGGTATTCTTTCATCAATGTTTGCTTCAGGTGGAGATTCAGAAGTCCAGCCGAGAGCTCTCGGAGGAACAGGCTCCATCTCTGCATCGACGAGAACCAACCCTGTACTGCTGGCGATCCCGATGGCCGCGACAGAACCAGGACGAATCTTCCCCTCCTGAAGAGCATGCTGGAGCAATGCCCTGACAGAACGAACCTTCTCGTCCGGGTGAGTCTTCCAATCCTCGCTGAAGGAGGAGGGGACTTTCTCTGTAACGACCGCCAGAACCGAACCACGACGGTCGACGGCCTGTAAAACCAGAGTATTTCCGCAGAGTTCAAGACCTAGCATGACACTCATGGAAAACCTCCTGACAAATTTCCTCAGACAGTATACAGATCCCCTGATTCGGGTTCCATTTTGACCCAACAGGGTTCATTCTAACGTCCGTGAGACCACTTCCTAGCAAACCCCTGTCACCAGAGAGAATCCTCGTCATCCGGCTCAGTGCCCTCGGCGACGTCATCCAGGTCCTCCCTGCTCTGGAGGCCCTCGGTCGACTGTTTCCCGGAGCCCAGATCGACGCGATCACAGAATCTCTGTCTTTTCCGCTTTTGCAAAACCACCCGCGACTCGATCACGTTTTCTGCTTTCCAAGGTCCGAAATTCGCAGAGACTGGCGCAATCCCGAAACTCGAGGCAATGCCCGCGACCGCTGGGAAGAAATGCGATCCCAGCTTCATGGCCACTTCTACGACCTCGTGATCGACTGGCAATCCAATTTGCGTTCAGCATACATCCGCATGCTCACCCGGAATCGTCATGTCCTGCAGTTGCATCCCGAAGATGGCGGTGAACTGCCGGGTTGGTGGCCGGGGTGGAGACCCCGACACGCAGCGGGGCGAGTCCATCGAAGCGAACGGGCGATGCATCTCGTCCGTGAGTTGGGCTACTCCGATTCCACTCCAGCAGGTGAACTCGCTTTGGGGGCCTCTCCCGTGATCCCAAGGAATCATGAATCGGAGCAACCTCCTCGACCGATTCTTCTTCATCCATTTGTCAGCGCATTTGGACGCTTCAAAGAATGGCCTCTTTCCCATTGGCGAAGACTGGCTCTCGCACTTGCAGACCGGGGTGAGAGGGTTTGGCTTTCTGGCGGTCCCGGAGAAAGAGAAAGACTCGCAGACTTGCTGGATTCTGAAAAACCAGCGATCACTCTGGCTCCAGCAACGAAAGACACCGCAGACCTCGGTCGAATGATTCAGCAATGCCGCGCCGTGGTGGCTGCAGATACTGGGGTGATCCACCTCTCCGCCCTGCTCGGACTGCCTTCAGTCGGCCTGTATGGGCCCAAAGATCCGCTCGTTCATGGACCCAGAGGGCCCCGTGCATTGGCTCTCCGATCCGGAGTTCCCTGTTCTCCATGCTTGCTGAGAGACTGTGATCACTCGGTCTGCATGAGTTCTCTGGAAGTGGATAAAGTGGTGCAAGGACTCGATTCCCTGCTGGAATCTGTTTGAGTCCCTCAACACCCTGTTTTTCGTCGCCCAGATCGCACTGAAAGAAGAAGCATCGAAAATTCAGATTGACCCGATCCCGGTCAACAACGGATGCTGTCTCCATGAGTTTCAATCCGCGAACCACTGCCCACGAATCCCCCAACGGGATGGAGTCCGACTCCGCTCCTGAGCACCCCTACCGCTGGAGTGGAAAGGTGATTGCTGGAGTCATCGATTCGTTGATGCAATCCCTCGACCTTCGTTGGTACGGAGGAGAGCATGCCATCCGTGCCCTTCAAGATCATGGAAATCTGGTAGTCACCTTCTGGCATGAATGGGTTCTCCCTCTCAGCTATACCCTGAAATCGAATGGCTTCTGTGCGTTGACGAGTCGCCACCACGACGGTGCCCGCCTTGGCTCGGCCTTGCGCTGGCTGGGAGTAGAGGTTTGTCATGGATCCAGCTCAAGAGGTGGGTTGAGAGGTTTTCAAGAACTCGAAACCTTGGCGCGAACCCGTCTCTCCCCCGTC